>JAYUGJ010000102.1:0-2690 GCA_043738425.1 Burkholderiales bacterium
GCCATCTGCGGCTGGCTCAGGCCCGAGTAGCTGAACATGCCGCGCTGGCGGGTGATGAAGGAGAAATCCTGCGCGATGCCGGCGGCCTGCAGCCTGGCAGTGAGCTTGTCGAGCAACAGGCTGCGCATCTGCTGGATGCGCAGGCGCATGCCGGCCAGCTCTTGTTCCCACTGGGCGCGCAGCGCCGGGGTGTCGAGCACCGTGGCCACCACCTGGGCACCATGGGTCGGTGGGTTGCTGTAGTTGGTGCGGATGGTGACCTTCAGTTGCGACAGCACCCTTGCGGCTTCATCGGCGCTGCCGCACACCACGCTGAGTGCGCCCACCCGCTCGCCGTAAAGCGAAAAGCTCTTGGAGAAGGACGTGGCAACGAAGAAATCGATGTCGGCGGTGATGAACTGGCGCACCACCGCGCCGTCCTCGACGATGCCGTCGCCAAAGCCCTGGTAGGCCAGGTCGAGAAAGGGCGTCAACCCGCGCGACTTGACCACCGCGATCACCCGCTCCCAGTCAGCCGGGCTGATGTCGTAGCCGGTCGGGTTGTGGCAGCAGGCATGCAACACCACGATGGTGCCGGCGGCTGCGGTGTTCAGCGCGGTCAACATGCCGTCGACATCGACGCCGCGCTTGTCGGCGTCGTAGTACGGATAGGTCTCGACCGCGAAGCCCGCGTTGGTAAATAGTGCGCGGTGGTTTTCCCAGCTCGGGTCGCTGATCAGCACTTTCGGCGAGCTGCCGGCGCGTGACGCCAATTGCCGCAAAAAGTCGGCACCGATCTTCAAACCACCGGTGCCGCCGAGCGCCTGCACCGTAGCCACGCGGCCTTCGGTGACTGCCGCGCTGGTCGCACCGAACACCAAGCCTTGCACCGCTTTGTCGTACGCGGCAATGCCGTCGATTGGCAAATAGCCGCGCGGCTTGGCGGTCTCGAAAATCAGCTTTTCGGCGGCGGCCACGCATTTCAGCAACGGTAATTTGCCAGCGTCATCGAAGTAGACACCGACGCCGAGGTTGACTTTGGCCGGGTTCGGGTCGGCGTTGAACTGCTCGTTCAGGCCGAGGATCGGGTCGCGCGGGGCCATGTCGACGGCGGCAAATAGCGATGCCATGGGGGTTCCTTCTGGGGGCGTCAGTGGTGCGCGCGCAGTGGGCGCGGCGTGCGTGAGGTCGGCGGGTTTGGGCTACCCTTTCAGGTCGCATCGCCCTGCCGTACCGCGAGTTAACCCTGAGATTTTATCTGCCATGGCCGAACCTGTTGATCTGAATGTGGCCGCTGTTTCGCTGGCTGATGCGGCTGCAGCCGAGGTCGGCGAGTTCGTCAGCTACCCCGGCTCGCCGTTTCAGCTGTTCCAGCCGTATCCGCCAGCCGGTGACCAGCCGACCGCGATTGCGCAGCTGGTCGAGGGCATCCACGACGGCCTGAGCTTCCAGACGCTGCTGGGCGTGACCGGTTCGGGCAAAACCTTCACCATGGCCAATGTGATTGCGCAAATGGGCCGCCCAGCGATTGTTTTTGCGCCGAACAAAACGCTGGCCGCGCAGCTGTACGCCGAGTTCCGCGAGTTCTTTCCGAAAAACGCGGTCGAGTATTTCGTCAGCTACTACGACTATTACCAGCCTGAGGCGTATGTGCCGCAGCGCGATTTGTTCATCGAGAAAGACAGCTCGATCAACGAGCACATCGAGCAAATGCGCTTGAGTGCCACCAAAAGTTTGCTCGAGCGGCGCGATGTGGTCATCGTCGCCACCGTCAGCGCCATCTACGGCATCGGTGCGCCCGAGGACTACCTGGAGATGCGGCTGGTGACGCGCGTGGGCGGCAAGCAAAACCAGCGCGACCTGATCGCGCAGCTGGTGCGCATGCAATACAGCCGCAACGAGGTCGATTTTTCGCGCGGCACGTTTCGCGTGCGTGGCGACACCGTCGACATTTTTCCGGCCGAGCATTCCGAGCTGGCGATACGCATCGAGTTGTTCGACGACGAGGTCGAATCGCTGTCGCTGTTCGACCCGCTGACCGGCCGCATCCGGCAAAAAATTCCGCGCTTCGTGGTGTACCCGTCCAGCCATTACGTGACGCCGCGCGACAAGGTGGTCAACGCGATTGAATCGATTAAAAGCGAACTGCGCGAGCGGGTGGCCGAGCTGGTCGGCATGGGCAAATTGGTCGAAGCCCAGCGGCTCGAACAACGCACCCGGTTCGATCTGGAAATGCTGCAAGAGATCGGCCACTGCAAAGGCATCGAGAACTACACCCGCCATTTGTCGGGCGCGGCACCCGGCTTGCCGCCATCGACCTTGGTCGACTATTTGTCAAAAGACGCGCTGATGTTTCTGGACGAATCGCATGTGCTGATCGGCCAACTCGGCGGCATGTACAACGGCGACCGCGCGCGCAAGACCACGCTGGTCGAATACGGTTTCAGGTTGCCGAGTGCGCTCGACAACCGGCCGCTGCGCTTTGAAGAATTCGAAACCAAGATGCGCCAGGTGATGTTCGTGTCGGCCACGCCAGCGGCCTATGAACAGAAAACCGCCGGCCAGGTGGTCGAGCAGGTGGTGCGCCCCACCGGCCTCATCGACCCGATGGTGGAAGTGCGGCCGGCCACCCACCAGGTCGACGATGTGTTGCAGGAAATTCGGCTGCGCGTCGAGGTCGGCGAACGGGTGCTGATCACCACGCTGACCAA
>JAYUGJ010000103.1:0-12372 GCA_043738425.1 Burkholderiales bacterium
CCTTCCACATCGGCAATGTCGATGAACTTGTAGAAGGCGTCGTGAAGGATGTCGGAGGAGGGCATCGCGCCATTTTCGGCGCTCGGGCCGCGAGTGCATGAGGGGCGGGCGAGGGTCAACCCGCACAATCGAGGCATGGCTGTCTTCTCCCTCTCCAATGCCCACCTGGCTTTCGGCCACGTGGCCCTGCTCGACAACGCGGCGTTTTCGCTCGATACCGGTGAGCGGCTCGGCCTGATCGGCCGCAACGGCGCCGGCAAGTCGTCGATGCTGAAAATCATCGCCGGCCTCGAAAAGCTCGACGACGGCCTGCTGCAGATGACGCAGGGCGTGCGCATCTGCTACGTGCCGCAGGAACCGGCGTTCGATCCCGGGCACAGCGTGTTCGATGCGGTCAGCGAGGGCGTGGCCGAAGCGCGCGCGGTGCGGCAGGCCTACGAAGAGCACGCCGACGGCGTCGACCTCGATGCCTTGCAAACGCGCATCGAGGCGCTCGACGCCTGGAACTGGGAACAGCGCGTCGACACCACGCTGGCGCAGTTGCACCTCGACGGTTCGCGCGAGATCGGCCAGTTGTCGGGCGGCATGAAGAAGCGCGTGGCGCTGGCGCAGGCGCTGGTGGCGGTGCCCGACGTGCTGCTGCTCGACGAGCCGACCAACCACCTCGACCTCGACTCGATTGCGTGGCTGGAAGAACTGTTGCGCGGCTTCAAAGGCAGCGTCATGCTGATCACCCACGACCGCGCGTTTTTGGATGGCGTGGCGACCCGCATCATCGAACTCGACCGTGGCGTGATTCGCAGCTACCCCGGCAACTTCAGCGCCTACGAAATGATGAAAGAGCAGCAGTTGGCGTCGGATGCGCTGGCCAATGCGCGTGCCGACAAGCTGTTGGCACAAGAAGAGGTGTGGATACGCAAAGGCGTGGAGGCGCGCCGAACCCGCAGCGTGGCGCGCATCCAGCGGCTGGAAGTGTTGCGCGATCAACGCCAAAAGCGGCGCGACTCCTTGGGCCAGGTGCGGCTGGAAGTCGACACCGGCGCGGCCAGCGGCAAGATCGTCGGCGAATTGCGTGACGTGACGCTGCAGTTCAATGACCATGCGACGCCCAAACTCATCGTCAAGGATTTCAGCGCCACCATCTTGCGCGGCGACAAGGTCGGCCTGATCGGCCCGAACGGCGCGGGCAAAACCACGCTGCTCAAACTCATCCTCGGCGAGCTGCAACCGGACAGCGGCAAAGTGCGCCAGGGCAGCAAGATCGAGGTGGCGTACTTCGACCAGATGCGCAGCACGCTGAACCTCGACGCGACGCTGGCCGACACCATCAGCCCGGGCAGCGAGTGGGTCGAGTTTGCCGGCCAGCGCAAGCACGTGATGAGTTACTTGAACGACTTTTTGTTCTCGCCCGAGCGCGCCAATTCACCCGTGCGCACCTTGAGCGGCGGTGAACGCAACCGCGTGTTGCTGGCCCGCTTGTTTGCATTGCCAGCCAATGTGCTGGTGCTCGACGAGCCGACCAACGACCTTGATATCGACACGCTCGAACTGTTGGAAGAGCTGCTGCAGTCGTACAAAGGCACGGTGTTTTTGGTCAGCCATGACCGGCGTTTTCTCGACAACGTGGTGACCAGCACCATCGTCTGGGAAGGCGATGAATCACCCGGCCGCTGGCGTGAATACGAAGGCGGCTACGAGGACTGGAAAATTCAGCGCGACCGGGCGCAGGCGATTCGCGCGCAAGCGGCCAAAGCGTTGGGCAAGTCTAAAGACCTGGCACCTACAGCAAAACCCGCGGTGGTTGCCGAGCCCGCGGTGGTTCGCAAGGCACGCAAGCTGAGCTACAAAGAGCAGCGCGAGCTCAATGAACTGCCGGGCCGCATCGACGCGCTGGAAGCCGAACAGTTGAAGTTGAACGCATTGTTGGGCGACGCCGATGCGTACAGCCGGGACCCGTCGGGCGTGGTGGCCGCGCAGACGCGGGTGGCACAAATCGACGGCGAGTTGCTGGTCGCGATGGAACGCTGGGATGCGTTGGGCCAGCCTGGCTGAGCGCGTTCGGCCTAGCTCAGCGCCCGAGCCCGCTGAACCAGCTTTCACCGATGACGTCGGGGTGTGATCGGCTGACGATCAGCCCCGACTGCAGGTACAGCGCATTCAACAGGCGTTCGGCACGTTCGCGGTCTAGGCCCGGCCAGGTGGCCATCTCGCGCAGCTGACACGAGCCGCGGCGCAGCCGGTACACCGCCGACATCAACGCACCCGACAGCTGAATGCCGCCCAATTCGAAGCCGAGGCTGACGCGGTAGACCGCGGGGCCGGCGATCTCAGGCAACAGCTCGCTGCGGCTGCCGTTCAGCGCCAGCTCCCACAACATCGGGCCGAGTGGGTAAAAACCGAGGTCGGGAAAGCTCGCCTCGCCGGTTCGGCCGGGGCCCACATCGGACTCCTTGAGCGCGCGCATCAGTGCGGGCTCTACGTGCATGACCTGGAGATCGGGCTTGCGCTGCGTGAGCAAGTCGGCGATGCGCAGGGGGCAATGCAACTGCCGTTCGCGCGGGAAAACTGTCAACGGCACGGCGCGGTCGCCGCACTGCAAGTGCACCGTGACCGCTTGGGCGTGACGCAGACACGCGGTCAATACATCGAGCGGCTCGAAGCGCCGTTGGTCGAACTCGACCCGCCGCAGGTCGGCCACCAGCGACGGGCTCAGGGTGGCCAGGCTCTCGCTCATTACGCTGTTCGAATAACCACCCAGCTGGCCAGGCAAATACTGCCGGTAGCTGCTGGCCCGCATCAACTCGGGCTCACCAAATGGAATGGTCGAGTCGAACATCAGCGTGTTCGGACAAGGTGGTGTGTTTCGGGCGGCGTCATCAGTCGCGGGTTGTATCAGGTTTGCGGGACCGGGCAAGTCGTTCGCGCAGTTCGACCGCAGCGAAAAGCCGTGCGCGAGGCGGCGATAAACTGATCTGGACCTGCTGCCCCAGTTTTGAACAGCATGCCGTCGCCTGACATACGCCTTGTGATTGCGAGCGATGACGATTCGCTGGCGGCCGTGCGCGGCCTTTTTCGCGAGTACGCGGGCGGTCTGGCTTTCGATCTTCACGCCGAAACGTTCGACGCGGAGCTGGCCGGATTGCCAGGCGACTACGCCGCGCCGCATGGGCATTTGTTGTTGGCGCTTGTCGATGGCACGTTGGCCGGCTGTGGGGCGTTTCGCGGTCTGACCGACGTCGACTATGCCAACGCCTGCGAGATGAAACGGCTGTACGTGCGCCCGGCCTTTCGGCGCTTTGGGCTGGGGCGTTTGTTGGCGCAGGCGCTGCTCGACGAGGCGCGTCGCGCGGGCTATTCGGCGACGCTGCTCGACACGCTCGACCACATGGAAGCCGCGCGCGGTTTGTACCAATCGCTGGGCTTCGAAGAGATACCGCCGTTTCACTACAGCGCGCTGGCGGGATCGCACTATTTGAAAGTCGAGCTGACTTGAGTGCGTGGGCAGCTGGCCCTACCGGAGCGCACCAATCGCCGCCACGCGGCGTACGATGAACCGAATGGTTTCGCTGCCGCGTGACCATCTTTCCATTATGTTGACCCTCAGGAAAATCGATGAGCACTGCACTTGCACCTGTGTTTGACCATGCCGCCGCCGAAGGCACTTTCGAGCTGCACGCGGGTGCCCTGCGGTTGGCGGTGCGCGCCGATCTGGGTGGCTGTATCGCGGGCTTGTGGCACCGCGACACGCCGATCTTGCGTTCGACGGAGCCGGGCGCGTTGACCAGCGCGCGGCAGGCCGCGTGTTACCCGCTGGTGCCGTATTCGAACCGTTTGGCGTACAAGCGATTCCGCTGGAAAAGCCGTGACTACACTACCGCCACCAACTTCGATGACAACCCGCATTCGGTGCACGGAGTCGGTTGGTTGCGTGGATGGGAAATGGTGTCGCACAGCGCGGCCGATGTGGCGCTGGCCTACCGTCACACGCCCGATGCGCATTGGCCGTTCGCGTTCGAGGCGCAGCAGTTTTTTACGCTGACGCCGAGCGCGTTGGTAGCGCAGATGGTCATCACCAACATCGCCGAGGTGGCGCAACCGGTGGGGTTGGGTTGGCATCCGTACTTCCCGAAACGCGAACGCAGCCGCTTGCACATGGAGTTGAGCAATCGCTGGGAAACCGACGCAACGCAGCTGCCGGTGCGCAGCGTCGCGCAGCCCGGTATCGATAGCGATGTGGCGCACCTGACCTACGACCACTGCTTCGACGGGTGGAATGGCCCGGCGCGCATTCGCGATGAAAAGTTTTCGCTTCAACTGACATCGAATCTGACGCACTTGGTGGTCTACACGCCGCCCGACAAAGCGTACTTTTGTGTCGAACCGGTGAGCCATGTCAGCAACGCCATCCACATGGCCGATCCGGCGGCGCATGGCGTGCGCACGCTGCAACCGGGCGAACGCTTCGAGGCGTCGATGACGCTCGAGGTGTCGGTGCTGTGAGTCGGCGGGCGTGAGTCGAGCGGTTGCACGCGCCGGCGACGCGTCAGTCACGGTGGCGGTAGCGCAGCCCAGCGAGCTCGGTGAATCGCCGTTTTGGCACCCCACAGAAGAGGCGCTTTATTACTGTGACATCGCGGCCCGCCAGCTGAACCGTTTTGATCCAAACAGCGGCGCGCTGCGGCACTGGCGATTCGATACCGAGCTCGCGAGCTGCGCGCCCATGCGCGACGGCGGGTTGTTGCTGGCGATGCGCGATGGGTTGTGGCACTTCGACTGCGCGAGCGGGCGACGCAGCGTGCTGGCGGCAGCGCCTTACGACCCACAGACCGAGCGCTTCAACGACGGCAAGTGCGATCCGCAGGGCCGCTTTTGGGTCGGCACGGTGTACGAGCCACGTGACCGCGCGCTGGCATCGCTATATTGCTTCGATGGCAGCCGCCTGACTCGCAAAGCCGAGGACTTGACGGTGGTCAATGGCCTGGCGTGGAGCCCGAGCGGCAACGCGCTGTATGTCAGCGACACCAGGGCGCACGCGGTTTACGCGTTCGACTTCGACTCCGCCAGCGGCACATTGGACCAGCGGCGAGCGTTTTGCCAGTTCGCCGTCAAGCCAAACGGCGCGTCGCTCGACGGCTACGGTGGGCGGCCCGATGGTGCGGCAGTTGATGTCGAGGGCAACTACTGGGTCGCGATGTTCGAGGGGCGGCGGGTGCTGTGCATCACGCCCGCTGGTGCGGTGTTGCGCGAGCTCAAACTGCCGGTGCAATGCCCCACCATGCCGTGCTTCGGCGGGGCAGATTTGAAAACGTTGTACCTCACCACTGCGCGCCATCAGCGATCCGCGACCGAGCTGGCGGCCCAGCCGTGGGCCGGCATGTTGCTGTCGGTTCGTGTCGAGGTGCCGGGATTGCCAGTGAATTTTTTCGGTTGAAACTGCGCCGACCTGCGACGCCTCGCCGTCGCCCGCCCACGCCCGTCCGTTCGCTTTGTTTCACCTGGCGCCCGGCGGGCTGGCACCGAAGTCACTGCGTCGACGCCTGCGCGCAGAACTTGCGGACCAGGCACCGAGCACCAGGCACCGAGCACCAGGTGCCTCACGCGCCGGAATTGCACCCAAATTGCTATCGAACGCAATGCGGGTTTATGCATATAATTCGAGGCTGTACTGAAATCAGCCGGCCATGACTGCTTTGATTCACCGGGGTGCCGCGAACAACGTGTTGCCCATCGGATTTAACGACGATGAGGCTGATCCGCCAGTAACGCCGTTGACGCGCGAGCAGGCGCAGCTGCTTCGGGCCCGAAAACCCATGTTGTCGCCTTGGTGGGTGGTTTCAGCGCAGTTGGCTGTGGGCGCATTGGTTGCTACGGGCGCACTGTGGTGGTTGGCCAGTTCGGCAGCGATGTGGTCGGCGGCCTACGGCGCGCTGGTGGTGGTGCTGCCGAGTGCATTGATGGCGCGCGGTATGACGAGCCGGATGTCACGGTTGTCGCCTGGCGCAAGCGCTGCCAGCGTCATGTTGTGGAGCACGGTGAAAACAGGGTTGTCGATCGCCTTGTTGATGTTGGCGCCAAAGCTGGTGCAGCCGCTGAGCTGGCCCGCATTGCTGACCAGCGCCGTGTTGTGTATGCAGGTTTATTGGTTCGCGCTGCTGTGGCGCGCACGTTAGAACGCAGATCAATCAGGACTCAACGACATGTCAGCTGAAGCAGCCGAAGCCCATGCGCCCACCGCGGGTGAATACATCGTTCACCACCTGACCCATCTGTCTACCGGCAAGCCCGCCAGTCTGGTGGACTTTTCTGTCCTCAATTTCGACTCCGTAATTTTCTCTACGTTGCTCGGCGTATTGGGTTGTTTTTTGCTGTGGAAAGCAGCCCGCAAGGCGACTTCCGGCGTGCCGGGGCGCTTCCAGGCGGCGGTAGAAATCTTGTTCGAAATGGTCGAGAGCCAAGCCAAAGGCATCGTGCACAACGCCAACAGCCGCAAGCTGGTGGCCCCACTCGCGCTGACGGTTTTTGTGTGGATCTTCTTGCTCAACGCCATGGATTTGTTGCCGGTCGATTTGCTGCCACTGATCTGGAAATGGATCTATGGTGCGGCAGGCCACGACCCCGAGCACGCCTACCTTCGCGTGGTGCCGACCGCCGACTTGTCCATCACGATGGGTTTGTCGGTAGGTGTGTTGATCGCCTGCCTGGTCTACAACGTCAAGATCAAGGGCGTCGGCGGCTGGATCCACGAACTTTTCGCAGCGCCGTTCGGCGACCACTGGGCTCTGTATCCATTCAACTTCGCGATGCAGATCGTCGAGTTCGTCGCAAAGACGGTATCGCACGGCATGCGGTTGTTCGGAAACATGTACGCCGGCGAGCTGATTTTTTTGCTCATCGCGCTGCTCGGCGGTGCGTTCACGTTGTCGCTCGGCGGGTTTGCGCTGGCTGCACTGCACATCGTCGCTGGCACGGTGTGGGCGATCTTTCACATATTGATCATCACGCTGCAGGCCTTCGTTTTCATGATGTTGACACTCGTCTACATCGGTCAAGCCCACGAGACGCACTGATCTCGTTTTTTTCTTCCACCTCGTTTTTTACTTCACTACAGGAATCATCATGGAACTGATTGGTCTCGTCGCGGTTGCCGCTGGTCTCATCATTGGTCTGGGCGCAATGGGTGCTTGTATCGGCATCGGCGTCATGGGCAGCAAATACCTCGAATCGGCTGCGCGCCAGCCTGAATTGATGGGCGAGCTGCAAACCAAAATGTTTCTGCTGGTCGGTTTGATCGACGCCTCGTTCATCATCGGAACCGGTATCGCGTTGTGGTTCACCACTGCCAACCCGTTCTTGGCCCAGCTCGCGAATCTGCCTAAATAAGCAGCCCGAATCGAGTTCATTCGTCGGCCTGTTGTCAGGCCGGCTGATCCTGCCACCCTGATCGAGGCATCAACGTGAGCATCACTGCGACATTCTTCATTCAGATGATCGTGTTCCTGATTTTGGTCGGGTTCACGATGAAATACATCTGGCCACCCATCACCACCGCGCTCGACGCACGTGCAAAAAAAATCGCCGACGGTTTGTCGGCTGCCGACAAAGCGAAAGCGGAGTTGACGACCGCCAACAAACGCGTTGAAGAGCAGTTGTCGATGGCCCGCACGGATGCGGCGCAGCGGTTGGCTGACGCCGAGCGCCTGGCCCAGTCGATGGTGGAAGAAGCCAAGACACGTGCCAATGACGAAGGCATCAAGATCGTCGCTGCCGCCAAAGCGGAAGCGCAACAAGAGTCGATCAAGGCCCGTGAGTCATTGCGTGAGCAGGTCGCCATGTTGGCGGTCAAAGGTGCCGAGCAAATCTTGAAGCGCGAAGTCAACGCGTCGGTACATGCCGATTTGCTCAACCGCTTGAAGGTGGAGCTGTGAGCGGCGCGGCGTCGGTGGTGTCGTTGTGGTTGTCGATCCCGCCGGAGGCTTGAGCCATGGCCGAACTCGCTACCCTTGCCAGGCCGTACGCGGAAGCCTTGTTCGACGTCGCCTCCAAAGGCGACGTGCAAAGCGTGGCCCGACAAATTGATGCGGTCGCTGACATTGCGGCCAACGGCCAGCTGCGCCAGTTCGCCAACAGTCCGAAGGTCGATACCCAACAGGTGTTCGACTTGATGAACTCGGTGGTGAAAACACCATTGTCCGAGCCGATGAAAAATCTGCTGCGTACCGTGATCGACAACGGCCGTTTGACGGTGTTGCCCGAGATTGCTGCGCAATTTCACGCGCTGGCGAATGCCGGTGCGGGTGTCTCGGATGCGACCGTATTCAGCGCCTTTCCGATTGACGCGGCGCAGTTGCCCGAGGTCGCTGCCACGCTGGAAAAACGCTTCGCTCGCAAACTGAACATCACGGTACAGATCGAACCCGCGTTGATCGGTGGCATTCGGGTGGTGGTCGGCGACGAGGTGATGGACACCTCGGTGAAGGCGCGTTTAGAGCAAATGCGGGTGGCACTCACGACCTGATGGTCGCGGTTTGTGTCCCAACACTTTTTTATTCATTCTGAAGCGCGCCGAGCCATTGGCATGTGCGCACAGACAGGAGAGAAACCATGCAATTGAATCCCGCTGAAATTTCCGAACTCATCAAGAGCCGTATTGAGGGTCTCGGTGCCTCCACCGACATCAAAAACCAGGGTACCGTGGTGTCGGTGGCCGACGGCATTTGCCGCGTGCACGGTTTGTCGGACGTGATGCAGGGCGAAATGCTCGAGTTCCCGGCCGCACCCGACGGTTCGCCCACCTTCGGTCTGGCGCTGAACCTCGAGCGCGACTCGGTCGGCTCGGTCATCTTGGGCGAATACGAACACATCGCCGAAGGCGATACCGTCAAATGCACCGGCCGCATTTTGGAAGTGCCGGTCGGCCCCGAACTCAAAGGCCGCGTGGTCAATGCGTTGGGGCAACCCATCGACGGCAAGGGCCCGATCAACGCCAAGTTGTCGATGCCGATCGAGAAAATTGCACCCGGCGTCATCGCCCGTAAATCAGTCGACCAGCCGATGCAAACCGGCCTCAAGTCGATCGATTCGATGGTTCCGGTCGGCCGTGGCCAGCGCGAGTTGATCATCGGCGACCGCCAAACTGGCAAGACCGCCGTCGCCATCGACGCGATCATCAACCAGCGCGGTCAACACATGACCTGCATCTACGTGGCTATCGGCCAAAAAGCGTCGTCGGTGAAAAACGTGGTGCGCGCACTCGAGGCCAACGGCGCGATGGAATACACCATCGTCGTTGCCGCTACGGCTGCTGAATCGGCCGCAATGCAATACGTGTCGGCGTACTCCGGCTGCACCATGGGCGAGTACTTCCGCGACCGTGGTGAAGACGCGCTGATCGTGTACGACGACCTGTCGAAGCAGGCTGTGGCGTACCGCCAGGTGTCGTTGTTGCTGCGCCGCCCGCCAGGCCGCGAAGCGTATCCCGGCGATGTGTTTTATCTCCACTCGCGCTTGCTCGAACGCGCTGCGCGCGTGAATGCCGACTACGTCGAAGCGTTTACCAAGGGCGCAGTCAAGGGCAAGACCGGTTCGCTGACCGCACTGCCGATCATCGAAACACAAGCCGGTGACGTGTCGGCGTTCGTTCCGACCAACGTGATCTCGATCACCGATGGCCAGATTTTCTTGGAAACCTCGTTGTTCAATGCCGGTATCCGGCCGGCAATCAACGCCGGTATTTCAGTGTCGCGGGTCGGTGGCGCGGCGCAAACCAAAGTCATCAAAGGGCTGTCCGGCGGTATCCGTACCGACTTGGCGCAGTACCGCGAATTGGCGGCGTTTGCGCAGTTCGCGTCCGACCTCGACGAAGCCACCCGCAAGCAGCTGGACCGCGGCGCCCGCGTGACTGAATTGCTCAAGCAAGCCCAGTACTCGCCGCTGCCGATTTCGTTGATGGGCGCGACATTGTTCGCGGTCAACAAAGGTTTCATGGACGATGTGGATGTGAAAAAAGTGCTGGCGTTCGAGTCGGGTCTGCACCAGTTCTTGAAAACCAGCCACGCCGGTTTGCTAAAGAAGATCGAGGACGCGAAAGCGCTCGACAAGGACGCTGAGGCCGAGTTGTCTACTGCGGTTGCAGCGTTCAAAAAATCTTTCGCCTGATCCAGCCGCGACCCAACCAGGAGTTTCGTCATGGCAGCAGGCAAGGAAATACGCGGCAAGATCAAGAGCGTCGAGAACACCAAAAAGATCACCAAGGCGATGGAAATGGTCGCCGCCTCGAAAATGCGCAAGGCACAAGAGCGCATGCGCGCGGCACGTCCTTTCGCCGAAAAGATCCGCAGCTTGGCAGCCAATCTGTCGAAAGCCACGCCCGAATACAAACACCCGTTTTTGATTCAAAACACGGGCGTGAAAAGCGTCGGTTTCATCGTCGTCAGCACAGACAAAGGCTTGTGCGGCGGTATGAACACCAACGTGTTGCGTGCAGTGACGTTGAAGTTGAAAGAGCTCGAAGCGCAGGGCGGCAAAGCCGAAGCGGTGGCTATCGGCAACAAGGGACTGAGTTTCCTGAACCGCGTGGGCGCCAAGGTCGTGTCGCACGCGACGCAGCTAGGCGACAAGCCGCACCTCGATAAATTGATCGGACCGGTCAAGGTGCTGCTCGATGCGTACGCTGCGGGCAAGTTGAGCGCGGTTTATCTTTGCTACACCGGCTTCATCAACACGATGAAGCAAGAGCCGTTGGTGCAGCAGCTGCTGCCGCTGTCGTCTGACCGCATGGCGGTGTCGGATACACCGGCCAGCGGCGGCAAGTACGGCTGGGATTACCTGTATGAACCCGACGCTGCGACCGTTATCGACGACTTGTTGGTGCGCTACACCGAAGCGTTGGTGTACCAAGCGGTCGCCGAAAACATGGCATCGGAACAGTCGGCACGGATGGTGGCGATGAAATCGGCCACCGACAACGCGGGCGCGGTGATCGGCGAGTTGAAGCTGGTCTACAACAAAACCCGGCAAGCAGCGATCACCAAAGAGCTGTCCGAAATCGTGGCCGGTGCAGCGGCCGTATAAGCGGCCCGCCCGGCATCCGGTCAGCAGCTAAGCATTCATTTTTTTAAGGATACGAACATGTCCGCAGTGGCTACAGAAGGCAAGATCGTTCAGTGCATCGGCGCAGTGGTCGACGTTGAATTTCCCCGCAATGCGATGCCGAAGATTTACGACGCGCTCAAGCTCGAAGGCTCTGCGCTGACGCTCGAGGTGCAGCAGCAACTGGGTGACGGCGTGGTGCGCACAATTGCGCTCGGCTCGTCCGACGGCCTGCGCCGCGGTTTGACGGTCAAAAACACCCAGAACCCGATCACCGTACCGGTCGGCCGCGCAACCCTCGGCCGCATCATGGATGTGCTCGGCGCGCCGATTGATGAGCGCGGCCCGGTGAGCCAGGAGCTGACTGCGTCAATCCACCGCAAGCCACCGGCGTATGACGAGTTGAGCCCATCGCAAGACCTGCTCGAGACCGGCATCAAGGTGATCGACCTGGTGTGCCCATTCGCCAAAGGCGGCAAGGTCGGCCTGTTCGGCGGTGCCGGTGTCGGCAAAACCGTGAACATGATGGAGTTGATCAACAACATCGCGAAGGCGCACAGCGGCCTGTCGGTGTTCGCCGGTGTTGGCGAGCGCACCCGCGAGGGCAACGACTTCTATCACGAGATGGCCGATTCCGGCGTGGTGAATCTGGAGAACCTGCCGGAGTCGAAAGTAGCCATGGTGTACGGCCAGATGAACGAGCCGCCGGGCAACCGACTGCGCGTGGCATTGACCGGCTTGACGATTGCCGAGTCGTTTCGCGACGAAGGCAAGGACGTGCTGTTTTTCGTCGATAACATTTACCGCTACACGTTGGCCGGTACCGAAGTGTCGGCACTGCTGGGTCGCATGCCGTCGGCCGTGGGTTACCAGCCTACGCTGGCCGAGGAAATGGGCCGCCTGCAAGAGCGCATCACGTCGACCAAGGTGGGCTCGATCACCTCGATCCAGGCCGTCTACGTGCCGGCCGACGACCTGACCGACCCGTCACCAGCCACCACTTTTGCCCACCTCGACTCGACCGTGGTGCTGTCGCGCGATATCGCATCGCTCGGCATCTATCCCGCGGTCGACCCGCTCGACTCGACCTCGCGGATGATGGATCCGCGCGTGGTCGGCGACGACCACTACCAGACCGCGCGCGACGAGCATCTTGTCGTCTTCCGAAAGCTCGTCCATGCCCAGAATGGCGATGATGTCCTGCAGCGACTTGTAGGTTTGCAGGATGCGCTGGGTTTCGCGCGCCACCAGGTAATGCTCCTCGCCGACGATGCGCGGGTCGAG
>JAYUGJ010000104.1:0-28286 GCA_043738425.1 Burkholderiales bacterium
GCGCGCACCCGGCATGACGCTGATGAAAATGCCGATGTTCGCCTGGACCTGGCTGATCACAGCTTACCTGCTGATTGCCGTCATGCCGGTGCTGGCCGGCGCCATCACCATGACGCTGACCGACCGCCACTTTGGCACCAGTTTCTTCAACCCCGCAGGCGGTGGCGACCCGGTGATGTACCAGCACATCTTCTGGTTTTTCGGCCACCCCGAGGTCTACATCATGATCTTGCCGGCCTTCGGCATCATCAGCGCGATCATTCCCGCGTTTGCGCGCAAGCGGCTGTTTGGCTACACCTCGATGGTGTATGCCACTGCGTCTATCGCGATTCTGTCGTTTATGGTTTGGGCGCACCACATGTTCACGACCGGTATGCCGGTGACTGGGCAACTGTTTTTCATGTACGCCACCATGTTGATCGCCGTACCGACCGGCGTGAAAGTATTCAACTGGATCGCCACGATGTGGCGCGGTTCGATGACTTTCGAAACACCTATGTTGTTCGCGGTCGGTTTCATTTTCGTCTTCACCATGGGCGGTTTCACCGGGTTGATTTTGTCGGTGGCACCGGTAGACATCCAGCTTCAGGACACTTACTACGTAGTTGCGCACTTTCACTACGTGCTGGTGGCAGGATCGCTGTACGCGATGTTTGCTGGCGTCTATTACTGGGGCCCGAAATGGACCGGTGTGATGTACAACGAAACCCGCGGCAAGATCCACTTTTGGGGTTCGTTGATTTTCTTTAACGTCACTTTTTTCCCGATGCATTTCCTGGGCTTGGCCGGTATGCCGCGTCGATACGCCGACTACCCGATGCAGTTTGCTGACTTCAACGCGGTGGCGTCGGTGGGCGCATTCGGTTTCGGTCTGATGCAGGTGTACTTCTTCTTCTTTGTGGTGTTGCCAATGATGCGCGGCAAAGGTGAAAAGGCCAGTGCCAAACCGTGGGAAGGTGCCGAAGGCCTGGAATGGGAAGTGCCTTCACCTGCGCCGTTTCACACTTTCGAGACGCCGCCGAAATTGAATGCGTCTGCCACCAAGATCCTCGCTTGAGCTTCGCTGACACATGAGCACACCCGAGCAGAAAAAACAGAACCTGAAATTGGGGCTGATCTTGGCCTCGATTGCAGTGGTTTTCTTCATCGGCTTTTTTACCAAAGCTGCTCTGTTCGGGTTGTGACGCAATGAGCCACCAGCAAACGCCTTCGTCGCGTGCGGCCGCCGTGCTGCGCGGTGATAACGCGCGCATGGTGGGCAAGCTTCTGGTGATTACCGCGTTGATGTTTTCGTTCGGCTACGCGTTGGTGCCGATCTATCGCTCCATTTGCAGCGCACTGGGTCTGAACGTCTTGGCACTGTCAGACCAAGTGGTGTCGGGCAATGGCGTGTTGTCTGAGTCGGCCGCGGCGAACACGCAGGTCGACTTGAGCCGCTCGATCACGGTGGAATTCGACGCCAATGCGCGTGGTGTCTGGAAGTTCAAACCAGCAGTCAGCAGCGTGAAGGTGCACCCTGGTGAACTGACCACGGTGATGTATGAGTTCACCAATACACAAAATCGAACGATGGTTGCGCAAGCCATACCCAGCTACGCACCGATGCAGGCCATGGCGCACTTCAACAAAGTGCAGTGCTTTTGTTTCAATGAATACAAAATGCAGGCTGGTGAGAGCAAGCAGTGGCCGGTGGTGTTCGTAATCGACTCGAAGCTGCCGAAAGACGTGCGCACGATCACGCTGTCGTACACATTCTTTGAGGTTGGCGGCAAAGTGCCTATGGCCCCAGAAGCGTCGCTGAGTGATGCGGCTGCGGGCTACGCCACTACGGTACCGCGCTTGTGAAACCCGCCGACTCCGGTCTGAAATCAGCGGTTGCACGCAAGGGTTCGTTTTTACAAACGATGGGCGCAGTGGCGTGGTCGTTTTTCGGCGTGCGCAAGTCGGCTGATCAGGCCAACGACATGAGTCAGCTCAATCCGATTCATGTCGTCATTGGTGGCGTAGTGGGCGCACTTGTTTTGATCGCGCTGCTGGCTATGCTGGTGAATTGGGTGTTATCGAGCGGTATCGCCGCTTGATGTTTAGGCGACATAGGTGCGGCGGACGTCTCGCTGCAATGGTGTGCGTGGTCGCACCGATTGAAGTGTTCTGAATAGAGATCCAGGAGAAATCATGTCGGCAGCGACCCCCATAGCCCACGCGAACAGCGCGGCCCCGTATTACTTTGTCCCGGCACCGTCGAGCTTCCCGGTATTGACGGCGATGGGCTTGTTCCTCGTCATCATTGGCGCGGGACAGTGGGTCAACGGTTCATCGTGGGGGGCGTACGCTACCTTGCTGGGTTTTGTGATGTGGGCTTTCGTGCTGCAGGCCTGGTTTCGCCAATCCATTAGCGAGAGTGAGGGCGGGCTGTACAGCGACCGCATTGATGCGTCGTTTCGCTGGAGCATGAGCTGGTTTATTTTTTCGGAAGTCATGTTCTTCGGCGCTTTTTTCGGTGCGTTGTGGTGGACCCGCATGCATGCCGTGCCAAATCTTGCCAGCCTCGACAACGCAGTGTTGTGGCCGGACTTCAAAGCGATTTGGCCCAGCGCACAAGCCGGCATCACCGCGTCGCCTGCAGGCGTCGTCGACGCGTTCACTACCATGGGTCCGTGGCCGCTGCCAACCATCAACACCGCGCTGCTGTTGACTTCCGGTGTGACGTTGACGATTGCCCACCACGCGCTGCTTGCCGGCCACCGAGCCAAAACCATCGGCTTCATGTGGCTCACTGTGCTGCTGGGCGTGACTTTTTTGTGCGTTCAGGGCTATGAGTATTCGCACGCCTACAGTGAGTTGAATTTGAAGCTCAGCTCCGGCGTGTATGGCTCGACGTTCTTCATGTTGACCGGCTTTCATGGCTTTCACGTCTTCGTCGGCATGTTGATGCTGTTGTTCATCACGCTGCGGCTGCAAAAGGGCCACTTCACGCCACAGCGGCACTTCGGTTTCGAAGGTGCGGCCTGGTATTGGCACTTTGTCGACGTGGTGTGGCTAGGCCTCTACGTGGTTGTTTACTGGCTGTAGCCGGCGCGCCGTGTCGACAACAAAAAAGCCGCGGTTCGCGGCTTTTTTGTCATTTGAATTACGGGTTCGCTGGCACGCATGCTGATCTGCCCTTACATCCGCGGAATGCCGGTTGGCTGAATCCAGCCCATCAGGTAGCTTGCGATCAAGCACAAGAACAACAGCACGGAAATGCCGACGCGCAACGCAAGTGCACGCAGCATTGAATTGCTCTTGGGTTTGCCGTTTCGACCGTCGTTCACCATCGAGACGCCGGCGAACACCAGCGCACCGATGATCGCGACAAAAGCAATTGCAATGAGGTACTTCATGCCAACGGATTATCCGCGTGCGGCCGTATTGATCGACCCGGTTTTGCCATGACGGCGCAGTCCAATATTCCGCCGCAGCGCCTGCCCGAGGATCCGTCAGAACGCCCGCCCGACCGCCCGCCCGACCGCCAGCCCAAGCCTCGGTTGGATCAGCCGACGATGCACGCGCTGGCACCGGAGCGCGCACCGACGCGCGCTCGCGGTGCCATCGTGCTCGTGGTGGCGCTCACCGCTGTGGCGGCCACTGCGCGGCTGGGCGTGTGGCAGCTGGACCGCGCGGCGCAAAAACAAGTGCTGCAACGCACACTCGATTTGCGTTCGGTCCTGCCCGCGCTCGAATCTGCCGCCTTGGCCGACACCGCCGATGCCGCCGCAGCGCAACATGACCGGCGCGTGGTGCTGCATGGCCGCTGGCTGCCGGCCGCCACGATTTTTTTAGACAACCGGCAAATGAATGCGCGGCAAGGTTTTCTGGTGCTGACGCCGTTGCAACTGGCCGGCACCCGCACCGCTGTGTTGGTGCAGCGTGGGTGGGTGCTGCGCGACAACGACGACCGCGCCAAAGTGCCGTTGTTGGTCGACGCGTCCGGTGACATCACGGTCTTCGGCCGCATCGCCCCGCCGCCCGGCAGGGTGTACGCGTTCGCGGGTCCTGATGTCGGTGTGATCCGCCAAAATCTTCAGATCGCGGAATACGCGCGCGAGTTTTCGCTCGCGTTGAAACCACTGTCGGTGGTGCAGGAAGGCGATGCGCTGTCGGCCGGCAATGCGGTCAACGACGGCATGTTGCGGCAGTGGTCGCGGCCGGATGCGGGCATCCAACGGCACTACGGTTACGCATTTCAGTGGTTTGCGCTTTGCGCCTTGATGACAGGTTTGTATGTCTGGTTCCAACTCATCCGTCCCCGGCTCCGCGCGCAGCGCCGGCCCTGACGCGACACGCGATGCGGCCGCGGCCGACGCAGCGCGCAGCGCCCGCGCGGCGGACGGTGAAGCGCCGCTGAGCTTCACCGTGCACCCGATGCCGACACCCGATCTGTCTGCACGCCGCACCGCCTCGGGCCGCTGGAAGATGCTCGCGGTGCTGGGCATGTGCGCGCTGCCGGTTGCCGCGTCGTACTTCACGTACTACGTCATCCGGCCCGGCGGTCGCACCAACTACAGCGAATTCGTCACGCCCGCGCGCGATTTGCCCGCCACGCTACCGCTGGTCAATCTGGCTGGCATACCGGTGTCGCCGGCCAGTTTGCATGGCCAGTGGTTGCTGGTGTCGGTGGCCGGTGGTGCCTGTGACTCGACCTGTGAAGCGCACTTGGTGTTGCAGCGGCAGTTGCGCGAAACCTTGGGCAAAGACAAGTACCGGGTCGACAAGGTCTGGTTGATTTCCGATGCTGCCGTGCCGTCTGCTGCGCTGATGCAAGCGGTGACGGCGGGCGACCCGACCACGGTGCTGCGCGTGCCTGCTGCGGCGCTTGCGCAGTGGTTGAACGCGCCTGCGGGCCACACGCTCGAGCAGCATCTGTACATCGTCGATCCGATGGGCCAATGGATGATGCGCACGCCGGTCGATCCTGAGCCCGCGAAATTGAAGAAAGACATCGAACGGTTGCTGCGGGCCTCGGCGTCGTGGGACAACCCCGGTCGCTGAGCCGCGCCGCTGCCACCCGACTTCCGTTGCAATTCGCCATGACCACCACGCCCGCCTTCGACTTGACACCTGGCCCCACGGTGATCCTCATCGGCGCGGCGTTGGCGCTGTTGCCTTTGCTGTGGGTGGCGTGGCGGCACCGCTGGTCGCAGCCGTCTGACCGACGCCGTGCGCTTACCTGGGTAGTGTTGTTTCTCACCTTTGACTTGGTGCTGTTCGGTGCCTTCACCCGCCTGACCGATTCGGGTTTGGGTTGCCCCGATTGGCCCGGTTGCTACGGCAGCACCAGCCCGTTGGGAGCGCAGGCCGACATCGGCGCGGCACAACTCGCCATGCCCACCGGCCCAGTCACCCACGGCAAAGCGTGGATCGAAATGATTCACCGCTATTTGGCCACCGGCGTCGGTGCGTTGATTACCGTGTTGATGGTGATGGCCTGGTTCGATGCCTACCAACGGCGCAGGGCTGCCGCGATTGGCGCACCTGCGGCTGCGCTGCACAGGGTATCGCCGTGGTGGCCCACGGCTACTTTCGTCTGGGTGTGCATGCAAGGCGCGTTCGGCGCGCTCACCGTCACGATGAAGTTGTACCCGGCCATCGTCACGCTGCACTTGTTGGGTGGTCTGGGTTTGTTGGCCTTGCTGGCTACACAGTGTCAGGTCTATAACCGCCAGCCGCTGGCACTGTCGCGTGCGCTGCATGCCGGCGTGCTGGCGGTGTTCGCGCTCAGCATCGTGCAAGTCACGCTGGGCGGTTGGGTCAGCACCAACTATGCGGTGCTGGCGTGTCAAGACTTTCCCACCTGCCAGGGCGCTTGGTGGCCGCCGATGGACTTCGATGCCGGCTTCACCATCGCGCGTGAATTGGGTGCGGGCGCAGACGGCGGCTACCTGCCGTTTGCTGCGCTCACCGCCATCCACTGGGTGCATCGCCTGGGAGCAGCGGTGCTGACTGCGGCCATCGGTTGGTTGATTTGGCGTTTGCTCGCCTCGGGCCGCGCCGACTTGCGTGCGTGGGCGATTCGCCTGGCTGCCGTGATCGCATGGCAAGTCGTCAGCGGCTTGAGCAACGTGGTGCTCGGCTGGCCCCTGGTAGCAGCGGTGGCACACACCGGCGGCGCGGCCGCGGTGGTGGTGGTGTTGACGATGCTGCTGGCGCGCGCGCAGCAGGCCGAGGTGGAAGCAACGCCCGCGCCCACGCCGCAGCGTGTCAGCGCGGGTCTCGCTTCGTAGAATCGCGGGCTGCATTTGCTATGGCTGAAACCCTCACCACCCCGCTGCCCACAGCCCGACGCATGTCGCGCTTCAAGCAGTTTTACGCGCTGACCAAACCCCGCGTGGTGCAGTTGATCGTGTTTTGTGCCGTCATCGGCATGCTGCTCGCCAGCCCCGGCGTACCCGATTTGAAATTGGCGCTGGCAGCCACCGTCGGCATCTGGTTGGTTGCCGGTGCGGCGGCGGCGTTCAATTGCGTGGTGGAGCAACACATCGACGCCAAGATGGCGCGCACCTCCTGGCGGCCGACCGCCAAGGGCGAATTGACCAACACGCAGACGCTGAGTTTTTCAGCCGTGCTGTGTGCCGCGGGCAGCGCGCTGCTTTACTTCTGGGTCAACCCATTGACGATGTGGCTCACCTTCGCCACTTTCATCGGTTACGCCGTTGTCTACACCGTCGTGTTGAAACCCGCGACCCCGCAAAACATCGTGATCGGTGGCGCGTCGGGGGCCATGCCGCCGGTGCTCGGTTGGGCTGCATTGCGCGGTGAGGTCGGGCCGGAGGCGTTGATTCTTTGCCTGATTATTTTCTTGTGGACGCCGCCGCACTTTTGGGCGCTTGCGCTGTACCGCGAAGAAGACTACCGCCGCGCCGGCTTGCCGATGCTGCCGGTCACCCACGGCAACGAGTTCACACGACTGCATGTGTTCCTGTACACGTTGGTGCTTTTCGCTGCCACGCTGTTGCCGTTTGTCGCGGGCATGAGCGGCGTGCTGTACCTGGTGGCTGCCATTGCGCTGGGCGCGGGCTTCACCGGCTATGCCTGGAAGCTGTGGCGCAACTATTCCGAAGCGCTGGCGCGCAAAACCTTTCGTTTCTCGCTGTGGCATTTGATGTTGCTGTTTGCCGCGCTGTTGATCGATCACTACCTGGGCCCCGTGTTGTCGCGGGCATGGGCATGGACATGACACCACGCAGACTTTGGTTGACCGGTGCGCTCAGTGTGCTGGCTACGCTCGCGGGCTGCGATAAGTTGGGCATACCGAACACCTCGCCCGCCGCACCTGCGGCTGCGTTTCGCGGTGTCGACATCACCGGCGCGGAGTACGCGCGTGCGTTGTCGCTGCCGGACCAAAACGGGCGTGCGCGCACGCTGGCCGATTTCAAAGGCAAGGTCACGGTGGTGTTCTTCGGCTACACCCAGTGCCCTGATGTGTGCCCGGGCACGATGGCTGAATTGGCGCAAATCAAAAAGGCACTCGGCACCGACGGAGCGCGTATCCAAGGCGTATTCGTCACGGTCGACCCCGAGCGCGATACGCCTGCCGTGCTGCAGGCTTACATGGCCGGGTTCGACCCGAGCTTCGTGGCCTTGCGCGGCACGCCGGAGCAAACCACCGCGGCCACCGCTGAATTCAAGGTGTTTTCCGCCAAAGGCCCCGCCCGCGCCGATGGCAGCTACACGGTCGACCACACGGCCGGGTCGTATGTCTTCGATGCCCACGGCAAGGTGCGTTTGTTCGTGCGCTATGGCGCGGGCATCGAGCCGCTGACTGCCGACCTGAAAGCGCTGCTGGCGCAAAGCTGAATGTGCGCGGGTTGAGCGGGTTGTCCGCGCACGGCGAGCTGGTGCAACGCACCGGTGCTGCAAACAGCGCACAGGTTCCGGCCGCGGTGCGTGATGCGCTCGAAGCGGGCGACATCGCCACCGTCAATTTGACCGAGTTTTTGACGGTACGGCCGGCCCGCCTGCTGGCAGCGGTACTGCATCGCCTCGACATCGACCCGGCCGCGGTGCGCGATGCGGCGCCGGATGAAGCGTTTCTCGCGGCGCTCAAACCGATGCAGCGCCACCGCGCCATTTCGCGTTGGTTGTACGAGGTGCTGGCCGCGCACCCGCGGCGCGATCAGCTCGCCTACCAATTCGCAACCCACACCAGCGACATCGTGCGCCAGTGGGCCGCGCTGTGGTTGCAGGTGGCGGTGCCGGCCTCGATGTTGCTGCCCGAGCGGCTGCGCGCGGCACGACCGTTTGCGGCTGATGTGCATTTCGGCGTGCGCGAGATCGCCTGGATGGCGCTGCGCGACGCCATCGCCGCCGACGTGCCGCAAGCCATTGCGCTGCTCACGCCGTGGGTGTACGACGCCGATGCGAATGTGCGCCGCTTTGCCAGCGAAGCAACCCGCCCGCGCGGTGTGTGGTGCGCACACATTGCGTCATTGAAAACCGATCCCGCGCAGGCGCTGCCGCTGCTCGAACCACTGCGCGCCGACAGCAGCGCGTATGTGCGCAATTCGGTCGCCAACTGGCTGAACGACGCATCGAAGAGCCAGCCGCTGTGGGTCGTGCAGTTGTGCGAACGCTGGCAGCGCGAAAGTCCTTGCGCGGCTACCTACAGCCTGCTCAAGCGGGCGCTGCGCACACTGCAGACCTGACCCCGCCGGCACCATCCATCGACCGGGGAGCACATGCAAAAAGCGGCCCCGCGGGGCCGCCATGTTGCGGGCTGCGCCGACGTCGTGGTCAGTGGGCCAGATCGCCCAACGCCTTGCGCATTTTCTTCATCGCGGCCACCTCGATTTGCCGTATGCGCTCGGCGCTGACGCCGTATTCGTCAGCCAGGTCGTGCAGCGTCATGCCGCCTGAGTTGTCGTCGTTGACCTTCAACCAGCGTTCTTCGACGATGCGGCGGCTGCGCGCATCGAGCGCGTCGAGCGCCAGCGCAATGCCGTCGCCGGCCAGCCAATCGCGGCGGTGTGATTCGAGCACCTGGCTCGGCTCGTGCGTTTCATCGGCCAGGTAGGCAATCGGCGCGTAGCTTTCTTCGCCGTCGTCGGTCAATGGTTCCAGCGGCACGTCGCCACCCGACAAGCGGGTCTCCATTTCCAGCACCTCTTCGCGCTTCACGTTCAAGGTGCGCGCCATGGCGTCGGCTTCGGTTTGCGTCAAGGTGCTGCGGTGGGTTTGCCCTTCGGCGGCATCGTCTTTCAGACTTTGCTTCATTGAACGCAGATTGAAAAACAGCTTGCGTTGCGCTTTGGTAGTCGCCACTTTGACCATGCGCCAGTTCTTCAAAATGTATTCATGGATCTCGGCCTTGATCCAGTGCATGGCGTAGCTGACCAGCCGCACGCCGAGCTCCGGGTCGAACCGCTTGACGGCTTTCATCAGGCCCACATTGCCTTCTTGAATCAGGTCGCCGTGCGGCAGGCCGTAGCCGAGGTACTGGCGCGCAATCGACACCACCAGGCGCATGTGCGACAGCACCAGTTGCCTGGCGGCTTGCAAGTCGCCTTGCTCGCGCAAACGGCGCGCCAAAACCTGTTCCTCGGCCAGCGTCAGCAGTGGTATGCGATTGGCCGCGGTGATGTAGGCGTCAAGGCTGCCGAGCGACGGCACCAGCGCCCACGGGTCGCGCAGCGTCAGCGTCGAGCCAGCGGAATGGGGCAAAAGATGGGTGTTCATGGCGGTCATGGACTTCCTTCAGCGAGGGTAAGTTCCTAAACTTTAGCACTCGATGCGGTCGAGTGCTAAAGCGATAACCGCTCGATATGGGGCCAAAACCAGTCAAATTTGCCAACTATCAAGTTAAAGCAGACTGAAATCGGTGTGCACCTGACCCAACAGCTCGTCCACGACTGCCAGCAGCTCACCCACGTTCAATGGTTTGGTCAGGTAGCCGTGGGCACCGGCCAGCAAGGCCGCGTCGATTTGCGCGGGCAGCACGTCGGCCGACACCGCGACGATGGGAATGGCGCTCGTGCTCGGGTCCAGTTTCAGGTGCCGCAGCAGCTCCAGCCCGCTGATGTCGGGCAGGTGCATGTCCAGCAACACCACGTCGGGGCGCGCAGCGCGGATGGCTGCCAGCCCGTCCAGCCCGTTGGCCGACACCTGCAGCTGCACCTGCGGCCGTTGCGCCAGCACGCCGCGCATCACCTCGACATTGACCTCGTTGTCTTCGACGTAGTGCACATGGCGGCGGTGGTATTCGGGTCGCCCGGTGCTCAGGCTGGTCAAGTCCGAAGGCACGGTGTCCGGGTTGTGCATGGCCGGCAAACTCAAGACGAACGACGAGCCGCAGCCCACATCGCTCACCGCGTGCAAGTGGCCACCCATCAGCGTGGCCAACCGCTGGCTGATGACCAGGCCGATGCCAGTGCCTTCAATGGCGGTTTGCTCGCGGCCGAGTCGGTTGAACGGCTGGAACAGCGCGGTCATTTGCCGTGGCGTCATGCCGACGCCGGTGTCGGTCACCAGCAGCTGCACCTGGTCGCCTTCAATCCGGCTGGACACATGAATGCGCCCGCCCTCGATGTTGTATTTGACGGCGTTCGACAGCAGGTTGGTGAGGATTTGTTTGACCCGCGTCGCGTCGCCACGCACGTACGACGCATCACCTGCCAACTCGTCGGTGATGACAATGCGCCGCTGCAGCGCGCTTTGCTGCACCAGTGGCAGCGCCTGCGCCAGCAGTTCAGGCAAGTCGAGTGTTTGCAACTGCATGCGCAGGTTGCCCGACTCGATGCGCGACAAGTCCAGCACGTCGTTGATCATCTCCAACAAGTGCCAACCGGCCTGCTGGATTTGTGCCACCCAGCCGCGCTGTGCGGTGCCCAGCGGTTGGCGGTTTTCCATTTCCAGCAGCTGCGCAAAACCCAGCATCGCGTTCAGCGGTGTGCGCAGCTCATGGCTCATGCGTGACAGGAAATCGCTTTTCGCGCGGTTCGAACTTTCGGCCGCTTCGCGCTCACGCACCTGCGCTTCCAGCGCCGCGGTACGTTCTTCAACCGCGGCCTCGATGCGTTGCGCGCGGCCGGTCACCGTCAGCAAAAAAGCGCTCAGCAGCGCGCTGGTCAACCCGCCGACACTGGCAAACCACCCCGCGTAATTGCGCATGCCGGCCAGGCCGGTGGCCGGGCTGCCGTGGGCATCGGCGTTGACCCGGAAGTCCCATGCGCGGCCGGCGAAGTTCACCGTGCGTCGGTGCACCCAATCGCCCGGCGTGTCGGCGCACAACCCGGTGGCAGCGAGCAGCCGGTGCTGCGCCGCAGGATCGGTATCGGTGAGGCAAAAGTGCAGGTACGGCGCGGCCTGCGCCAACACCGGCTGCAGCAGTTGATCAATGCGCACCGCAACAAACACCACACCGCGCACTGCGGCCACGCGCTCGGCCTCGGTGCGTGGTGAGCCGCGGTACACCGCGCGGTAGATCACCACGCCCAACGCCGAGGTGTCGGCCGGGTCTTGCAGCAAATGGAACGCCGCGCTGGCCACCGCGGTGTCGGTGCGCACGGCCGCCTCGATAGCCGCTTTGATCGCTGGCACCGACAAAGTGTTCGCGCCGAACAACCCGGTGTTGCCGCGGCTCGGCTCGACTTGGCGCACCGCGAACACCTCGGTCGCGGTAGTCGGCACGCGCGCACCCGCCGCAGTGCGGTCTTGCAGACGAAAGTCGGCATGCCCTGCGGCGCGCATCTGCGCCTCGAAGGCGATCATGTCAGCGCCTTGCAGGTGTTCCTGGTAGCCGATGGCTTGCAGGCCGCTGTCCAGGTTCAACCAGTATTCGGCGGCCGCATGCAGCTCGGCCGCCTCGACGTTGACCGAGCCTAAATACAGGCCGTGCATCGCGCCCAACGCATGCAGCGGCGTGCGCAATTGCGCCAGCGCTGCAGCCGAGGCTGCCGACGCATCGCGCTCGAGGCTGCCGTCGACCCGCTCGGCATCCCAGCGCGCCACCTGCACCGTCAGCGCAAGCAACAGCATTGCGGCCACCAGCATCGGCAGCGCCACCGTGCGTATGCGGGGGGCCCATGCGGCGCGCGGTCGACCGATCAGGGTGAGCAACATGGGCGCGGCGATCAGCGTGCCGAGTGCGTCGCCCAGCCACCAAGTCAGCCAAGTCAGCGGTAATGCGCTGGCGGGCAGGGTGTTCGCCAGCCCCAAGGTGGCGGTTGCCACGCTGGCACTGATTAAACACCCGACCCCAGCGCCAAAAAAATAGAAGCGCGCAATCTCGCGCGGGGCCGCCAACCACAACGGCTGGCCGACGTAGCGACGCACCAGCGATGCGGCCACCCACGCCTGCAGTGCCGCACCCAGACCCAGCATGCATTCGATCAGGCCCAGCGTGTGTGCCGGGTTGAGCCACACATTGACGCAGATCGCGCCGGCGGCAACCGCCAGCACCGCGCGCCGGCCGTGCGTCAGCACAAACACCAGCGCCAGACCGGCCGCGGGGTACACCGGTGAGGCGTAGCCGGGCAGGTGGTAGGCCAGCGGCACCGCCATCCACAGCGCCAACCGACCGACCAACAGGTAGGCCAACGCCATCAGCAGCAGCATGCCGAGCGGGCGCCAGGTCCACCCGCGACCGCTCCAACCGACCATTGCGCCTGCGCCCACGGATATGCCACTTCACGTTGTTGCGCCGGATTGTGGCGGCCCTCGGTGGTGCGCAGGCCATAGGTTTCGGCCGATCCATCGACCGGCCATGCGGTGGGTCGCATTAGCGGACAACGATCACGCTCGGCGTGGCCGGGCCACCGGCTGCCAGCTGCTGGAATAGCCGGCGCGATCAGCTGCGCACTGGTTCGGCGTTGGCCTTGCCTAGCCGGGCGTTTCGCCGTCGCCTGCCGAGCCGAAAACCATGTGTTCCGCGGTGCCGGTAAACAGGTGCGCGCGGTCGACCAAATGCACCATCTGGTGGGCGGCGTTCAGGGTGACCGGGTGCGCGCTCGAGCCCGGGCGCGGCGAAATGTAGGCGGCCATTTGGCGAGCCAGTTCGCGCTGCCGGTCGGTCGACTCGGCGAGCAGCGCGATCAACAAGTTTTCCAGCGCGATGACGCGCACCCGCAGCTGCACCAGCTCGGCGTTGGCGAGGGCAGGGTCGGGCGGTGCGTGTGCGTGTGCGTGCGCGTGTACGTGTGCGGGCCCGGCCGTGTTCGACAGGGCCGGCGGGCCGCCCGGTGTCACGCGCCGTGCCATATCTTTTTGCGGCCGCGGTGGGGGTTGCCGCGCGACGCGGCACGGCCGGCGCTGCCAAACACCGTGTCCCACACCGAGGTCGTGACGCCGAAGCACACGCCAGGCGGCGACCGAGCCGGTGCCGTGCCGGTGGTTGCGCTGTCGCGGTCGCTTGCGTTGGCGTTGGCATTGGCGCTGGCATTGGCGTTGGCGGCCACCGATAAGTGCGGCTGCTGGTGGTGCAGCGCATGCCAGCGCTTGCGCCGCTTGAGCCACGCACCGTCGGCGCGCCAGTGGTGGGTCGCGTGGTGGGTGATCGAATAAGCCAGGTAACCGATCAACAAGCCCAGCGTCAACGCGCTGGCTTGCCGCAAGCCGCCCAGCCACCACGCAGGCAAAAAAACCAGCGCCGCAATCAGCGCCGCAATCAACACCGTGGGCGCGTAAATCAGCGCCGTGGGCCGAAGGTGGTGGCGCGCATGCCAGCCGCGAAACGGCGGCAGGTGGTGCAGCACGAAGCGGTGCACCAGGTATTCGATCAGTGTCCAGCCGACCAGGCCGGCCAACGCCAACGCGCTGGTATTCGCAAACACCCGGTTCCACGCAGGGGGCGTGGTGACCAGCAAATATGCCGCCAGCCCGACCACCGCGCCGCCGTGCAACGCCAAGTCGGCCCGCGACGCCGCGCGGCTGTGCTCCAACGCGAACAAACCCATTCCTGTCCTCAGACTGCGTACTCGATTCGCCTCAATTTAGGCGCGCATGCGGCGATGGTCTGTGCGTTGTCGAACAGACACCTGGGTTGCAGCCGCTTTGCGGATCCTGTGGGCGTGCAGTGCACCGGTGGTCACCCGCCCGGGTGTGGTGCGATACCGCACAGACAAGCCGTCGCAGCCGCTGGATATTCCAGTCACACGCGGGGTGGCGGCGCAGGGGCTTGGCGGCGCGCGCTGCCGCCGAACCCCACCGCACCTGGAGTTTGTCGATGGAATTTGCTGTACCCGCGACGCGACCTGCGCCGCCTGCTGATCCGCGCAGCAACCACTTGCTGGCGGCACTCGCCGCAGTCGAATTCGACCGCTGGCTGCCGCAGCTGGAATACGTCGACATGCCACTGGGTCAGGTGCTGTACGAGGCCGGCGGCACGATGACGCATGTGTACTTTCCGACCACCGCCATCGTGTCGCTGTTGTACGTGCTGGAAAACGGCTCATCGGCCGAAATTGCGGTGGTCGGCAATGATGGCATCGTCGGCGTGTCGCTGTTCATGGGCGGCGGCTCAACGCCCAGCCGGGCGGTGGTGCAAAGCGCGGGCATGGGTTTTCGCATGAACGCACGCAGCATGACGGACGAGTTCAACCGCGCCGGGCCGGTGCTTCACTTGATGCTGCGCTACACGCAGGCGTTGATCACGCAGATGGCGCAAACGGCAGTGTGTAATCGCCACCACACGCTCGATCAACAACTGTGCCGTTGGTTGCTGCTCAGCCTGGATCGGCTGCAAGGTGATGACTTGGTGATGACCCAAGAGCTGATCGCCAACATGCTGGGTGTGCGCCGTGAAGGCGTTACCGAAAGCGCGTTGAAGCTGCAAGGCGCCGGGCTGATCCGGTATTCGCGCGGCCGCATCACGGTGCTCAATCGGCCGGGCCTGGAAACGCGTTCGTGCGAGTGCTACGCGGTGGTGAAAAAAGAATACGACCGCTTGTTGCCAGCGCAGCCGGCGACCTGAACCGGCCGGCTGACCACCGACAAAGACGCGTGCAGCTCGGCGCGGCCAACCGCGTCGCCAACCCTGCGGCGTGATCGCGCAACAGCGCGCTACGTCGAATTTCTTTCGACCTTGCGTGCGCTAGCAGACAGCCACCCGAATCGGACGCGGGCACATTGCGCAGATGCCCTGCATCCCCACGCGGCGCTGAAAGCCTCGACGAATGAACACCAACCGTGTCGCCGACCTGGGCCTGCAAAACCACCTGATCGAACTGCTGCCGCGCAGCGACCGCCGCCGTTTTTTGGCCGCCTGCGAACCGGTGACGTTGGTGTTGTCCGAGGTGCTGTGCGAGCCGCACACGCCGACCCGCGCGGTGTACTTTCCGATCGACGGTTTTATTTCGCTGGTCGCAAAAACCGAGGGCCACCTCGGCCTCGAAGTCGGCATGGTCGGACGCGAAGGCATGCTGGGTGCCGAGCTGGCGTTGGGCGTGGCAGCCGCACCGATGCACGCGTTGGTGCAAGGCGCAGGCGCGGCCTGGCGCATGGAAGCCCGCACGTTCGCCGCCGAGCTGGCGGCGAGCGCTGCACTGCGCAACGTGTTGCACCGCTATGTGTACGTGCTGATGGCGCAGTTGGCGGTGTCGTCGGCGTGCCTGCGATTCCATGCCATCGGGCCGCGGCTGGCGCGCTGGCTGTTGATGAGCCAAGACCGTGCGCGCGCCAACAGCTTCCATGTCACGCATGAGTTTTTGGCGTTCATGCTGGGCGTGCGTCGCGTCGGCATCACGACGGCTGCCGGTGTGCTGCACCGCGAGGGCTTGATCGAGTACCACCGAGGCGAGCTCACGGTGCTGAACCGTGCCGGGCTGGAAGCTGCCGCCTGCAGCTGCTACGCCGTCAGTGGCCAAACCTACGCCGCGCATTTGTGAGCGAGCCGTATGAACTCCAAGGCCGCTTGATGCGTTTGCGGCACCGCTACTTCGGCACCGAGCGTGTGGCTGCCGATGGCACTGACGGTAATGCTGCCGACAGCAGCGTGGACAGCGATGGACCAGGACTCGACGGCCCCCACGAAGGCACCGAGGGCGATTACGCTATGGGCCCCGACGCGGCGCAGCACACCGCGGCGAACCGCAGCGCCACACCGGAGGCCCGCATGCCGCAAAACAAATCGATCAACCGCCGAATCGTGTTGGCATCGCGCCCACTGGGCGCGGTCAGCCTCGACCACTTTCGACTCGAAGAACAACCCACCCCGGTGCCGGCCGAGGGTCAGGTGTTGCTGCGCACGCTGCACCTGTCGCTCGACCCGTACATGCGCGGTCGCATGAGCGACGCGCCGTCGTATGCGCCGTGTGTCGAACTCGGCGCGGTGATGACGGGCGGCGCGGTGTGCCGGGTCGAGGCGTCGCAGCACCCGCAATTTCGTGCCGGGGACCTGGTGTTCGGCTACACCGGATGGCAAGACTTCGCGCTGTCGGATGGCCGCGGCCTCGAGCTGCTGGATGCGCAAATGCTGCGCCCGTCGCTGGCGCTGGGCGTGCTCGGCATGCCGGGCTTCACCGCCTACATGGGCCTGTTGGACATAGGCCAGCCCAAGCAAGGTGAAACCGTGGTGGTGGCCGCGGCCAGCGGTGCGGTGGGTTCGGTGGTCGGTCAAATTGCCAAGCTCAAAGGCTGCCGCGCGGTCGGCATTGCGGGCGGCGACGACAAGTGCAGGTTCGTGGTCGATGAACTGGGCTTCGATGCCTGCATCGACCGCCGCGATCCCGACTTCGCAGCGCAGCTGGCTGCCGCGTGCCCGCGCGGCATCGATGTGTACTTCGAGAACGTCGGCGGTGCGGTGTTCGACGCGGTGCTGCCGCTGCTCAACGTGCACGCACGGGTGCCAGTGTGCGGTTTGATTTCGCTGTACAGCGGCGCGGGCGCTGCCTCTGCGGTGGACCGCATGCCGATGCTGGCGCGCACGCTGCTGGTCAAACGCATCCGCATGCAAGGCTTCATCGTGTTCGACTACGAAGGCCGGCAAGATGAGTTTTTAGGTCCGATGCGCCACTGGCTGGCCGAAGGCAAGGTGAAGTTTCGCGAGGATGTGGTCGATGGGCTGGAGAACGCACCGCGTGCGTTCATCGGCCTGTTGGAAGGCAAAAACTTCGGCAAGCTGGTGGTGCGCGTCGGCTCGAATTGATGCCGTGTGCGATTCGCCGGCAAATGGCCCGCGGCGCCGCATTACCATTATTCAAGCGCGGTCATGTTGGCCAGCGCATGTGTCAACCCACCAGGAAACCGCATGGACAAGACCGATCCACCCGAGTCATTTGGCATCTTCAAACCGGTAGGCCACATCGTGATGTCGTACCGCAGCACGACTGACATGGAAGCCGCTGCCGGCGCGTTGACCGCAGCCGGCTTCGCGGCCAAAGAACTGGTGCGCTACACACCGAAAGAAATGATCGCCCAGGTCGACGACGAGATCGCCACCGCCAGCCCGCTGGCCGCGATCGGCCAAGACCTGAACCTGGTCAAAGCGCACCGCGAACTGGCCGAAAGCGGTTGCAGCTTTTTGGTGGTGCACGTGCCAGACGATGCCCATGTTGAAAAAGCCACCGTGGTCGCACGCAAGTTCAAAGCGGTGACCGCGCAGCGCTACGGTCGCTTCATCGTCGAAGAGCTGATCGACGATGGGTCGGGCATCGGCCAAACCAGCGAATCGTCAGACACCGGGCTCGACGACCATCAACCGCACGCCAAGCGCAAGTGAATGGCAACCGGTAAGTCTGGGTTAAACCACACGCACTAACCTCAGCGCATGTCGACGACGTGGCATCGGATGCTGGTGTATTTGCTGCTGCTGGCCATCGCGCTGCAGGGACTCGCCGCGGCCAGCACGGCGGGCTGCGCGCCTGACCACCATGACCATGGTGGATGGGCGAATACAGCTGTAACCGCAGCGGCGAACACAGCAACGCTGGCGCAGCCGCAGCGCGGTCACACGCATCAAGTCGATACGGTGCACCCGCACCATGCCGCGGCGTCGGTGGTCGATGTGGCGCTGGATGCGATGTCCGACGTTGATGCCGATGCTGATGCTGATGCTGATGCTGATATGGACGCTGATACCGCCGCATCTGCCACCTGCAGCGCATGCGCGTCATGCTGTGTCGCGGTGGCGCTGCCGACCGCAGCGTTTGAGTTCGCGTCTGAACCGCCCGCAGCGGCAGTGCACGCGCGGCTGCCCACGGTAATGGTGGGCTTTGTGACTGGCGGGCCGCAACGGCCTCCGCGAATTTCCTACTCCTGACCGGCGCTGCACGCGCCGGAGTTCCGTTGCGTCTGCGGTTGGTGTTTGGCACCCGCAGGGCGCTGTGCAACAGGGGCCGCACTGTCGGCGCACACCGTGCGCCGACCGCGGCCACCACGGAGAGGCAAATTCCATGCTGTCTGTTTTTTCGAGTTCTAAATCTGCGCGCCTGTTCGGCGTGGCATTGCTGGCAGGTGCCATCAGTTTGCTGACCTGCGGGCCTGCGCGTTCGCAGGGGGTTTCGGTGTCGGCCGACCCGGCCGACCCCAGCGCGGCGGTGCCCGCCACGCTGTACCGCTCACCGTTCGCTGGCTACCGCGTCCAGGCTGCGCCGCCGGTAGCCCCGTGGCGTGAAAGCAATGACCGTGTGCTGCAGCGCGGCGGCTGGCGGGCGTACGCAAAGCAGGCCGCAAGCGCGGATGCGGCCGCACCGGCAACCCCGGTAACACCCACCACGCCGGGCGCGCTTGCGGCACCGAACCAACCGACAGCACTGCCCGCGCCGCCAGTACCGGCCGACCATTCTGGCCACCCAATGAAGTGATGCAGCCCATGAATCACCCACTTCCCATGCGCCGCCCGGCGCAGCCGCCGCAACGGGCTGCCTTGTGGTCGCCGACCTGGCGGCCCCGCCTGCTGTTCATCACGCTCATTGCCTGCACCGCGCTCAGCGGTTGCGCCACGCTGAGCCCCGATGCGGGTTTCGCCGAGGTCGCAAAAACCACCCGCGACCGCGTTGCTAAAGACCTGGCATGGCCACGCACCGAAGCCGACCGCCGCCTGCTCGACGCGCGTGTTGTCGAGCTGCTGGCGCAGCCACTCACGGCCGATGCAGCGGTGCAAGTCGCGCTGTTGAACAACCGTGGCCTGCAGGCGTCGTTCGACGAACTCGGCATCGCCGACGCCGACCGCGTGCAAGCCGGCACCTTGCCCAACCCCGGCTTTAGTTTTGGCCGCTTGCGCAAGGGCGCTGAAACCGAAATCGACCGCGGCGTGCACTTCAATCTGGCGCGTTGGCTCACGATGCCGATGGCGCAGGCAGCGCAGGCCAGACAGGTCGCGCAGGTGCGCGCGGCCGTCACCCTGGGTGTGTTGGCACTGGCGGCCGACACCCGCAAGGCACACACCCTGGCGGTTGCTGCCGAACAAACCGTGGGCTACTTGCGGCAGGTGCAAACCGCTGCCGAGGCCGGCTCCGAACTCGGCCGCCGGCAGGCCGAGGTGGGCAACTGGAGCCAGCTGCAGCAAGCCCGCGAACAAAGCTTCTACGCCGACGCTGCGTTGAATCTGGCGCGTGCCGAACTGGCCCGCGGTGCCGCGCGCGAACGGCTGATTCGGCTGCTCGGTGTGTGGGGTGGGCAAACCCAATTCACGCTGCCCCAGCGGCTGCCGGACTTGCCGGCCGCGCCCGCGGATTTGCCGCAGCTCGAGCAAACCGCGATGGCCGAGCGGCTCGACGTGCGTGCCGCTACCGCGAATGCCGACCTGGTCGCCAGGCAGTTGGGTTTGACGCGCACCACCCGATTTATCAACGCGCTCGAATTCGGTGTGGTGCGAAATTCCTTCAGCGACGCGCCCACCGAACGTGGCTTTGAAGTCAGCGTGGAGCTGCCGCTGTTCGACTGGGGCACTGCGCGCGTCGCCAAAGCCGAAGCAACCTACCTGCGCGAGGTCAACCGCGTCGCGCAGGTCGCCATCAACGCACGCAGTGAAGTGCGTGGTGCATACGCCAGCGTGCGCGGCCACTACGAGATCGCGCGGCACTTCCGCGATGAAATCGTGCCACTGAAAAAACGCATTTCCGACGAAAACCTGCTGCGCTACAACGGCATGCTGATCGGTGTGTTCGAGTTGCTGGCCGATGCGCGTTCGCAAATCGCCAGCGTCAACGGCTACGTGGATGCGCTGCGCGACTTTTGGCTGGCTCAAGCCGACCTCGAGATGGCGCTGATCGGCACGCCAAGCGCCACTGCAGCGCCCGACACCACACCGTTTTCCACCAACAACGCCGCCGCCGAGGCGCATTGAGATGACGAACCGTCCGCACGTCTTGGAGCATTTGTTATGACCAATCCCACTATTTCAAGGCGCAGTTTTTTTCACGGTGCCGGCGCGGTGACCGCGGCGGTAGCGACTGCCGCAGTCAGCAAGGTTGCGATGGCCGCACTGCCCGAACCGGTGCTGAACTACACACCTGACACCATGCCGCCGTTGCTGCCCGCCACCGGCAGGCCCTACCAACCGGTGGTCACGCTGAACGGCTGGACGCTGCCGTGGCGCATGAACCAGGGCGTGAAGGAATTTCACCTGGTCGCCGAGCCGGTAGTGCGCGAAATGTCGCCCGGTTTCAAGGCGCATTTGTGGGGCTACAACGGCCAGTCGCCGGGGCCCACGATTGAGGTGGTCGAGGGCGACCGGGTGCGCATCTTCGTCACCAACCGGCTGCCCGAACACACCAGCGTGCACTGGCACGGCCAGCGGTTGCCCAACGGCATGGATGGGGTGTCAGGTCTTAACCAACCAGCCATCGCGCCGGGCAAAACCTTTGTTTATGAATTCGTGGCGCGCCGCGCAGGCACCTTCATGTACCACCCGCATGCCGACGAGATGACGCAAATGGCGATGGGCATGATGGGGTTCTGGATCACCCACCCCAGGACCAACACGCCACTGATCAGCCGGGTCGACCGTGACTTCGTTTTCTTGCTGGCGGGCTACGACATCGACCCCGGTGCGTACACCCCAAAAATCATGACGATGCTCGACTTCAACTTGTGGAGCTGGAACAGCCGCGTCTTTCCTGGCATCGATCCGCTGGTGGTGCGCCAGCACGACAAAGTGCGCATCCGCATCGGCAACCTGACGATGACCAACCACCCGATACACCTGCACGGCCATGAGTTCACCGTGACCGGAACCGATGGCGGGCCGACACCCCCAGCCGCCCGCTGGCCCGAGGTGACCACCGACATTGCGGTGGGCCAAATGCGGCAAATCGAATTCACCGCCGACGCGCCCGGCGACTGGGCTTTTCACTGCCACAAAAGCCACCACACGATGAACGCGATGGGCCATAACCTGCCCACCATGATCGGCGTGGACCACACCGAGGTGGTGAAAAAAATCACCGGCCTGATACCCGACTACATGGTGATGGGCGAGCGCGGCATGGCCGACATGACCGAAATGCAAATGCCACTGCCCGACAACACCGCACCGATGATGGGCGGTGACGGCCCGTTCGGCTCGGTTGAAATGGGCGGCATGTTCAGCATGGTCAAAGTGCGCGCCGAACAACCGCGCGGCGACTACAGCGATCCCGGTTGGTACGCGCACCCGCCGGGCACGGTGGCGCATGAATTCACCGGCACCTTGCCCGAGGCGGCGCGTGCACCGACGACTGGCAGCACGGCCAGCTCGGCGGCCCACATGCCTGCCAACCACATGCCGGCGAAAGAAGTTGAGGTGCAAGTGCGCAAGCCGGTCGCGCCGGCGCGCCACACCGCCCATTGACACGCTGCCGCTCAATCCATCGGAACTCCTTCCACTGAAAGTAAAAGCACCATGAACCGCACACACCGTCTATCCACCGTGGTTTCCATTTGCCTCGCGGCTGCAGCTGTTGCGGGGCCATGGTCGGCCCATGCATCGCCGACCCACGCGCCGACCCACGCGCCGACCCACGCGCCTGCCCACACGTCTGCGCTGGGCCAGCCGGGCGAGTTGAAAAACGTCAACCGCAGCATCGACATCACGATGACCGATGCGCTGCGCTTCAACCCCGCCAGCGTGGCAGTGCAGCGCGACGAGACGATCCGTTTCGTGTTGAAAAACCACGGCCTGCTGCAGCACGAGATGGTGCTGGGCAGCATTGGCGAGCTGAAAAAACATGCGGCACTGATGCGGAAGTTTCCCGACATGCAGCACGTTGAACCCAACCAGGCAAGCGTCGCGCCCGGCCAAACCGGCGAGCTGGTGTGGCAGTTCACCCGCGCTGGAACCGTCGACTTTGCGTGCCTGCAGGCGGGGCATTTCGAAGCCGGCATGACGGGCCGCGTTGCGGTGTCTAAAGTCGCGATGAGGTTGCCGGCACAGGCCGCGGCAGCGGGCCTGCCTGCCGCCGCAGCGGTCGCAGTTGCGCCAGCTGCACCAGCCGCTCCAGCCGCGAGGGTGCTGGCGCAAGCCAGCGCAGCGCCGGCAGCGTCCCCCGCGGCGACGCCAATGGCGGCCGCAGCGCCCATCGCAGCGGCCGATTTGAGCGACGGCGAAATTCGCAAGGTCGACAAAGACGGCAAGAAACTCACCATCCGGCACGGTGACTTGAAGAACCTCGACATGCCCGGCATGACGATGGTGTTTCAGGTTAAAGACCCGGCCCTGCTGGACCAGTTCAAGCCCGGCGACAAAGTGAAGTTCCGTGCCGAAAAAGCCACCGGCGGTTTCATTGTCACCGAGATGCAACCCGCCAAGTAAGGCAACCGGTGGTCACCGCCCGCGGCGCGGCTAACGGGATCGGTACACGTCTGCCCGCGTCAGCGGCACCGCCCACTCACCGGCCTCGGGCTTCGATGCCAGTATTTGGTACAGCCCCAGGCTGCCTTCTTCGAAGTCGAGCGCGCAGGCCGCCATGTACAGCCGCCAGACGCGGTAGGTGGCCTCGTCGACCTCACGCAGCGCGGCGGTTTTGTTCGCCTCCAGGCGCGCGACCCAATGGCGCAGCGTCAGTGCGTAATGTTGGCGCAGGCCTTCGACATCGTGGATCTCGAAGCCGGCGCGTTCCATGCCAAGCTGGATGTTGCTGATGCAGTCGAGTTCGCCGTCGGGGAACACATAGCGGTTGATGAATTCGGTGCTGACGGTTTTGTTCCAGCCCTCTTCATCGTGGGTGATGCCGTGGTTCAAAAACAGCCCGCCGGGTCGCAACGCGCCCCATGCACACGCCAGATACCTCGGCAAATTCGCCAGGCCCACATGTTCGAACATGCCGATGCTGGCGACCTTGTCGTAGCGGCCGTAGTTGGCGTCGGCCGCCAGGTCGCGGTAGTCGCGCAGCTCCACCGTCACGCGGTCTTGCACGCCTTCGGCGTCGATGCGTGCTTGCGCTGCGGCCAACTGCTCGGCGCTCAGCGTGATGCCGTGCGCGTGCACGCCGTGGTGTCTGGCGGCCCAGCAAATCAATGCGCCCCAGCCGCAGCCAATGTCGAGCAAGCGCTCGCCGGGAAGCAACCGCAGCTTGCGGCAAATGTGTTCCAGCTTGTTGCGCTGCGCGGCATCGAGCGACTCATCGACCCGCGTGAAATAGGCGCAGGAGTAGACGCGTTGCTCATCGAGCCACAGCCGATAAAACTCGTTCGACACGTCATAGTGAAACGAGATGGCGGCGCGGTTCTCGCCCTTGCTGTGCTCTTTCACCGCCGCGCCTTGCAGCGCCGCGCGGTGGCTTGCCTGCACGTTTGCGCGGTCGTGCGTGGCGTCATCGCGGCCGACGCGCGTGGGGTCGCCCGAACCCAAGCGCAGCGCCATCAGCAGCGCGCTCAATCGGTCGATGGCCGACAGCCGGATCGACTGCAGGTGGTTGCGCAAACTCAGTGCCGCGAAAAAGTCGCCCTCGACATCGATGTCGCCTTTGAAATACGCCTCGGCCAGGCGCAACGGGTCACGCCCCAGCACCATCGTGCGCACGACATCGGGGTGGCGACACACCAGCGTGAAGCGCGGCTCAGCGCTAGCCCGTCCGGCATGTTCCAGCCGGCACGCCATGCCTGCGTTGTCCGCACTGTCCGCACTGTTTGCACTGACCGCCTGACCCTGCGCCGCCACCGGTGCGTTGTCGGCTGCGCTGCTCGGCGCTTTGGTGTGGTTCCCTAGCCGCAGCGTGGTGCCGTTCCACAAACGCAAACCCACCGTGCCGTCGACATGGCGAAACAACCGCGTCAGCACCGCCGCCACCCGGTCAGTGGGTGGCGTGGAGCGAATGGTGGACGCGGCTGGGGTCATGCGGGCGGGGTCATGCGGTACGTGTCGAGCGCGCGGCTCAGGCTGGCTGGTCGGCCCGCGCTTTGGCGGTGTAGCCCAGATCACTGATCACCGAGGTCAGCAACGCGGCGTTCACATGGTCGGGGTCGGTCATCGCGGTGGCGATGCCGGATTTCAAATCGACGTCTGCGTGGCTGACGCCGTCGAGCTTGGTCAGCGCGTGGGCGACCTTTTCGGTGCACGCGTTGCAGGTCATGCCGCCGACATCGAAGCTGAGTGTTTTCATGGTGGGTCTCCTGGTGTTGAGGTGGCTGCGCATTGGCAAAAAAGTGCAGACAAGTTGGCGCAGTCGTTGATGTGATGCGTGGCAGCGCACGTCGGCACCACCACGTTGACACGGTGCGCGCGGGCCACCGGCATGTCTGTTCGGCAACGCACATTCAGCTGCGCTCAGCGCGCCGATGATCGGGTGCCATGAACCGATTCGCCGATCACGCCGCGCCGCTTGCGCATGCAGGCACGCAGGCTTTGTCTGTTGAGGCTTCTGCTGCGGCCGATACCGCAGCGCCGCCGTTGGCCGACCCGGTGTGCGGCATGGCGGTGACAGCCGAATCGCCGCACCGCACGCAGCACGAGGGCCGCATGTTTTACTTTTGCGCTGGCGGTTGTAAAACCAAATTCGCAGCCGACCCGTTGCGTTACGTGCACTCAGTGGGCAGCGCCGCCGCCGCCCCCGCCGCCCCGGCCGCGGCGCCGGCGGGTTCGATCTACACCTGCCCGATGCACCCCGAAGTGCGGCAAGACCAGCCCGGTGCGTGCCCGAAATGCGGCATGGCGCTGGAGGCCGAATCGCCCACGCTCGACGACGGCGACAGCCCCGAGCTGATCGACTTCACCCGGCGGTTTTTCTGGACGCTGCCACTCACTGCAGCGGTCTTCGTGCTGGCCATGTTCGGCCACCGCATGCAGTGGTTCGGCATGGCCACGCAAAGCTGGATCGAACTGGCGCTCACCACGCCGATCGTGCTGTGGGCCGGCGCGCCATTTTTCGTGCGCGGCGCGCAATCGGTGGTGAACCGCAGCCCCAACATGTGGACGCTGATCGCACTCGGCACCGGTGCCGCATTCGCCTACAGCGTGGTGGCCACCGTCGCGCCGGGTGCGTTCCCCACATCGTTCACCTCGATGGGCCGGGTGTCGGTGTATTTCGAAGCGGCCGCGGTGATCGTTTCACTCACCTTGCTCGGGCAAGTCATGGAGCTGCGGGCCCGCGCGCGCACCTCGTCGGCGATCAAATCGCTGCTCAGCTTGTCGCCGAAAACCGCGCGCCGCATCCTCTCCGGTGGCAGTGAAGAAGACATACCGCTCGCCCAGGTGCAGGTCGGCGACACGCTTCGGGTGCGGCCGGGCGAGCAGGTGCCGGTCGATGGTGTGGTGACCGACGGCAGCAGCGCGGTCGATGAATCGATGCTGACCGGTGAGCCGATGCCGGTAGCCAAACGCACCGGCGACGCGTTGATCGGCGCGACCTTGAACACCACGGGCGCACTGGTCATGCGGTGCGACAAGGTCGGCGCGCACACCGTGCTGGCCAGCATCGTGCAGATGGTGGTGCAAGCGCAGCGGTCGAAAGCGCCGATGCAGCGCATGGCCGACCGGGTGGCGGGCACCTTCGTCGTCAGCGTGGTCGGCGTGGCGCTGTTGACGTTTTTGGTCTGGGGTGCCGTCGGGCCCGAGCCGCGCTGGGTCTACGGCCTTATCAATGCAGTGGCGGTGCTCATCATCGCGTGCCCGTGCGCGCTGGGCTTGGCCACGCCGATGTCGATCATGGTCGCCACCGGCAGGGCGGCCACGCAAGGCGTGTTGTTCCGCGACGCCACCGCGATTGAAAACTTCCGCCGGGTCGACACCCTGATCGTCGACAAAACCGGCACGCTGACCGAGGGCCGACCGCGCTTCGACCGCGCGGTGGCGGTGGCCGGTTTCAGCAGCGACGACGTACTGCGTTTGGCCGCCAGCCTGGACCAGGGCAGCGAGCACCCGCTGGCACGCTGCATCGTTGCCGCGGCGCGCGACCAGCGGCTGCCGCTCGAGTGCGTCGACGGCTTCGATTCGGGATCGGGATCGGGTGTCGGTGGCAATGGCAATGTGGGCAACGGCAACGGCAACGGCGGTGGCGGTGGCGGTGGCGGGGTTTCAGGCCGCGTCGGCGGTAAAGACCTGGCACTCGGCAATGCGCGGTGGATGGCACAGCACGGCGTCGCGGTCGATGCCTTGACGGCCGCAACCGACGCGGTGCGCGCTACCGGTGCCAGTGTGATGTTCCTGTCGGTCGCCGGCCAATTGGCCGGTTGGCTGGCAGTGTCCGATCCGATCAAAGCCAGCACCGCCGACGCGCTGGCCAGCCTGCAAGCCAGCGGCCTGCGCCTCATCATGGCCAGCGGTGACGCGGTGGCCACCGCACGCTCGGTCGCCGCCACCTTGGGCATCGAAGAAGTGCACGGCGATGTGAAACCGGCCGACAAGTTGGCGCTGGTCAAACGCCTGCAATCCGAAGGCCGCATCGTGGCGATGGCCGGCGACGGCATCAACGACGCGCCCGCACTGGCGCAAGCCGACGTGGGCGTGGCGATGGGCACCGGCACCGATGTCGCCATGCACAGCGCCGCGGTCACCTTGGTCAAAGGCGACCTGCGCGGCATCGCACAAGCCCGCCGCATTTCGCAGGAAACCATCACCAACATGAAACAAAACCTCGCCTTCGCATTCGTCTACAACGCGCTCGGCGTGCCGCTGGCCGCCGGTGTGCTGTACCCGTGGACCGGCTGGTTGCTGTCGCCGATGGTCGCTGCATTGGCAATGAGCTTGAGCTCGGTGTCGGTGATCAGCAATGCGCTGCGGCTGCGCACGCCGCGCCGCTGATGCGGTGCGGCGAACCGGCCAGCCACGCTGAACCATCGCGGTGTCGACGCAGCCGCAGGAGCCTTTCATGCGCATCCTCATCCCGATCGACGGCAGCAGTTACAGCGACGCAGCGGTCGCGTTCATTGCCGCGCGCGCGGCGCAAATGGCCGCGCTGCCCGCCGTCGAGTTGCTCAACGTGCAGTGCGCCATACCGGGCGCCGCGGCGCGGGTTGCTGGCGCGGCAGCGGTGCGCGAATACCACGCAGCCGAAGCGGCAGTCGTGACTGAACCTGCACTGGCCGCGCTGAAAAAAGTCGGCTTGCAGCCGCAGGTGACGCTGGTGGTCGGCCACCCCGCCACCCAGGTTGCGAAAGCCGCCTGCGCTGGCGGCATCGACCTCGTCGTCATGGGCTCGCATGGCCACACCGGAATCAAAAAACTGCTGTTCGGCTCAGTCACCAGTGCAGTGTTGGCCGCTTGCACGACGCCGTTGCTGGTGCTGCGCGGCGAGCCGCGCCCAGCCGTCGGTTCAATGCAGGTCGGCATCGCGCTCGATGGCAGCGCCTACGGCGTCGACGCGGTGCGATACGTCATCGAACACCGCAGCCTGTTCGGGCCCCGGCCGATGCTGCACTTGCTGCACGTCGTGGTTGCAGTGGCCGATGCGGCTGACACGGCACCTTCCGGCACACGTGCGCCCACCGATCTCGCCGCCGCGCAGCAAGCGGCATGCGGCCAGGTCATGGCCCCTGCCCGCGCGCTGATCGCCGCCGCGCATTACGGCGCCGACCCGAACGCCGCACTGCCATTCAGCGAGGTTTGTTTGATCGGCACCAACCCAGGCGACGAGATCGCCGCTTATGCCGACACCCACCAGCTCGACCTGCTGCTCATCGGCTCGCACGGTGACGGCGCAATGTTGTCCGCGCTACTCGGTTCAGTAGCCACCCGCGTCGCCGCCAAATGCAGCAACGCGCTGCTGTTCATTCAGCACCACTGAATCGACCGGCTGGGTGGCGTCGGCAAGGTAAACGCGTGCAAAAAAGAAGATCCGACCCCTCTGCTTTTTGCGTGCAAAAAAGAAGACCTGACCCCTACGCTCTTTGCTCTTTGCGTGAGAAACGAGAGACCTGACCCCTACGCTTTTTGCTCTTTGTGTGAGAAACGGGAGACCTGA
>JAYUGJ010000105.1:0-28804 GCA_043738425.1 Burkholderiales bacterium
GTGATTCACAACGCCAGTTTCGACGTGGGTTTTTTGAACCACGAGCTGGCACGGTTGCAACGCGCGCCGCTGCACAGCGGCGTCGGCCGGGTCACCGACAGCTTGTTGATGGCGCGCGAAATGTTTCCCGGAAAGTCGAATTCGCTCGACGCGTTATGCAAGCGACTCGAGATCGACAACCGCAGCCGAGCGCTGCACGGCGCGCTGCTCGACGCCGGCTTGCTGGCCGAGGTGTACCTGGCCATGACCCGCGGCCAGAAGTCGTTGGTGGTCGATGCCGAACCGCAGGCAATGCAGGTGCTGCGGGCCGAGCAGCTCGACCTGCGCCAATTCGTGCTGCCGGTGATTGCGCCCAGCGCCGACGAAGCGCAGTTGCACGCGGCATGCCTTCAATCGCTCGACAAGACGGCCGCCGGCGGCGCGTTGTGGCACCTGGCTGTGGCAAACTAAGTGCTTCGTTTTCAGCTCCGCCCCGTGCGCAAAAATGCGCGCCGCGCACCTGAAATCGGGCGGTTAACTCAGCGGTAGAGTGCCACCTTCACACGGTGGAAGTCGCAGGTTCGAACCCTGCACCGCCCACCAACGTCAATGCATCGCCAACCCGCCGACACGGCGTCGGTTACATCGCCTGGCCTGCGTTAAACCAGCGCGGGTTCGCCCGAACGGGTTTGACTCCACGGGCGCAACAGTACGGGGTTCGGCTCCATGCGCGGGGAGTTTGCTGAGGCGACCAGCAGTGCGCCGAAGGCGTTCGCGCTCAGCGGCTGTGAGTGCAAAAAGCCTTGGTACGCGTGGCAGCCCTGGGCGCGAAGAAACTCGAGTTGGGCCTGGTTTTCAACGCCTTCGGCCACCACACGCAAACCCAGGCTGCGACCCATCGCGATGATGGCGGTAGCAATCGCGGTGGCGGTTTTCGGCGATCCGGCGGTGCGTGCGTCAGCGTGCTGAAAGTCGCTCAAAAACGACCGATCGATCTTGATTTCGTCGATCGGAAAACGCTGCAGATGGCTGAGCGACGAGTAGCCGGTGCCGAAGTCGTCGAGCGCCAATTGCACGCCGAGCGCTTTGATTTCATTGAGCGTTTGCGCCACCTGCGGGCCGCTGTCGATGATGGCGGACTCGGTCAACTCCAGGCACAGGCTGCTGCCGGTGACCCGGGCATCGGCCAGCGCTTGTTGCACCTCGCGGCTCAAACCAGCGCGCTGAAACTGCATGCTCGACAGGTTGACCGCGACTTGCGCCAGCACGCCGTGGTGCTTCTTCCACGCAGCCAGTTGGCGCAGCGCTTCACGCAGCACCCAGTTGCCGAGTTGGCCGATCAGGCCGCCTTCTTCCGCCGCGCGGATGAAGTCGCCCGGCAGCAGCAGGCCGCGCGTCGGGTGCTGCCAACGTACCAGCGCCTCGGCACCACACAGGTGTCCATCGGCAACATCGATTTTTGGTTGGTAGTACAGCCGCAGCTCGTCGTGCGCTAGTGCGCTGCGCAGCTCGTTTTCCAACGCCAGGCGCTGCGCCGCGCGGGCGTTCAGTTCAGCGCCGTAGAAGCGAAATTCGCTGCGGTCTTGCGCTGCCGGCTGTGCTTGGTGCCGCATCGCCACACCGGCGTGTTTCAGCACGGTGTCGGTGTCGGCGCTGTCATTCGGAAACACCGCGATGCCGATGCGGCAGTGCACGAACAGCGCGTGCTCCGCCACCGTGAAGCTCGCTTCCATGTGTTCGACGATGCGCCGTGCCACCACCGCGGCATCGTCTGCGCGCTCGACCATCGGCAGCAGCACGGTGAATTCATCGCTGCCGCCGCTCAGCAGCATCGCGCCGGAACGCTCGCGCGCACTGCGGCGGTCGTCGACCAGCTTGGCTTTGGCCGCGCTGGCCAGGCCGTGGGTCACCATGTCGGTGTCACGCAGCGTCGATTGCAGGCGCAAGGCCACCGCGCGCAGCAGCTCGTCGCCGACCCGTGGTCCGTAGGCATCGGTCAGCTCTTTGAAACGCGCCAACCCGAGCTGCAACACCGCGCCCACGTGGCCGCGCCGCTGCGCATGCTTGACGGCCCAATCGAGTTGCTGCAGCGACGACTCGCGGTTCGGCAGGCCGGTCAATGTGTCGGTGCGCACCAGCTGGTCGCGGCGCGCTTTGGCGTCCAGCGTGTTGCGCAGGCGCAGGTCGAGCTCGTGCGGGTCGACCGGCATAAGCAAAAAGTCGGTGGCACCGAGCCCGAGCGCACGCAATCGGATGGCGCGGTCGTTGTGCTCGGTCATCACGATCACCGGCACCTGGCGCAGCCAACGGTCGGCCTGCATGAAGTGCAGCACGTCTTCGGCATGGGCGTGCGACAAGTCCAGCAGCACCAGGTCGGGTTGTTCTTCGACCAGCCGCACTGCGCGCAGGTGCGTGCTCGGCAAACTGACGACGCGGCGGTAACCGCAGCTGCGCAAAAACGCGGTGAGCGCGTCGGCATTCAACGATTCGTCATCGATCACGACGACCGTGGCGTCGAGGTGCGGCAACGGCACGGCGGCCGCCGCTGCAGGTGAACTGGCTGAGCCAGAGACAGGATCGGTGTGCATCAATCGATCTTTCAGGCGCACCCTCGAACAGGACGGTTCGACAAGCGGCGCGATATCAAGGATTTCGGCCGCCCGCACCAGTACTTGAAGGCCACTGCGGTGCTGCGACACCTGAAGTGCTGGCTTGACACGCAACACCCACGCGGATTGGGCGCTGGAAGTGCGCGCTAAAGAAGCGCACAAGAAATGCGCATTAAAGATGGGCAATGTTTGGCGCTTTGTTCCACGCCACACGCCGCCTCGGCGTCGCTAGCCTTTAGTCACGGTGGCATGTGTCGATGTCCCATTACGCCGCTATCCCATCTTGCTTCACCGCAGCACACGTGCGCTGTGCCCATGCCCGCCGCCAACGGGCAGAAAGTTGTACCGATGAACGCCAACCCCACGCGCGGAATACAGCGCTGGCTAGACCAACACTGCGAAAGCTCAACGCAGGTCTGTGGCGGCGTGGTTGTTTTGGCATCGGCGGTCACAGGGTCGCCGCAAACCATTGCCGAATGGCCGACCAGCGGGCAGCTCACCACCTCGCTGGCGGCAGCGGCCCACGCGGCGCTGCAACGCGCGCGGCCGGTGGTCATCGCACCCGCATTGGCTGCCCCATCGACCGCTGCATCAGCCGGCGCAGCAGGTGCCACCGAGGCGCGCCACAACCGGGTGATTTCGTTGCCGCTGCGTTGCGGTGACCGCCTGCTGGGCGCGGTTGCGCTGGCGGTGCAGGCCAATGAAACCCATTTGGTGCAAACCCTGGTCAACGAACTTACCCGCGCCAGCGCACACCTCGGCGCGAGCCTGTTGCCCGCGCCGGCCGCTGCCGACATCGCTGCGGTGTCGCAGCAGAACACCGCGGCGCACGGCGACCACGCGCTGCAGATGCAGGCGTTGTTGTTTTCGCACGCCACGCTGGCCGAAGGCGCGTTGGCCATGTCGACCGCGCTGGCGGCGTGGCTCGGCTGCGATCGCGTCGGCTTCGCGGTGTTGCAGCGTGGCGAGCTTGAATGGCTGGCGATGTCAGGCAGCCCCGAAGTGAAATCCGAAGCGTCGCTGATGCGCTTGATGCTGGCGGCGATGCAAGAGTCGCTCGACCAGCCCGCGCTGGTTCATTACCCGGCAGTGGCGGCCGACCCGCTGCACATCGTGTTGGCGCATGCCGAGCTGCACCAGCGCAGCGGCCTCGCACTTACCAGCGTGCCGTTGGTGACGGCCGCGTCGAATTTGCGGGCCGACACGGCCGGTGTGCGTGTCGGTGCGTTGCTGATCGAACAAAAACACCGGCTAGAGCCGGCGCACATCGCGCTGTGCAAGCAACTGGCGCGCCTGATTGCACCGCTGGTCGAATTGCGTGCGCGCGGTGAACGCAGCGGCTGGCGTCGCACGGCCGACGCAGTGCACCACGGCGTCGCACGCATCACCCGGCGCAATGACCCGTGGCCCAAGCTGGTGACCGCCAGCGGCTGCGCGTTGGTGTTGCTGGCGGCGCTGTGGCCGATCAGTTACCGCATCGGTGCGCCGGTGCGCATCGAAGGCCTGGTGCAGCGTGTGGTGGCTGCGCCGATCGATGGGTTTTTAGGCAAAAGCCATGTGCGCCCGGGCGACACGGTGCGCACCGGCGACCTGCTGATCGAGCTGGCCGACACCGACCTGATGCTCGAATCGCGCCGCTGGGAAAGCACGCTGGCGCAACATGAAAACGCGGTGTCGGCGTCGCTCGCGCGGGCCGATCGGGCGCAGTTCGTGGTCAGCCAGGGCAAGGCCGGTGAGGCCCGCGCGCAGCTTGAACTGGTGCGCCAGCAGTTGGCGCGCACGCGGCTGCTGGCACCGATGGACGGCATCGTCATCAAAGGTGATCTGGGCCAAACGCTGGGTGCGCCGGTGCAGCGCGGCGACTCGCTGTTGACGCTGGCTCCAGCGCAGCAATTTCGACTGATCATCGATGTCGATGAGCGCGATGTCGCGCAGGTGCAGGCAGGCCAGACCGGCCAGCTCGCGCTGGCGGCGCTGCCGGTCGACACGCTCGGCTTCGTGGTGCAGCGCGTCACACCGGTGGCCAACGTGCGCGATGGGCGCAACGCATTCGAAGTCGTTGCCCAACTCACCGGCAATGCGCCGGCGCTGCGCCCCGGCCTGGAAGGCGTGGCAAAAATCGATGCCGGTGAACGCAGCTTCGCGTGGATTTGGGGCCACCGCGCGGTCGACTGGTTGCGCCTGGCGTGGTGGTCGGTGTGACCGCATGACCGCCTCGCTGTTCAGCGCGCAGTGGTATCGCGTGGCCCGCTTGCGGCCACGCTTGCGCACGCAGGTGCAGGTGCAGCGCCAGCATTGGCGCGACCAGCGCTGGTACGTGTTGACCGACGCCAGCAGCGGCAAAAACTTTCGCATCAACGAGGCCGCCTACCAGTTCATCGGCCGCTGCGACGGCGAACGCTCGGTGCACGAGGTGTGGAACGCGTTGCTCGACGCGCAGCCCGAAGCCGCGCCGACCCAGCAAGACGTGCTGACGTTGTTGGGCGAACTGGGCGAACAGCAATTGCTGCAAGCCGATCGCGCCGCCGACACGCCTGCGCTGCTGGAACGCCGCCATGCGACACAGCGCCAGCGCCGCCGCGGTTGGCTGAATCCGTTTTCATTTCGGCTGCCGCTGGGCGACCCCTCGGCCTGGCTGGCGCGGCTCGATCCGCTGGGGGCGTGGTTGTTTCGGCCGCTTGCGTTTTGGTTGTGGCTGTTTGGCATGGTGGCCGCAGCGGTGGTGGCCGCCGGCGTGTGGCCCGCGTTACGCAACCATGCTGGCCAACACCTGTTGAGCGCCGGCGCACTCGGCTGGTTGTGGTTGATTTACCCCGCGATGAAAGCGCTGCATGAGCTGGGCCACGCGCTGGCGGTACGCCGTTTCGGTGGCGAGGTGCACGACGTCGGCCTGGGGCTGATGCTGTTGGTGCCAGCGCCTTACGTCGATGCCTCGGCCGCGGCAGCTTTCACGCGCCGCTGGCAACGCGCCGCGGTCGGTGCGGCCGGCGTCATGGTCGAGACCAGCCTGGCGGCAGTGGCGCTTTGCGTATGGCTGGCAACGCAGCCGGGCGCGGTGCACCACGCGGCGTTTTTGGTGATGTTCGTCGGCGTCGCATCGACGTTGTTGTTCAACGCCAACCCGCTGCTGCGCTTCGATGGTTACCACGTGCTGTGCGATGGCTTCGAGTTGCCCAACCTGGCCACCCGCAGCAGCGCCTGGTGGCGCGCCACGCTGGCCAAGCATCTGTTGGGCAGCCGTGCCGATGCGCCACCACACGCCGCCAATGAACGTGGCTGGTTGTTCGCGTATGCGCCACTGTCCTATGCCTATCGCATCGGGTTGTCGCTTGGTTTGGTGTTGTGGCTGGGCGGGCAGTGGTTGCCGCTCGGTTGCATCGCCGCGCTGTATTGCGTGGTCACGGTGCTGCTGCAGCCGCTGGTGGGCTGGTCGCGGCAGGCGCTGGCTGGCGCGCAGCCGGGGCGTGACCTGGCGCGCACCAAACTGCGTTTGGGGCTGGCGGCAGCCGCTGGCATGTTGGTGTTGTTCGTGGCACCGTTTCCGCTGACCACCGTGGCACCGGCCGTGGTGTGGCTGCCCGAACAAGCGCAGCTGCGCAGTGAGGTCGACGGCTTCGTGGCCGCGCTGCCGCTGGCCGACGGCGCGCCGGTGCAGGTCGGCGACCTGCTGCTGCGGCTCGACAACCCCGAGCTGCTGTCGGCACGCGAGCAGCTGGCCAGTCGACTCGATGGCCTGCGCGCCGAGCAATTCAATTTGCTGCTGCGCGATGCGAGTGCAGCGCAAAACCTGGCCATCGATATCGAACGCACCCAAGCCGAGTGGACCCGCGCCGATTTGCGCGTGGCGCAACTGGAGGTGCGCGCTGCCACTGCCGGCCGGCTGGTGCTGCCGCGCCAGGCCGATTGGCTGGGCGCGTGGGTGGCCCACGGCCACAGCATCGGTCAGGTGTTGTCGGCCGACCCCCTGCGCTTGCGTGCCGCGGTGCCCGAGGCCGATGCATTCTTGGTGCGCCACCGATTGCAGCGCGCCGAGGTGCGGCTGGCCGACGAGCCCGACCGCAGCCTGGCGGCCACCGTGGCACGCGACACACCCACCGTCAGCCGAGTGCTGCCGAGTGCGGCGCTGTCGACGCTGGGTGGCGGCCCGTACCCCGCCGACCCGGCTGAAAAAGACGGGCTGCACAGCCTGGAACCGGTTTTTTTGGTCGACCTGGACGTGTCGGATCGCACCTTGCAACGCGCCGGTGGGCGCGCCTGGGTGCGCTTCGACCACGGCAGCGAGCCACTCGCAGTACAGGCGTATCGGCACGTCGCGCAGTTGTTCTTGCGCTTTTTTTCGCCGGCAGGTTGACCGCGATGGCGTCGACCACTGCGGAGCCCACATGAGCCGCCGCGCGCTGCACACCTTGCCCGCGCCCGGCCTGCTGTGGGGCGACCGGCCGGAGCGCCGGGTTCGCGTGTTGACCTGGGGCGAACGTGGCAATGCCTGGTTGCAAGGCGTGGCCGAACGCGTGGCGGCGCGCACCGGCTGCGGCCGCGCAGGTTTCGTGGCGCGCGTGCGCGCAGCGCAGTTCGAATGCATCGAGGCCTGCGGCGACGCGGCCATGCACGATGCCAGCGGCCTCGATTTGCAGGCCGGCGTTGCCAGTGCACGGGCTGCGCTGGCGCGCCACGGCTTTACACCTGACACCGTGGTGCACGGCCTGGCACTGGCCAGCGTGGCCGCACGGCGTGCGCTCGGCGTGCAGCCGTTCGACACCCAATTGCTGGCCGCCCGCGCGGTGCTCGACCACCGGTTGGCCGAGATGGCCACCGGCGAAGGCAAAACACTCACCGTGGCTTTGGCCGCAGCCACCGCCGCACTGGCCGGCATGCCGGTGCATGTGGTCACTGCCAACGACTATCTGGTGGCGCGCGACGCCGAACACATGACGCCGCTGTACGCCGCGCTCGGCCTGCGCGTAGGCACGGTGGTACAAGCCGACTCGCCGGCGCAGCGCGCTTTGGCCTATGCCTGCCACATCACCTACGTCACCGCCAAAGAGCTGGTGTTCGATTACCTGCGCGACGGCTTGCTGCCGCCGGCCTCGGACCGCGATGCGGCAGCTCAGCCAGCCACGCCGCACCTGTTGCGCGGCTTGTGCATGGCCATCGTCGACGAAGCCGATTCGATCCTGATCGATGAGGCCCGCGTGCCGTTGATCTTGTCGCAGGCACAGCAAGACGCGCAGGTGCAAGCCGACAGCCAGGCCCACGCCGAACACGCATTGCGCCTGGCGCGCGGGCTGCAACACGGCCGCGACTTTGCGCTCGACCGAGCCGCGCTGGTCGCTGCACTGACCGACGCCGGTCGCACGCGCCTCGAGGTTTTGGTGCCCGATGCGGTCGGCATGGCCAGCGGCCCGTCGGCGGTGTGGCGCAACCGGTTGCACCGCGAGCACGCGGTGTGTACCGGCCTGGCCGCGCTGCACCTGTTCCAACGCGATCGCCACTACCTGGTGCAAGACGCCCAGGTCGCCATCGTCGACGACACCACCGGCCGCGTCGCTGCCGGACGCGCCTGGTCGAACGGCTTGCAGCAGCTGATCGAGTTGAAAGAAAACCTGCCGCTCACCTTGCCGTTGGTCACGCTGGCGCAGCTGACCTACCAGCGCTTTTTTCCGCGCTACCACCACCTCGGCGGCTTGAGCGGCACGCTGCGCGATTCGCGTGGCGAGCTTCTGCACACCTACCGCATGGCGGTGCGCCGCGTGCCGCTGCGCCGCCAGTGCCAGCGCCGCGTTCACCCCAGCCGGTTGCATGCCGACCATTCCGGTTTGTGGCGCGCTGTGGTCAAACGCATTGAACACCTGACCCCGCAGCCGGTGCTGGTGGCCTGTGATTCGGTGGCGGAGGCAGCGGCACTGTCGCGCCGCCTGAGCGCGCGCGGTTTGCTGCACACCTGCTTGCACGCCGACCAGCCCGGCGACGAAGCCGCGGTGGTCGCCCGCGCGGGCCAACGCGGTGCCATCACGGTGGCCACCAACATGGCCGGGCGCGGCACCGACATCGTGCTGGGCGAGGGCGTGGCAGCACTCGGCGGACTGCATGTGATTTGCTGCCAGCTCAACGCGGCGCGCCGCATCGACCGCCAATTGGCCGGCCGCAGCGCGCGCCAGGGCGACCCTGGCGCGGTGGAAACCTGGCTGTCGCTCGACACCGCATTGCTGGCACGCGCTTACCGTGGCGCGACCGGCCGCCTGCTTAAAGACCTGGCCCCGCGGCTGCCGTCGTGGGCAGTGCGTGGGGTGATGCGCTGGCCGCAGTGGTGCGAAGAACAGCGCCAGCAACTGCACCGCAAACGCCTGGCCGCCCACGACGCACAGGTGCAGCGCCAGTTTGGTTTTGCCGGGCCTGCGGAATGAGTGGTGCAGTGCGCGGGCCCTCACTTCAGCCCACTCCCGCAAGCGGGAGAGGGAATCTGGAGTTACCCCCTCTCCCGCTCGCGGGAGAGGCATCTGGATCGGCTCCCTCTCCCGCGAGCGGGAGTGGGAATCTGGAGTTCCCCCCTCTCCCGCTCGCGGGAGAGGGCTGGGGTGAGGGTATGAAAACACTCGCCCCCCACCCACAAAAAGTTCGACCCCATCTCGATTTTGAAAGCCGCTCCCCCATGAACACCGCCATCCACCACACCGCTGCGCGCCACCTCGCCACCGTGGCTTGTCTATCAGCCGCCTTGCTGGCGTCGCACATCGCCAACGCGGCCCCATCGGCCATGGGCTGCCTGATCGAGCCGGAGCGCACCGCCGATGTCGGCAGCCCGGTCATCGGCGTGATCGAGAGCATCGAAGTCGACCGCGGCGACAGCGTCAAAAAAGGCCAGGTGCTGGCGATATTGCGCGCCGGAGTCGAGCGCGCCAATCTGGATGTGGCCAGCTCGCGCGCCAACTCCGATGCCGAATATCAGGCGGCGGCAGCCAGCGCCAAATTCAACCGCCAGCGTTTGGTGCGCGCCGAAGACTTATTCACCAAACAGTTCATTTCGCAACAAGCCCTCGACCAAACCCGCACCGAAGCGCGGTTGGCCGACCACAAGTTGATGCAGGCCAACGACCAGCGCGCGGTGTCGCAACAAGAACGCAACGTAGCGGCCGCGCAGTTGTCGCAGCGCACCATTCGCAGCCCGATGGACGGTGTGGTGGCCGAGCGTTTCGCATCGGCCGGTGAGCGGGTCGACGACAAACCGCTGCTGCGCATTGCGCGGGTCGACCCGCTGCGGGTGCAGCTGGTGGTGCCGATGGCGATGTACGGCCAGGTGCAAGCCAACGGCCAGGCCAGTGTGTTGCCTGAGTTGCCGGGCGCGGTGGCGAAACTGGCCCGGGTGACGATGGTCGACAAAGTGGTCGACGCCGCCAGCAACACCTTCCGCGTGCAGCTCGAGTTGCCGAACGCCGATTTGGCGCTGCCGGCAGGCTTGCGCTGCAAGGCCGAATTCACTGCCGGTGTGACGGCACCGAACGCGGTGCCCGCCACCCCACCCGTGGTGTCGGCTACACCCGCGGCGGCCGTGATGCCCGCATCGGCACGTGTGCCAGCGCGCAGGCCGGTGTCGGGTCGCGTGCAATCGGCGGCGCTCTAGACAAGCTGCGCGCTGCCAACTGCTTACGTATTCACAACCATGTGCAGCCGCACCACGTTTCCCCTGCCCCCAACCCTCGCCCCCGAAATCAGGGCAGAGGGAGTGCGGATCTGCTCCTTCTCCCGCTTGCGGGAGAGGGCGGGGGGTGAGGGCGCGCGGCACGCAACCAATTCTGCAAAGCGAGGCCTGACGTGACCTCGCCTCGCAAGTCCACCACCAATGCGTCAGCGCGCCCCAAGCTGCAATTCGAGCCGCTCGAGCCGCGCATCTTGTACTCGGCCGATGCGGCGTTGCTGTTGGCGGCGACTGGCGGGGACACCGTGGCCGAGGTGCGCGTGGTGCCTCCGGTGGCCGCCGCGCCAGCCAGCGCGGCAGGGCAAACCGCAACCGCGACTGCCACCGCAACCCAACGCGAAATCGTTTTCGTCGACAGCCGCGTGCCCGACGCGACCCGGGTGGTCGACGACCTGGTGCGCCAGCGCGGCGCGGGCCGCCAGCTCGAAGTCATTATGCTGCACGCCGATGAAGACGGCGTGGCGCAGATCGACCGTGTGCTGCACAGCGAACACGGCCTGTCGGCTGTGCACATCATTTCGCACGGCAGTGCGGGGCGCATCCAGATCGGTGCCACCACGCTCGATGCGGCCGAGCTCCGTGCCGATCGTGCGCGCATTGCCGAATGGGGTCAGGCCTTAAGCGACGACGGCGACCTGCTGTTGTACGGCTGCGATGTGGCCGCAGGCGAGGGCGGCCGCGCGTTTGTGCAGGCGCTGGCCGATTTGACGCAGGCCGATGTGGCGGCATCGACCAACGCCACCGGCGCGCGTGCGCTCGGCGGCAACTGGCAACTTGAATTCAGTGTCGGCCAGGTCACGACCCACCTCGCCCCGAGCGCACAACTGCAGCGCGACTGGGCCGGCGTGCTCGACATCACCAGCGGGCTGGTTGCCAACTGGCGTTTCGACCACAACGCCAACGACTTCAGCGGCAACAACCTCGGCGGCGTGTTGACCAACGGTGCGGCGATCGACAACGCGGTGATCAGCAACAAAGTCGGCGGCGGCAAGCTGACGATGGACGGCGTGAACGACTATGTCGAGCTGTCTGCTCAGGCGGCGAACTTCACCGGGTTGACGCAAGGCACGATCACGGCGTGGATCAAAACCAGCGACACGCAGGGCGTGATCTTTGCGCTCACCGATGTGGCCGACAGCAGCAGCTACAGCGTGCTCGGCGTGCAAGGCGGCAAGCTGAATTTCGTGGTCTACGAAAACAACGTCGGCCTGATCAATGTGGCCTCGATCGCCAGCATCAACGACAACGCCTGGCACCACGTGGCGGTCACCGCAGGCGCGGCGGGCAACAACCTCTACATCGACGGCACGCTGGCCAGCGTGAGCCGCAGCGTCGGCAGCGCAGCCAACACCGAATTCTTCAGCGCAGTGACGGGCGTCGACTTCGTCGGCATTGGTGAGAACGTCACCAACATCGGTGCAGGCTCATTTCTGGCAGGGCTGGTCGACGACGTGCGCGTGTACAACCGCGCGTTGAGCGGTGCCGACATCACGCAACTGGTCGGCTTCGTGGCACCCAACATCAGCGTCAGCCGCACTGCCGGTTTGCTGACCACCGAAGCCGGTGGCAGCGCCAGCTTCGAGGTGGTACTGACCCGAGCGCCGATCGCCAACGTCACCATCGGCATCAGCAGCAGCGACACCACCGAGGGCACGGTCAGCGCGTCGTCGTTGATCTTCACCAGTGCCAACTGGGGCACCGCACAAACCGTCACCGTGACCGGTGTCAACGACGCCTTCCTCGATGGCTTCCAGGGCTACACCATCGTCACCGGCGCAGCGGCCAGCGGCGACGGGTCGTACAACGGCTACAACGCGGCCGATGTGCAAGCCGCCAACGCAGACGACGACATCACGTTCGGCCAGATCACCGTCGACACCGCCAACGATGTGGCCGACGGCGACACCGCGTCGCTGTCTGCGCTGGCCGCCAACCGCGGTGCCGACGGGTTCGTCTCGCTGCGCGAAGCCATCACCGCGGCCAACAACACCGCCAACGGCAGCGCGGCCGATGTCATCAACTTCAACATCATCGGTGGCGGTGTGCAAACGATCAATCTCGGCGCGGTGGCGTTGCCGATCATCGATGACGCGGTGTTCATCAACGGCAACAGCGCGGTCGGCTTCGGCGGCGTGCCGCTGGTCGCAATCGACGGCAACAACCTGGCGGTCGACGGCTTGCGGCTGTATGCCGGCAGCAGCGGCAGCACGATCCGCGGGCTGGTGATCAACCGGTTCACCCAAGACGGCATCGACATCGCCAACAGCTCGGGCAACACCGTGGTCGGCAATTGGATCGGTCTGACGGTGGCCGGCAACGCAGCGGCCGGTGGCGTCAACGGTGTCAACATTTTCAACGGCAACAACAACCTGATCGGCGGCACTGCAGCCGCCGAACGCAACGTGATTGCGGGCAACAGTTATGCCGGTGTGTGGATCGGCGGCAGCAGCACCGGCAACCTGGTGCGTGGCAATTACCTCGGCACCACGGTGACCGGCACTACGGGCGTGGCGAGTGCCGGATCGGGCGTGGCCATCTTCTCGGCCAACAACACGGTCGGCGCCACCGCAGCGGGCGCGGGCAACGTGATTTCAGGCCATGCGCAGTACGGCGTGTCGATGCAAACCAGCACCGCCACCGGCAACAGCGTGGCGGGCAACCTGATCGGTTTGACGGCCGGCGGCAACGCGTTGTTGGGCAACGGCAACGACGGCGTCTTCATCATCGACGGTGCCAGCAACAACACCGTGGGCGGCAGCACCGTGGCCGCGCGCAACGTGATTGCAGGCAACAGCGACGGCGTGCAAATCGGTGGCGTGTCTGGTGGTGCCAACAACAACCTGGTGCAGGGCAACTACATCGGCACCGACATCACCGGCACGCTCGACTTCGGCAACAACGACGACGGTGTCGATGTGGACCACGCGGTCGATGGCAACCAGATCATCGGCAACTTGATTGCGGGCAGCAGCAGCGACGGCATCGACCTGGGCGATGCGCTTGCCACCACCGGCACGGTGGTGCAGGGCAACCTGATCGGCACCGCAGCCAACGGCACCAGCGCACTCGGTAACGCGGGCCACGGCATCTTGATCGGCAACGGCGGCACCGCCAACGGAACCCGCATCGGCGGCACGCTGGCCGGTCAGGGCAACACGATTGCGTTCAACGCACTCGATGGCATTTACGTGGCGGCCAGCACCTCGGTCACGGTGCTCGGCAACCAGGTCTTTGGCAATGGCGGTTTGGCGATCGACCTGGGGCCCGACGGCGTCACCGCCAACGATGCCGGCGACGCCGATACCGGCCCGAACAACCTGCAAAACTTCGCCGTGCTGACCAGCGCACGCACCGATGGCGCAGGCCAACTCATCGTGGCAGGCTCGCTGAATTCGAGCGCCAGCAGCTACTACCGCATCGAGCTGTACGCCAACACCACGCAAGACGCGAGTGGGTACGGCGAAGGCAGCCGCTATCTTGGTTTCGCCAACCTCAGCACCAACGCCGCAGGCAACGCGGTCATCAGCGCGACCCTGGGCGCCAGCGTGGCGGTGGGCGAATTCATCAGCGCTACCGCAACCAAAACCGACGCGGCATTCGCGGTGTTCACCGACACCTCGGAATTCGCCCGCAATGTGGCCGCGGTGTCGACCGTGCAAGCCGCCATCGTGGTCGACACCACGGCCGACAACATCGATGGCGACACCACCTCGCTCAGCACGCTGCTGGCCAACAAAGGGGTCGATGGTTTCGTCTCGCTGCGCGAAGCGATCACCGCGGCCAACAACACCGCCAACGGCAGTGGTGGTGCCGACCTCATCAACTTCAACATCGCCGGCGGCGGTGTGCGCACCATCAATATCGGCGCGGTGGCGCTGCCCAGCATCACCAACGGCGTGATCATCGACGGCTGGAGCCAGCCAGGCTTCGGCAGCACGCCGCTGATCGAGCTCAACGGCAACAACGCCGGCACCAATCTGAACGGCCTGACGCTGGCGGCCGGCAGCAGTGGCAGCACGGTGCTCGGCTTGACGATCAACCGCTTCACCGGCCACGGCATCGAGATCACCAGCTCGGTCAACACCACGGTTGCGGGCAACTGGATCGGCCTCAACAACACCGGCACCGCCGCAGCAGCCAACGCCCGCGACGGCATTTACGCCAGCGCATCGGTCGGGCTGCGCATCGGCGGCGGCACCGCGCAGGAACGCAACCTGATTGCGGGCAACGGCGAAAAGGGCATTGAATTCGATGGTGTGACCAACAGCACCATTGCAGGCAACTACATCGGCACCGACGTGACCGGCACGCTCGATGTCAATGGAGCGGTGGCCAACGTCAACCAAAGCGGTGTGCTGTTGGTGAACAACTCGAACAACAACCTGATCGGCGGGCTGACCGCAGGGGCGCGCAACCTCATCTCGGGCAACAACCACTACGGTTTTGAAGTGCAGTTGGGGTCGCAAAACAACCTGCTGCAAGGCAACTACATCGGCACCACCGTGACCGGTCAGGCCGCGTTGGGCAACTTCGAAGGCGGCACAGCGTTCTGGAATGCGGGCACCGGCAATGTGTTCGGTGGCAGCGCGGTCGGCGCGCGCAACATCATCTCGGGCAACGGTGGGCGCGGCATCTACATCGGCTTCGCATCCAACGGTGCGACGGTGCAGGGCAATTACATCGGCCTGGCGGCCGACGGCATCACGGCGCTGGGCAACAACCAGGCTGGCATACGGGTCGACGGCAACTCGACCGCCACCCTGATCGGCACCAACGCCGACGGCAACAACGACGCCGCGGAGCGCAATGTGATCTCGGCCAACGGCACCCACGGCGTGCTGCTGTGGGGAGACGGCGGCACCACGATTGCAGGCAACTACATCGGCACCAACGCGGCCGGCACCGCCGCAGTGGGCAATACCCTCAACGGCGTGGCGATTTATGGCGGTTCAACCAACAACCGGGTCGGCGGCGCCGCGGCAGGCGCGGGCAATGTGATTTCAGGCAACCTCGATGACGGCATTGCGATCGCCGATGCCGGCACCAACAGCAACCAGATTCAAGGCAATGCGATTGGCTTGAACGCGGCGCGTACCGGCTTGCTCGGCAACGGCAGCACCGGTATCTGGGTCGGCTCAGGTGCGTCGAACAACACCATCGGCGGCACCGTTGCGGGTGCCGGCAACCTGATCGGTGGCAGCCTGTACGGCGCGGTGGAATTCAACGGCGTAGGCACCAGCGGCAATGCGTTGTGGGGCAACACCCTCGGCACCGACACCACCCTGACCGCACTGTTCGGCAACGGCACCGGCGTCGACGTGGCCGCCGGTGCCAGCAACAACCGCATCGGCGGAACGCTGGCGGGTGAGGGCAATGTGATTGCCAACAACAGGTTCGAAGGAGTGAAGATCGACGGTGTGGCCACCGTGGGCAACCCGGTGCTGGGCAACCGCATTTTCGGCAACGGCCAGTTGGGCATCGACCTGGTCGGCAATGGCGTGACGCCGAACGACGGCGGCACCGATGCCGACAACGGGCCGAACGGCTTGCAGAACTTTCCAATATTGACCAACGCGCAGTTGAATGCGGCCGGTCAACTCACGATCACCGGCGTGTTGAATTCGAAAGCCAACCAGCAGTACCGCATCGAGTTTTTCAGCAGCCCGACCACCGATGGCAGCGGGCATGGTGAAGGCCGCACCTTCCTCGCATCGCTGAACGTGGCGACCGATGCGTCGGGCAACGCCGCGTTCTACACGCCGCTCGGCCTGGTGGTGCCTGCAGGCAGCTTCATCAGCGCGACCGCGACGCAAAGCAACGCGGCATTCACGGTGTTCACCGACACCTCGGAGTTTTCGCAAAACCGCATGGTGTTGACGCCGCCGACCAACAGCGTGCCGGCTGCGCAAAGCACCGCCGAAGACACCGACCGCATGTTCTCGGTGGCCAACGGCAACGCGATCACCATCACCGACGCCGATGCGGGTGGGGCCAACAACCAGGTCGCGCTCAGCATCAGTAACGGTACGCTGACGCTGGCCACCACTGCGGGTTTGACGTTCACCGCAGGCGATGGCATCAACGACGGCTACACCGTGATGCGCGGCACCGCAGCAGCCATCAACAACGCGCTCGATGGTTTGCGCTTCTCGCCCACGCTCAATTTCAACGGCATCGCCACGCTGACCTTGGCCACGCAAGACGCCGTACTGCTCAGCCTGGATATCGACACCGCATTGGTCGGCCGGTATGCGTTCGATGTGGCCGGCAGTTTGGGCACCGACAGCGGCCCGGCGTTCAATAACGGCACCGCCGTCGGCGTAACTTCGGTGACCGATGCGCAGCGCGGCCTGGTGCTCGGCTTGGGCGGTGCCGGCTATGTGCAGGTCAACACCATGTACGGCAACCCGGCCAACGTGACGCTGGCCGCGTGGGTGAACCTGACGGTGGCCGACACGACCGGCTCGGATGTCATCTCGCTGGGCGACAACTTCGTGCTGCGCGTTGACGAAACCGCGCGCCTGGTCGGCGTGTTCAAAAACAGCGTGAGCGGTACGTTCACACCGACCGACTATGCGGTCACGCTGGCCGGCACCGGCTGGCACCACGTGGCCTATTCGTTCAACGACGCATTGAATATCGCGACGCTGTACCTCGACGGCGTGCAGGTTGCATCGACCAGCACCGCAGCGTCGATTGCGTACAACGAAGGCACTGCGACGCATATCGGCCGCCACGGAAACGGCCAAACCGCATTCGACTTCACCGGCCGCATCGACGACGCGCGCATCTACAACCGCGCGCTGACCGCGGCCGAAATCGCCACCCTGGCGGTCGACCAGCTGAGCTATGCCACCGACTCGGTAGCGATCACGGTCACCGCGGTCAACGACGCGGCGGTGGTGGTCACCACCAGCGGTGCGCAAACCTACACCGAGAACGCCGCGCCGACGGCCGTCGACAACGCGCTGCTGGTCACCGACATCGACAGCACCACCTTGGCCGCCGCCACGGTGACCATCAGCGCCAACTATGCGAACGGCCAGGACACGCTCGCGTTCGTCAACCAAAACGGCATCACCGGCAGCTGGAATGCGGCCACCGGCACGCTCAGCCTGAGCGGCACCGCCACGCCGGCGAACTACCAAACGGCACTGCGCAGCGTGACCTTTGCGAACAACAGCGACGCGCCGAGCACACTGAGCCGCACGGTGTCGTTCACTGTCGACGACGGCACCGCGCAAAGCACGCCAGCCACCCGCGACATCAACCTCACCGCCGTCAACGACGCACCGGTGCTCACCACCGGCGGCTTGCTGGTCACGCAAAACGAAGACGTGTTCAGCGACGCGGGCGCGCTGGTGTCGGTGCTGTCGAACCCCGCGACCGACGCCGACAGCGGCGCGCTCAAAGGCATTGCGATCACCGCCATCGACAACAGCCACGGCACCTGGCAATACGCGCTCGACGGCAGCACCTGGCAGGCGGTGGGCCCGGTGTCGGCGACCAGCGCGCGCTTGCTGGCCGGCGACGCCACCACGCGGCTGCGCTTCGTGCCCAACGCCGACTGGAACGGCGACGTGACGGCGAATTCGTTCCGTGCCTGGGACCAAACCAGCGGTGTGGCCGGTGGCCTGGGCAATGCATCGGTCAACGGCGGCAGCACCGCGTTCAGCATCGGCCAACCCAGCTTCATTGCGCGTGTGGTCGGCGTCAACGACGCGCCGGTCGCGCTGGCGTTCACCACCAACCTGGCGGCGGTTGACGAGGACACTGGCAACCCGCCTGGTGCCAGCGTGGCATCGTTGTTCGGCAGCGCGTTCAGCGACGCGACCGATGCGGTCAGCGGTGGCAGCCTGGCCGATGCCTTTGCTGGCGTGGCGGTGGTCGGCAATGCGGCCGGCACAGCGCAAGGTGCGTGGCAATGGTTCGGCGGTGCCGGCTGGACGGCGGTCGGCACCGCGGTGGCGAACGGCAACGCCTTGCTGCTGGCCCCCGGCACCTTGCTGCGCTTTGTTCCTGCGGCTGATTTCAACGGCACGCCCGGCGGGCTGACGGTGCGGCTCGTCGACAGCTCAGCCGGCAGCGTGAGCGCAGGCGCGAGCGCCAACGTCGGTGCCGGTGGCAGCACCACGCGCTACAGCGATGCGGCCAACATCGTGCTGCTGGGCACCAGCATCAACCCCGTCAACGACGCACCCACGACGACGCTGGTCACGCTGGCACCGGTTGCCGAAAACAGCGGCGCGCGCTTGATCACGCAGGCCGAACTGCTGGTCAACGCCAGCGATGTCGATGGCCCCAGCCTCAGTGCCACGTCTTTAATCATTGCGTCCGGCCTGGGCAGTGTGGTCGACAACGGCAACGGCACATGGAGCTACACGCCGGCACTGAACGACGACACCGAGGTGGTTTTCAATTTGGTAATCAGCGATGGCAGCCTGACCGCAGCAGCCACCGCCACGCTCGACATCACGCCAGTCAACAACGCGCCGACGTTGTACGCCGCTGCGACATTCAACGATCAATTTGAAGACGTGTTGAACGACGCAGGCACGCTGGTGTCGGTCTTCGCCAACCTGTCGAACGACGCCGACAGTGGTGCGCTCAAAGGCATCGCGGTCACACAGGTCGACAACACGCTGGGCAGCTGGCAGTACACGCTGGACGGCAGCAGCTGGCTGGCGCTCGGCACGGTGTCGAACAGCAGCGCGCGCTTGCTGCCGGGCGACGCCACTGCGCGCATTCGTTTCGTGCCGAACGCCGACTTCAACGGCCAAACCGGCACCACCTTGTTTCGCGCCTGGGACCGCACCAGCGGGGCGGCGGGTGGCCTGGCCGATGTGTCGGTGAACGGCGGCGCATCTGCTTTCAGTGTGGGTGTGTCAGGCAGCACCATGCAGGTGCTGGGCGTGTACGACGCGCCGACTGCGCTCAGCAACAACACCACGCTGGCGGCGGTAGCTGAAAACACCGCCAACCCGCCCGGTGCCACGATTGACACGCTGTTCGGCGCCACCTTCAGCGATGCGGCCGACGAGGTGGTGGGCGGCACCGGCGGCACGCACGCACAAGCGTTTGCCGGCGTGGCGATCACCAACAACAGCGCCAACGCCGCCACCGATGGCCAGTGGCAGTGGTTCAACGGCACCGCATGGGCCGATGTCGGTGTTTCGGTATCCAGCAGCAGCGCGTTGACGCTCACGCCGACCACGTTGCTGCGCTTCGTGCCCAACGCCAATTTCAACGGCGCGCCCGGCGGCCTGACGGTGCGGTTGATCGACAGCGCCTACGGCCCGGTGACATCGGGCGCGCTTGTCAACGTCGGTGTGGGTGGCGGCACTACGCAGTACAGCAACGTTGCGAACCAGGTGGTGCTGGCGACCAGCATCACCGCAGTCAACGACAAACCGGTTGTCGGCACCACCTCGGCGGTGTTGGTGTTTACCGAGAACGACGCCGCCACCGCGGTCGACAGCGGCTTGACCGTCACCGACACCGACAACACCACGCTGGCCGGTGCCAGCGTCAGCATCGCAGTGAACTTCGTGGTCGGCGAAGACAGCCTGGTATTCACCGACCAAAACGGCATCAGCGGCAGCTGGAACGCAGTTGGTGGCGTGCTCACGTTGAGCGGCACCGCGTCGGTGGCCGACTACCAAACGGCGTTGCGCAGCGTGGCCTACGCGAACCCGTCGAACAATCCGAACGTTGGCAGCCGCGCCGTAAGTTTCGTCGTCAACGACGGGCTGTCGAACAGCACACCCGCCGGCCGCAACATCGCCGTTACTGCGGTCAACGATGCGCCGCTTTCCGGTCCGGTCACGCTGGCAGCCATTGCCGAGAACAGCGGCATGCGGCTGATCACGCAGGCCGAACTGCTGGCAAACGCCAGCGATGTCGATGGCCCCGGCCTCAGTGCCACGTCTTTAACCATTGCCTCCGGCCTGGGCAGTGTGGTCGACAACGGCAACGGCACCTGGAACTACACGCCGGCCTTCAATGACGCCACCGCGGTGGCGTTTTCGTATGTGGTGACCGACGGCAGCTTGACCGCCGCAGGCAACGCTGCGATGGACATCACACCGGTCAACAGCGCGCCGGTGCTGACCATGCCGGGCGCGGTCGCATTGGCCTACACCGAAAACGACGCCGCCACCGTCGTCAGCAACACGCTGACCATCACCGACGCCGACAGCACGAGCTTGGTCGGTGCCACCGCATCGGTGGTGTTTACCTACCAAACTGGCCAGGACGTGCTGGCCTTCACCAACCAATTCGGCATCACCGGCGCGTGGGATGCAGGCACCGGGGTGCTGACATTGAGCGGCACCGCCACCATCGCCCAGTACCAGGCGGCGTTGCGCAGCGTGACCTACCTCAACAGTTCAGACAACCCGAGTGCAGCGCCGCGCGAGGTCTCGTTCGTGGTCAACGACGGTGTCGATGGCAGCGCTGGGCTGGGCCTGAGCGTCAACCTGACAGCAGTCAACGACGCACCGATGATCACCTCGAACGGCGGCGCAGCGGTTGCCACCGTCACGGTCGACGAAGCACAGACCGGTGCCACTACCGTCACATCCACCGACGTCGATGGCGGCACGCCGGGCTACAGCCTGGTGGGCGGTGCCGACCAGGCGCGCTTCAGCATCGATGCGGCCAGCGGCGTGTTGACGTTTTTGGTTGCGCCGATCTTCAGTGCGCCGACCGATGCCAACGCCGACAACATCTACCAGGTGACGGTGCAGGCCAGTGATGGCAACGGCGGCGTCGATACGCAGGCCATCGACGTGCGCGTGACGCCAGTCGGCGGCAACACCGCACCAGTGATCACCAGCAACGGCGGCGGTGCCACGGCGGCCATCAGCCTCAATGAAAACCTCACCGCGGTGACGACGGTGGTGGCCACCGACGCCGACCTGCCGGCACAAACCTTGACCTACGCGATCACCGGCGGCACCGATGCGGCGCGCTTCGCCATCAATGCGAACACCGGCGCGCTGACGTTCGTTGTTGCGCCCGATTACGAAGCGCCCACCGATGCCAACGGCGACAACATCTACAACCTGGTGATCACCGTGAGCGACGGCGCGCTGACCGACAACCAGATGATCGACGTGACGGTGGCCGACGTGTCGAACGCACTGGTGGTGACCACCACCGCCGACACCAACGACACCGGTTTGGGCAACAGCTTCACCGCCGAGCAGTTGAACGCATCGCGCGGTGCCGATGGCCTGGTGTCGTTGCGCGAAGCCATCATTGCGGCGAACACCACCGCGGGTGCCAACAGCATCGGCTTCAACATCGCCGCGCCGCTGGTCGGTGGAGCGCACACGATAGTTTTGGCTGGCGCGTTGCCGACGATCACCTACACGGTGGTCATCAACGGCCGCACCGACCCCGATGCGCTCACCGGCCCGGTGGTGGTGCTCGATGGCAGCGCGGCCGGTGCGGGCGTCAGCGGCTTGGTACTTAATGCCGGCAGCAGCGGCAGCACGCTGCGCGGCTTGGTGATCAACGGGTTCAGTGCGCACGGCATCGCGATTCAGGCGGGCAGCTCAGGCAACCTGATTGCAGGCAATTACCTCGGCACCGATGTGACCGGCACGCTGGCGCGGGCCAACGGCACCAATGGGGTGTCGCCTGCCATCGAGGTCAACAGCAACAACAACCTGATCGGCGGCAGCGCGGCGGCTGACCGCAACCTGGTGTCGGGCAATCAATCGACCGGCATCTGGATCAACGGCAGCGCCAACACGGTGTCGGGCAACACCATCGGCACCGACGTGACCGGCACCGCAGCACTGGGCAACGTGTTTGCCGGCGTCGGCTTTGCGCTGTCAGCCGGCGGAAACCTGATCGGCGGCACGGCCGCGGGCAGCGGCAACCTGATTGCCCACACCAGCGGCGGCGCAGGCGTGATGGTGTATTCGGCGACCGCCACTGGTAACGCGATGTTGGGCAACACGCTGGTCGGCAACACCGGCTTGGGTATCGACTTGCTGGAGTCGGCCACGCTCGGCGTGACGGCCAATGATCTGGGCGACGCCGACAGTGGCGCGAACGATTTACAAAACTTTCCGGTGCTCAGCTCGGCCGTGGTCTCAGGTGGCAACACCACCATCAGCGGCTCGCTCAACAGTACCGCCAACACCAACCTGCGCATTGAGTTCTTCAGCATCCTGGGCGGCACCACCAATGCCAGCGGCCACGGCGAGGCGCAAGCCTTTATCGGCTTTGTCGATGTGCTGACCGACGCGGCGGGCAACGCCAGCTTCAGCAAGGTGTTGAATGGTGTGGCGCTGCCGCTCACTGATTCGGTCACCGCCACCGCCACCGTGCACGTCGGTGCCACCTTCGGCAGCACGTCTGAATTTGCGCTCAACGTGGCAGTGACCACGCCTGCTGCCAACGCACCGGTCAACACCGTGCCCGGCGCGCAAGCCGCGCTGCAAGACACCGCGCTGGCGATCGCCGGTGTGTCGGTGGCCGATGCCGACGGCGATCTCGCCACCGCGCAGTTGACGGTGCTGAACGGCCGCGTGACGGTGAACCTGGCAGGCGGCGCATCGATCAATGGCGGCAGCAACGGCAGCGCAATGTTCACGCTGGCCGGCACACAAGCGCAAATCAACGCGGCACTGGCCACGCTGAGCTACCTCGGCAACACCGGCTACACGGGCAGCGACACCTTGACGGTGCGGTCGACCGATGCCTTGGGTGGCACCGACAGCGACGCGGTGAACATCACCCTCAGCAGCGCGGCCAACAGCGCGCCGGTGATCACCAGCAACGGCGCGGGTGCGGCGGCCAGCGTGAATGTGTTGACCGGCACCAGCGCGGTGACCACCGTGACCTCGACCGATGTCGATGTCGCCGACACCGCCACCTATTCCATCAGCGGTGGTGCCGACTCACTGCGCTTCGCGATCAACGCCAGCACCGGCGCGCTCAGCTTCATCACCGCGCCCGATGTGTTGCTGCCGCTGGATGCCGGCGGCAACAACGTGTACGACGTGGCGGTGCAAGTGGCCGACGGCGCAGGCGGCATCGACACGCAGGCGCTGGCGGTCACCGTGACGGCCGTCGTCACCAACGCGCCTGCGGTGTTGGCAGTGAACGCCGGCACCACGGTGGCCGCCAACAGCAGCGGCAACCTGATCGGTGCCAGCGAATTGCGCACCACCGATGCCGACAACACCACCGCGCAGCTGGTCTACACCGTGACCGCGGCGACCGCGAACGGCGTGCTGCGGCAGGGCGCGCTGGTGCTGGCGGTCGGCTCGACCTTCACGCAAGCCGACATCGACGCGGGCAGGTTGCGCTACGACCAAACCGCGGCGGCTGCCAGCGCCGACAGTTTCAGCTTCAGCGTGGACGACGGTTCGGGCAACCCGAGCGTGGGCACCTTTGCCATCGCCATCACACCGCTGGCGCAAACCGCGCCGGTGTTTGCGGGCGGCGCGACCGCGCGGCTCGTTGTGGCAGAAAACACCACTGCCGTCACCACCGTGCGTGCGGCCGACCCCACCGCGCCGAATGCCGCCATGACCTACCGCATTGCCGGTGGTGCCGATGCAGCGCGGTTCGTGATCGATGCGGCCAGCGGTGCGTTGCGTTTTGCGGTGGCAGCCGATTTCGAGGCACCGGCCGATGCGTCGCGCGCGAATCGGTACGAGGTGATCGTCGAGGCCCGCGCAGCCGGTGGCGGGCCGGCCGCGCAGCAATCGATCGCGGTCAGCGTGACCGATGTGAACGAGCAGCCCAGCGGGCGCAGCGGCACGGTGACCACCGACGAAGACACGCCGCGCAATTTCAGCGCGGCCGATTTCGGCTTCACCGATGCCGACGCGGGCGACCGCCTGGGCAGCGTGCGCATCGATGCCATCGGCGGCGCAGGCGCTTTGACGATCGACGGCGCAGCCATCGCGCCTGGCCAGCGGCTGGCGGCGGCCGACGTTGCGCGGTTGGTTTTTACGCCGCGGACCGATGCCAACGGCGCGGCCTACGCCACGCTGGCATTCACCGTGGCCGATGCCGGCGGTTTGTCGGCAGCCGAAAGCAACCAGTTGCAAATCGATGTGACCGCGGTCAACGACCGGCCTCTGTTGACGGCCGCACAACTCACCGTCGAGGCCGGCTACTTCGTCAGCGTGGGCGCGGCGCAATTCGGCGCGGCCGACATCGACACGCCGCTGGCCGATGTGTGGTTCGTCGTGAGCGAGGTGCGTGCCGGTCGCTTCGAGCTGGCGGGCCAATCGGGTGTGGCAGTGACGCAGTTTTCGCAGGCCGACCTGAGCGCGGGTCGCGTGCGGTTCGTCTCGCTGTCGTACCAAAACCGGCCGTCGTTCCGCGTTGCGGCCTACGACGGCAAAGCCTTCAGCGACGTGCAGGATGCTGCGGTGGTGGTGACGCCGAGTGCGCTGATCGATGGCGGTGGTGGGGATACCGGGCCGAGGGGTGGTGGCGGGGGTGGTGGTGGTGGCAAGGACGTTCCGGTACGCAGCGCTGAACCGGTCGCCTCCGGCACGCCACCGGCCACTGCGTCCGCCACGCCAGCTGCAACGCCGGCGGCGGCTGGCGGGTCGGTGCCTGCGCTCGACGCTGGCACCGCGGGTGACGGCTTAGGCAAACCCACCACCAGCGCGGTGGGTGGGTCGTTGACGAACCTGTCGCCGATGCGCACGTCAGCCACGCCGACGACGCTGGCATCCGAGGCCGTGTCCTCGCCATGGCGGCGTGTGTATGCCGCCGAGTCGCGCCCACAGCCGGCGCGCACCAATGCGCCAGTCGCCGTGCCCAACGCGTTCGGCGATGCGGTGGATGGCTTCGCGTCGGCCTGGCACACCACCCGCGCCTGGTTGCAGTTCGGCGTCGATCAGCTGGCCGTTCGCGTCGAACTGCATGCCGATGCGGCGAACGATTACGGCACCGTGCAATACCCCGATGCCGCACCGCAAACCAACGAGCTGCTCGGCGCGCCGGCGGTGCGCATCACCAGCACCGTGCTCGGTGCCGGCACGGTGTGGTGGGCGCTGCGTGCGGGCGGCTTGATGACCAGCTTGTTGGTGGTGTTGCCGACCTGGCGGCATGTCGATTTGCTGGCGGTGTTGCCCGACCGCGACGACGATGAAGACGATTGGGACCGTGACGGCGGACCGCATTCGACCACCAACGCAGACGAGTTCGATATCGATGAACACGCAGTGCAGCAGGTGCTGGAACCCACTGCCGACCGGAGTACCCCGTGAAGCCCGACCACGTATTTCGACTGAAACCGCTGGGCCCGATTGTTCGCATCAGCTTCGGCCTGATCGCATTGCTGGTCAGCTTGCTGCTGCTGGCCGACCTGTTCATCAATGTGGCACCGGGTCGCGACGACGAAACCCAGCGCATCCGCAAACGCGTGGCGGAAAACCTGGCGATGCAAATCGTCGCGTTGGTGGAAGTCGACGACATGGCGCTGCTCGGAAAAACCGTGCAGCGGGTGCTGGCGCGCGACGCCGACATTCGCAGCATCACTGTGCGCCGCAGCGACGGCTCGACGTTGCTGCAGCGCGGCGACGCAGGCGATGGGCCACGCGCTGTGGTGGCAACTGAAGTGGCCGCTGAAGTGAAGGCAAATGGGCTAGGCCACGACGGCGGGCCACGGCCGGTGGGCTACGTCACCACCGCCCGCGGTGCGGCGTCGACGCTCGACCACCTGCGCGTGCCGATCACCGCCGGCCGCGACACCTGGGGCGACATCGACCTGCGTTTTGCAGCCGCCCCACCCACGACCTGGCGCACCTGGATCACGCAACCCGGCGTGCAAATGCTCGCGCTGTTTGCCATCGGCGGCTTCGGGTTGGTCTATGCCTACCTGCGCCGCGCGATGCAGTACCTGAACCCGTCGGCCAGCGTGCCGGCACGCGTGCGCACCGCGTTTGACTCGTTTGCCGAAGGCCTCTTGATCCTCGACAAAGAGTCACGCATCGTGTTGGCCAACCGCGCGTTTCGCAAACTGCACCCGCAGGCCGACGGCGAACTGAACGGCCGCAAGCTGACCTCACTCGATTGGTTGACTGCCGTCGACCCGGCGTCCGACAACCCGCTGCTGGCGTGGCAACACACCGTGAAGTCGACCGCCCCGATTGCCGATCAGCCGCTGTCGTTGGTGCAGCCCGCGGGGGCTGCGACCCAGCTGCTGGTCAGCAGCTCGCCCATCACCGACGACAAAGGCCGCCAGCGCGGCTGCCTCATCACCTTCGATGACGTGACCGCGGTGCACCGCGCCAACACCGAATTGCGTGCGACGCTGGCCGAGCTGGAACGTTCGCGCCAACGCATCGATGAACAAAACAACGAGCTGCGCAACCTGGCCGCACGCGACCCGCTGACCGGCTGCCTGAACCGCCGCGCGTTCTTCGATGTCGCGGTCGACTTGTTCAAAACCGCGCGTAGCCAGCAGATCGCGATGTGCTGTGTGATGGTCGACATCGACCACTTCAAGCAATTCAACGACCGCTACGGACACACGGTGGGCGACCAGGTGATTCAGGTGGTGTCACGCGCGCTGTCGGCCGGGCTGCGCCAAGCCGATGTGCTGTGCCGCTACGGCGGCGAAGAGTTCTGCATCGTGCTGCCGGGTGCCACGCCGCAGGTCGCGCTGGAAGTCGCCGAGCGGCTGCGCATCGACATAGAAACCAACGCCAGCGCCGGCGTGCGCGACACCGACGTGATGCCGATCACCGCCAGCTTCGGCCTGGCCACCTTGTCACTCGGTGCCTACACGCTCGAAGGCTTGATCGACCAGGCCGACCAGGCGCTGTACCAATCCAAACAATCCGGCCGCAACCGCGTCACCGCATGGAGCCATTTGCGGGTGGTGGAAACCGTGTGATTCGAGCGGCGTGAGTCGCCGTGCCGCACGGCGCAACGAGGGGTGCTGAGCGATTCGCGCTGTCATCGCGCTGACGGGTGTGGGCAAATCGTGCGGTGTGCAGATGGCGTCGTTTTCTACTTCTACGAACGGCCTGGCGATGGTGGTTCTTGCCTCTTGCCTCTCGCCTCTCGCCTCTTGCGTCCCGATGCGCGCCGCGGCGCACTGCGCGACCATCAACCCACGTTCACCGGCACCAGCGTCATCGTGTCGCTGCCGAAGATATCGATCACCTTCACCGCCACCTGGTAGCGGCCGGGCTGCGCATAGGTGTGCGGCGCGCTCAGCAGTTCGAGCTGGCGGTCTTGCCGGGTGCGAAAACTCTGCCATTCGTTCTCGAACACATAGCCGCCCGTCCACCACTCTTCCCATTCGGTCAGCTCGCCTTGCGTCGGTGCGACCAGGCTGCCTTGCGTGGCCAAACTTTTCGGGCGCTTGATGATTTCCTTGCGCGAGCTGTAGTCGAAGTCCACTGCCCAGTAATCGACTCAATCGGTCCAGGTGGTGGTGAGCCGGTCGCGGCTGATAACACCCGCCTTGCCCTTGCTCACCTTGTAGAGCTGCCCGCCGTCGCACACCACCTGGCTCTTGCCTTCGCGCAGGCTGGCGATCACCGCCTCCATCGCGCCTTGCGTGTAGTACACCGAGAAATCGCTCAGCGCGATCTGCAGCGTGTGCTTGTCTTTCCTGTCGTAGCGCGGCGTGGCCTCGATGAACGCGATGTCGTGGAACACCACCTGCCCGCGCTCGACCGCGCGCTTGTCGAACACCTCGGGCGGAATCTGCTTTGGTGCCAGCTCGATGCCCTTGCTGCGCGCTTCTTCCGGCACCGCCGGGAACAGCCCCATCTCGAACTCGAAGGCCAGCAAGTCCACGCGCGACGCGCCGCGCTTGCGGCATTCGACGATCACCTCTTCCACGAACAGCCGCCCCACGGGCAGGTTGATCGGGCCGATGACGACGAGGCGGCCGTTGTGCTGCCCGTGGAAGAAGCTGCCTGCAGCCTCGGGCAATGCCTGCGCCTTGTAGGCGCGCAGGATCACTTCACGGAACTCGCGTTCCTTCTGCGCCAGCGCCGCTTCCTTCTGCACGGCATTCAGCCGCCCGCCCACGTTCAGGTAGGCCTGTTGCTCGTAGCGGCCGAGGTTCAGCACCTCGAAGGCGCGGAACGGTTGGCCGTCTTTTTGCAACGCCCGCTGCACGCCGATCAACCGCTTGCGCGTGGTGTGAATGCCGAACTTGCCCAGGTCGGTGGCAATCCATTTGCGGCCGAGCTTTTCGGCGACGGCGGCGGTGGTTCCGCTGCCGACGAAGAAGTCGGCGACGAGGTCGCCTTCGTTAGTACTGACCTTGATGATCCGGTCGAGAAGCGCCTCCGGCTTCTGCGTCGGATACCCAACCTTCTCCTTGTTCGCCGGGCCAGTCGGCACCTTGATGTCGGTCCACCAATCGGTGATCGGCGTACCACGATAGACATCGACCATTACACCCTTGTGAATGCTTTGCATCCGTTTCGCCGTCAGCTCGTTATACGGTCGGAACTGCGTATTGAAGGTGTGCGACGTTCCCTTTCTGTACTTGAAGATCGTGTCGTGCTTT
>JAYUGJ010000106.1:0-8301 GCA_043738425.1 Burkholderiales bacterium
GTGTTCGAACAGCACCCTAACCGCTCACGCAACCGCCTGGTCGCCGATTTGATTGCCAGCGGTCGCGTCGGCGTGATCGACAGCCGCGCGCCCGATTTGTCGATCGATGAAATCGTCACGCTGCTGCTGCGTGAAATTCAGCGCCTCAAGGCGACCCGCGTGGTGATCGATTCGCTGTCGGGTTTCGAGCTGTCGGTGGCCCCCACCTTCCGCGAAGATTTTCGTGAATCACTGATGCGCCTGGTCACCGCGCTGGCCGCCACCGGCGTCACCGTGTTGATGACGTCCGAGCTGGAAGACCGCTACACCGATCTGCGCTTCAGCCCGTACGGCACCGCGTTCCTGACCGACGCGATCATCGTGCAGCGCTATGTCGAAATCGACGGCCGCTTGAAGCGCGTGATGGCGGTGGTGAAGGTGCGCGCCAGTGTGCATTCGGATGAATTGCGCCAGTACCACATCGACGGCGACGGCATCCACATCGGTGCCTTGCTGGCCCACCACGAAGGCCTGCTCGGCGGCCACCCGTCACGCACCAGCCAGCCGCCGCCGGTACCGCCGCAACCGGCCGTGCGCGCGGCGTGAGGCCTTCCTGTGCCCATCTAAAACACATCTCACTCCCCACCTCACACCGCCACCCGACCGTCGATGACTTGAATCGTGCGGTCGCAGCGTTCGGCCAGCAACGGGTTGTGGGTGACGAACAGCACCGTGGTGCGGTGCTCGCGGTTGAAGCTGCGCAGCAACGCAAACACCTCGTCGGCGCTTTGGGTGTCGAGGTTGCCGGTCGGCTCATCGGCCAGCAGCAGCGCGGGGTTCATCGCCAGTGCGCGCGCCACGGCCACGCGCTGCTGCTGGCCGCCGCTCAGCTTGCCCGCCGGGTTGTCCTGGCGTGCGGTCAAGCCCACGCTGCGTATCAACGCTGCCGCGCGCTCACGCATGGCGGCGTTGGCAAATGATTCGGTGCCCAGCATCGGCAGCATCACGTTTTCGAGTGCGCTGAAGGCGGTGATCAGGTGGTGGTGTTGGAACACGAAACCGATGCTGTGGCCACGCAGCCGCGTGAGCGCGCGGTCGTCGAGGGTGGTGGTGGCTTCGCCGCACACCACCACGCTGCCCGAGGTCGGCCGGCCGAGCAAACCGATGATGTTGAGCAAGGTGCTTTTGCCCGAGCCCGACGGCCCCATCACCGCGCAGAACTCGCCGCGGCCCACCGTGAGGTCGATGCCGTGCAATATCTCTACTTCGTTGGCTTGCCCCACATTGAAGGCTTTGCGCACGCCGGTCAATTGCACGACCGCGTCTGACCCACGCGTCGGCTCGGCCGATGCAAATACGGTCGCTTTAGTCACCGCATCAGCCACCGTTTCAGCCACCGATGGCCACCACCGGGTCGAGCCGTGCCGCACTGCGCGCAGGCGTGTAGGCGGCGACCAAGCCGGTCAAGGTGGCCAACGCCAGCGCGCTGACAAACAGGCTGGGTTCCATGACCAAGGCAAACAGCGTGGTGCCATCGGCATTGCGGGCCACCCGTTGCCACACCAGCAAGCCGAGCGCGCCAATCACGCAACCGGCCACCGCGCCGCCCAGGGCCAGCAGCCCGCCTTGCAACAAGAACAGCCGCAAGATTTGCGCACGCGTCACGCCCATGGCGCGCAAGATGCCGATTTCGCGCGACTTCTGCACCACTACCACCGCCAGCACGCTGGCAATGCCGAACGCCACCGACAGGCCGACGAAAAAACGAATCGCGTTGTTCACCAGGGTTTGCGAATTGATGGCGGTGAAAAACTGCGCGTTGCTGGTGATCCAGCTGTCGGCCTGCACGCCGGTGGCGGCGGTGATTTTTTTCGCCACCACGTCGGCGGCATACACGTCGCGCACGGTCACGTCGATGCTGCTTGCGCCGCCGGTCAGGCCGAGCAGGCTTTGCGCGGTGTGCATCGCCACGAAGGTGCTGCGCAAATTGGCGAACTTGCTGCCCAAATCGAAAATGCCACTGATGGTCAGCGTGCGGGCAGCGCGGTCGGCGTCGTTGCTGAGCGGCTCGCCCGGTGCTTCGCTGCTCAACTCACGGCTCGCGGTTCCGCGCGCCGACACCCGCAGCTTGTCGCCCACGGCCACGCCCAGGTCACTGGCCAGTTCGGTGCCGATCAAGATGTCGCTGCCGGTCAGGCGCGCGCTGCCGCGAACGATCTTGTCGGTCAAATCGACGATGCGAAAGTACAGCGCCGGATCGATGCCGGTGAGCGATATCGCGCGGTTCACGCTGCCGCGCACCGCCAACGCGTCGCCGGCGGCCATCGGGGACACCACCATCACCTCGGGCATGCCACGAATATGGGTTGCCACCGCCTGCCATTGGTCCATCGACTTCAGTCGCTGAATCGGCGGCTGCACGGTGGCACCTACCAACTCGCCGGGCCTCGCATCGGCACCCGACCGCTGCGACCGCGCGGCCTCTTTGGGTGGCAGCAACTCGATGTGCGGTGACGACGCCAGCACCCGGCGGATGAAGTTGGTTTGCAAGCCCGCAATCAATGCCGACATGAACACGATCACCGCGACGCCGATGGCCACGCCGGTCATGATGAACAGCGTTTGCAGCCGCCCCTCACGCAAGAAGCGCGTGGCGACGATCCATTCGAACGGCAGCCAGGTAGTGAACATGCGGCGGGCGGCTTACTGCGTGATCGAGGCAGGTGGTGACGTGGCTGAGGCGGCCGCGGCAGGCGCGGCGGTGGTTGCGGTGGTTACGTTCGTTGCGTTCGTTGCGGGAGCCTCGGCGGCCGCCGCCCGCGCCCGGCCGCCATCGACCGTGGTGGCGGCAGCCGACACCACCACATCACCCGCGCTCAAACCGTTGAGCACCTCGACCCAGCCGCCGCTGCGCAGCCCCAGCTGCACACTGCGCCGCACCGCGTGGCGGCCCTCGATGCGCAACACCCAGGGCGCAACCGGTGCAGCCGCCGCCGATGACTGCGTCGACGTCATTGCTGCCGATGGCAGCGTCGACATCAGCGCCGCAGATGGGGCGGGCTCGTGCACCGCGCCGACCGGCACCAGCAGCGTTTGCGCACGGCGCGCCACTTCGATGTCGACCGACACCGTCATGTCTTGCTTCAACGACGCTGGCGGCGAGGGCACGTCGAGCTTGACTTCGACCGCGCCGGTCAGTGCGTTGACGCCGGGATTGATGTACGCCAACACCACCGGGAACTGCTGCTGCGGATACGCATCGGCCGAGGCCAGCGCGCGCTGCCCGGTCGTCAACAGGCTCAGGTTTTTTTCGTCGATGGCGACCACCAACTGCATGCGTCCGGTGGGCGACAGCGTCATCAGCACCTTGCCGCTTTGCACTACGTCACCGACCTCGACGTTGCGGCCGATCAGCGTACCGGCCACCGGCGCTTTGATCGACGCGTATTGCGCGCGTGCACGCACGATTTCGGCGTTGGCTCGTGCGCTGAACACTGTCGCCTGCGCCAACGCGTAGTCGCTGCCGGTGGTTCGGGTGGTGTCGAGTTGCGCTTGCGTGGTGCGCCGCTGGGCGTCGGCCACCGCGGCGGTTTCGATCACCTCGTCCAGCGCGGCCTGGCCTATGAAGCCCTGGGCAAACAACTGCTGGTTGCGCCGCAGCGCGGCGCGCGCGGTTGCGAGACTGCTCTGCGACTGCCGCAGCGTTTGCGCCGCCACCGGGGCCTGCACTTCCTGTAGTTGGCGCAACCGCGCTTGCGCGTGCAGCACCTCGCCATCGGCTTGCCTACTGGCGGCCGCAAATTCGGTTGAATCCAGTTCGACCAGCACCTGGCCCGCGGCCACCAGCTGGCCTTCCGCCACCGGCACGTGCCGCACCGTACCAACGATCTGCGCGCCCACTTCGACCCGGTGCGGTGCTTCAACGCGGCCACTGGCCACCACGGTTTGCACGAAATCGCGCCGCACCACGGTATCGGTGGCCACCACCGGCCCGCGCCACCAACGCACCGCCAGCAGCACCGCCGCGATCAGCACGGCACACACCGCCAAAATTTTCCAGCGGCGGTGGCCTGGCGGCTTCGGACTCGGCGCTGCGGCGGCAGGCGCAGCGGGGTTCGGCGCGGCGGTGGGCGTGGGCACCGATGCAACCTGCGGCTGCGGCTGCGGCTGCGGCTGCGGCTGCAAGCGCATCAAAGCGCCACGGCCGCTTTCGTGAGGCTCCATGCCTGATCCAACTTGTCGAGAAAATCGATCCCGACGCCGGTGACTAAAAAGTCGCGCACCACGCCGACCTCGGCGGCGGTTTCACGGTCGAAAGCGATGACGAGCAATGGGCTCATGGGTGGCTGTGATTCAGCTCACGCTGTAGTCGATCGATTTGCGCAAACGTGCAGTGGCTGCATCGACCTCGGCTTCGAAGTTGCGCCACTGTTTAAGGCTGGCGGCCTTGACTTTGACCAGAGCGTCTTCTGCCGACTTCAGGTCGCGCTTGAGTGCGTCGCGTTGTGTGGTCAGTTCCTTTTTGGTGGCCTGTTCAGCGGCTGCGGTTTTGCTTTCCAGTGCGGCCAACTGCGTTTTTGCACGCGCCACATCCTGCTCGGCCTGGTGCACAAAGCGCTCGCGGCGGTTGGTGTCGCTGGCGTAGTCGAACGGTGCCATCGCTTTCAAGCTGTCTTTGGTCGCGCCGGCCAGCACCAGCTGGCTGCCGTGCTGAACTATTTTGTTGACCGGTATGGCCACATCGTGGCGTCCCATGCCGATAAAGCCACCGGCCCCGACGATTACGTACGACACGCTTTTTTCCGGCGAAATGATCAGGTCGTCGATCTTTCCGACCTCCTCGTTTTTCTCGTTGTAAATCGACCTGCCCATCAGCGTTTTCTTCACGCTCCAGCCTATTGCCAACTCGCTGGCTTCGACGAATGTCACGCTCACTTCGGTAGACCCGGCAACCTGCGCCCAGGCGCTTCCAGCGCCGTTCGGCAGTGCGACCCAGGTGGCGCTTGCAGCGCCGAGCGCGATGGTGATCAATGCGTTTTTCATGGCGTGAACCTTTCAATTTGTGAACGAATGACTGGCGGTCGACCGCGCGCAATCGGCGGCCTGGCGACGCGATCTGGCGCGCATCGGTCACTTTTTTAGCGGTGGCGGGTGCAGGCGTCTGTTCGTCAGCGCACCGCCATCGACCACCGCAGCCGCAGACTCGGCCGCGTTGGGTGGGGTAACGCACAGAACCGCGCCACGCAAAGTTCTACGGTGCGCGCCGTGGAGCTGCAACCGAAGATGACCTTCAACGCGATCAAAACCGATATCGAAGCCGCCATCAAACGCCGCGCGCTGGCCGATGTGGCCAACGTGTCGGTGTCTGTCACAGGCGCTGACGTGACCTTGTCGGGCACGGTGCACAGCTGGTCGGAACGCGAGCTGGCCACCGATGCCGCGTGGTGCACACCGGGCGTGCGCAAGGTGGTCGATCACATGACGGTCACGTTCTGACCGGTCACGTTTTGACGATCGCGCGGGGCCACTGGGCATGGTCGTTGACGCGGCCGGGCAGTGGCCTGTGAGCCCCTGCGTCACTGCTTGCGCTGACAGCGAGTCGGCGCACCGGCCTCGTCGATGGGCCGGTCTGGCAGTGATTGAAGCGTGGTGCGCCCGATGCGGTGGATCGTGAAAAACGCCTGCCCGCGCCGCTGCCCGCTGCGGGTTAGCGGTTGTGCTGTGGCGCACAGACCCGGGCGACGCACCAGCCGCAAACTGATGCCACTGCAACCGGCCGCACATCGGCCGAAGGAGATCACCATGAACCGCATTCGCACCCACTTTCGCGCGCTGATCTGGTCGGCGTTGGTGTTGGGCACCGCCGCCGCGACACCCACTGCATGGGCAGAATCACCGGCCGAACCGGCCGACGTCGACCAGGCCGACACACGCTATTTGCAAGACCGCATCCACTGCCATCAAGGCCCACCGGGGGCAGACAAATCGGCTTGTTTGCGCAGGGCGGTAGCCAGCTGGAACCAGGCGAAACGCCACGCCTCGGCAACCACCGACGAGCGGTACCAGCGCAACAAACTCGAGCGTTGTGAATCGCTGCCCGACGACTTGCGCACCGACTGTGTTGCCCGCATGCACGGCGAAGGCACCACCACCGGCAGCGTTGCCGCAGGCGGCATCTACCGCGAACTGGTGACGCGCACACCGGAATCGAGCGGTGAGGTGAAAGCCGATGGGGCCACAGCCGACAAACCGCGGCGGTGATGCGCGGCAGTGATGCTCGGCAGTGATGCGCGCACGAGGCCACCGATGCATACCTTCCACATCTACCGATACGACCCCGACGATGGTGCCAAGCCGCGCATGCAAACGTTTACGCATGCGGTCGATCCGGCCGACCGCATGCTGCTCGATACGCTGCTGAAGTTGAAAGCAATCGATTCGAGCCTGAGTTTTCGCAGATCGTGTCGCGAAGGCATTTGCGGTTCGGACGCGATGAACATCAACGGCAAAAACGGGCTTGCCTGCATCACCAACATGCGTGACTTGCCGACCACGGTGTTTCTGAAACCGTTGCCAGGCTTGCCGGCCATCCGCGACTTGATCGTCGACATGACGCAGTTCTTCACGCAGTACCACTCGATCAAGCCGTACCTGATCAACGACACCCAACCGCCCGACAAAGAACGGCTGCAAAGCCCGGCACAACGCGACGAATTGAACGGCTTGTACGAATGCATCTTGTGCGCGTGCTGCTCATCGGCCTGCCCGAGTTTTTGGTGGAACCCCGACAAATACGTGGGCCCCGCGGGGCTGTTGCAGGCTTACCGATTTTTGGTCGACAGCCGCGATCTCGGCACCGCGGAACGGCTCGACGGTTTGGAAGATCCGTACCGGGTTTTTCGTTGCCGCTCCATCTTGAACTGCGTCGACGTGTGCCCGAAACACCTGCTGCCGGCCAATGCGATCACCCACATCAAAGACATGCTGGTGCGGCGGGCGGTGTGAGGTTTCGCAGGGCGGTCGGCGGCGCACGCCTCGCGCTGCCGTCGCACGGTTATCGGAACCCTACGGCGACGATGCGTTCAGCTTGGTGAGCAAGATGCACGAGTCCACCAGCGCCTCCAGCGCGTGCGGCCGTGGCACTCGAATGCAACCGACCCCTCGAGACATTGAACCGAGATCGCGCCGGCTGCCTGATGGCGGGGAATTTTTTTACCCGCCGGCAGCACCAGCCGAATCACTTCAAGCGCATCGGTTTTGATCAGCGTTGACGATGTGGCCTGCGTCAACTGATCGCCATACCGGCGCAGGTCGATCGATTCGCCCGGCTGGGCATGGACAGTGGTGATGACAGCTGCCTCACGGTGGGTTCATTGCACCGTTGACGGCGGCCGTTGCACTGCACCACGCGCCTTTTATGTCGGCCCGTCCGCGGGGATCGCCACATGGCCGCCGAAGCCGAGGCGCATTGCGGACAAGATGCGGTTGGCGAAGTCGGCCTGGCCGCGCGACGCAAAGCGTGCATACAGCGCGGCACTCAACACGGGCACCGGCACGCCCTCGTCGATGGCGGCCTGAACCGTCCAGCGGCCTTCGCCCGAGTCGGCGACGTGCGCGCTGTGCAGCGCGAGTTCGGCATCGGTTTGCAACGCCTGCGCGGCGAGGTCGAGCAGCCATGAACTGATGACGCTGCCGCGACGCCAAACCTCGGTGATGTCGGGCAAATTCATGTCGAACCGATACAGCGCTGGGTCGCGCAGCGGCGTGGTTTCGGCGTCGTGCGCCGGGCCGGCCGCGAGGTCGGTGTTGCCGATGTTCGCGTTGCGCAAGACGTTCAATCCTTCGGCATACGCGGCCATCAGGCCGTACTCGATGCCGTTGTGCACCATCTTCGCGAAGTGGCCGGCACCGACCGGGCCGGCGTGCACGAAGCCCGACTCGCCCGCCGGCTTGAGGCTGTCGAAGGCCGGCTGCACCTTGGCCACATCCGCCGGGTCGCCGCCGACCATCAGGGCGTAGCCGTTGTCCAGCCCCCAGACCCCGCCGGAGACACCGGCGTCGACGAAGCCGATTCCTTGCTCGCCGAGCATGGCGGCATGCTCCTTGTCATCGGTCCACCGGGAGTTGCCCCCGTCGACGACGAGGTCCCCGGTCGTCAGCAGCTCGCCGAGCGAGACGATCGTCGACCGGGTGATCTCACCGGCCGGCACCATGACCCACACGACCTTGGGCGACGGCAGCTGGGACACCATGTCCTCGAGCGAGGACGAGTCACTGATGTCGGCGTTGCGGTCGTAGCCGATGACGGTGTGCCCGGCGCGG
>JAYUGJ010000107.1:0-2616 GCA_043738425.1 Burkholderiales bacterium
CGTGTCACTGCGCGGCACGGTGGCGGCACACGACCTGGTGGTCGACGACGCGGCCAGCGCGCCGTGGTTGGCGTTCAACCGCCTGACGGTGGCGCTGCGTGATGTGCAGCCGCTGAACCAGCAACTGGCGTTCGGCGCGATCGAGCTCGACGCGCCGACGTTGCACGTCAGCCGCGATGCACAAGGGCAGTTGAACCTGGCGCGGCTGGCGACATCCGGCGCGGCGCCGCAAGCAGCACCGGTGCAAGCGCCTTCGGGTGCCGCATCGGGCAAGGCAGTCGCCGCCGCCCCGCCATGGAAAGTGCAAGTCGACTCGGTGCACTTGGTCAACATGCGCGTGCGGTGGGCCGACGCCAGCGTGACACCGGCGGCCGCGCTGGCGCTGCAGGCGGTGGATGTGCAAGCCGGGCCATTGGCGTACCCATTCGCAGCCGATGCGACCTTGCCGGTGCGCTTGCAAGCCACGCTGGTGGCATCCGCACCCGCACCTGCAGCCGCAGCCGCAGCCGCAGCCGCAACCGCAGCCGCAACCGCAACCGCAAAGGCTGCCGCATCTGCCGCGGCCAGCACCGCCAGCCCGACCACGCTCGGCAGCATCAGCGCCGAAGGCCGTGTCAGTGACCGCATGGCCACGCTCGACATCCGCGTTAAAGACCTGACGCTAGGTGCTTTCGCGCCGTATGTAGGCGACGCGCTGCTGGCCAAGGTCAGCGGCAGCGCAGCCGCGGCGGCCCAATTGCAATGGGCTGCAGGCGGTGCGGCAGGCGGTGCTGCGGGTGGCGCGGCCCAGCTGCGCATCGGCAACGGCCAACTGACGGTGGACGACTTGCGGGTCGCAGACGGTGGCACCGCCACTGCCACCGCAGCCGCATCCAAGGTCGCCACAGCCAAGCCTGCCGCCCTGGCTGCAATTACCGCAACAACCACCGCCAAAACCACCGCCACGGCACCAGCGATAGCGCTCACGCAGCTGTCAGTGCAGGGCGCTGAGGTGGACTTGAATGCACGTACCGTCACGCTGGCCAGCGTGGCTATGTCGCAGCCGGTGGTGGTGGTGTCGCGCGACCCGGCGGGTGTGTTCAATGTGCAGCGCTGGGTGAAGCCGGTGGCCGTGAAACCGAGCGAGCTGGCGGCCACGGCACCTGCAGGCCTCGCAGCTCCAGCGGCAGCTCCAGCGCCAGCGCCTGGTTGGCGGGTCGACCTGCGCGACTTCGCCATCGACGGCGGCGCGGTGCGCTTCGACGATGCGTATGTGAGCGGCCAGCCCGATACCGATGTGCAACGAACCGAGCTGCGCGCGCTCAAGCTCGGCGTGCAAAACCTGGCACTGGTTGGCGCGCGCACCAGCGCACCGGCGCAACTTCAATTCAGCGCGCGGCTGCTGGGCATGCAAGACATTGCATTGGCAGCGGACAAAAAATCCGCGGTACCGCGCGGCGCGATGGGTGCGTCGTCTACCGGCCTCATCGATTGGCGCGGCACGCTGGGGTTGCAGCCGCTGGTGGTGCGTGGCGCGCTGAAGCTGAACCGGTTTCCGTTGCATGCGTTCGAGCCCTACGTGCGTGAGCGCATACCGGTGAGCGTGTTGCGCGCCGAGGCCGGAGCGAAAGCCGACGTGTCGGTGCGCGAGCTGCCCGCAGGCCTCGACATCGGTGTGGTCGGCGACTTGTTGTTGGCCGATGTGATGGTGCACAGCCGCGCTGCGTCGACCGGTTCAAGCCCGTCGGGCCAACCCGGTGGCGGCCAAAAATCCAGCCGCGCATCCGGCTTGAACGCCACCGAAGAATTGTTGAGCTGGCAGTCATTCAAGCTGACCGGCGTGAAGTTGGCAATTGCACCTGCGAAGCCGCCAAAAATAGATATCGCCGAAGCCGCGTTGAGCGACTTTTATTCGCGGCTGGTGATCACCGAAGACGGCCGATTTAATTTGCAGGACGTCGGACCTGCGGGCGCTGCACCGGTGGCCGCCGCGCCCGCGCTGCCCACCACCGCAGGTGCAATGCTCGGTTCGGCGCTAGATGCTGCAACCTCTGCAGCAGGCAGTGCCACCGCGTCGGCTGCGTCGGCCATCGGTGCGGCTAAAGACCTGGTACCGGGTTTGGTGGCGACCCCGGTGCCGGCCGCAGTCGCCACCACCGCCGCGGCGGCCTCGGCGTCGAAGGGCCCGCCAGCGTTCGAGTTGGTGGTCGGTGCCACCAAGCTGGTCAACGGCAAAGTCGATTTCACCGACCGTTTCGTCAAGCCCAACTACAGCGCCGATTTGACTGAGCTGAACGGCACCTTGGGCGCATTCCGATCAGGCACCCGCGACATGGCCACGCTCGATCTGCACGGCCGCGCTGCGGGCACCGCGCTGCTCGACATCACCGGCCAGCTCAACCCGACGGCTGAGCCGTTGGCGCTGAACATTCGTGCCAAAGCCACCGACCTGGAACTGGCACCGCTGTCACCTTACGCAGCCAAGTACGCCGGCTACGCGATCGAGCGCGGCAAGCTCAGCATGGAAGTCGCCTACAGAATAGACGCCGACGGCAAGCTCGACGCGAAGAACCAGGTGATCCTGAACCAGCTCACCTTCGGCGACAGGATCGAGTCGCCCGACGCCACCAAGTTGCC
>JAYUGJ010000108.1:0-4125 GCA_043738425.1 Burkholderiales bacterium
GGCCGCTCTGCTTCGGTGAAGGCGCTGGCAGCGAAGGCCAGCGCGACGTGATGGTGGCCAGCGAGTCGGTGGCGCTGGACGGCACCGGCCACACGCTCACGCGCGACGTCGCCCCCGGCGAGGCCATCTTCATCGACCTGGAAGGCCGCATCCACGCCCGCCAGTGCGCCGAGCACCCGACGCTGAACCCGTGCATCTTCGAATACGTCTACCTGGGGCGGCCCGACTCGGTGATGGACGGCATCTCGGTCTACCACGCGCGCCTGAACCTGGGTGAGACCTTGGCCCAGCGTGTGATCAACGCCATGCCGCCCACCGACATCGACGTCGTCATCCCCATCCCCGAAAGCAGCCGGCCCAGCGCCATGCAGCTGGCGCACCGCATCGGCAAGCCTTATCGCGAAGGCTTCGTGAAGAACCGCTACGTGGGCCGCACTTTCATCATGCCGGGGCAGGGCGTGCGCAAGAAATCCGTGCGCCAAAAATTGAATGCGATCGGGGTCGAATTCAAAGACCGCAATGTGCTGCTGGTCGATGATTCGATCGTGCGTGGCACCACCTCGAAAGAAATCATTCAAATGGCCCGCGAGGCAGGCGCACGCAAGGTCTACATGGCGTCTGCGGCACCGCCGGTGCGTTTTCCCAATGTGTACGGCATCGACATGCCGACCAAGGCCGAGTTGGTGGCGCACAACCGCAGCATCGAAGACATCCGCCAATTTATCGGTGCCGATGCGCTGATTTACCAAGACGTGAATGCGATGAAACGCGTCGTTGGCGCGCTGAACCCGGCACTGGCCGGATTCGAGGCATCCTGCTTCGACGGTATCTATGTCACCGGCGACATTTCGGTGGCCGACTTCGATGCGATTGCCAGCCAGCGGCAGTCGCAAGCCGAAGAAGACGACAGCCCCGACCGATCGCGGCTGGCGCTGCAAAACGCGACCGAGCAGGTCTGATGGCGGCGAAGAAAACCATTGCGCGCGTAGCACTGCCCAAAGACGTGCGGCTCGACACGCTGGCGGTGCGCGAAGGCCTGCCGCGCAGCCAATGGGGTGAAAACTCCGAGGCGCTTTTTTTGACCAGCAGCTTCGTGCAACCCGACGCTGCCACGGCCGCTGCGCGCTTTGCCAATGAAGAAGAAGCGTTCATCTATTCGCGCTTCACCAATCCGACGGTGACGATGTTCGAGCGCCGTTTGGCGGCGCTCGAAGGCACCGAAGCGTGCCTGGGCACCTCGAGCGGCATGTCGGCGATTTTGTTGACCGCGATGGCGCTGCTGCAAGCCGGTGACCATGTTATTTGCTCGCGCAGTGTGTTCGGCTCGACGATCACGCTGCTCAGCCGCGAGTTCGCCAAGTTCGGCGTCGAGACCAGTTTTGTGTCGCAAACCGATGTGGGCGAATGGCGGCGCGCGGTGCGCCCCAACACACGGCTGCTGTTTGCGGAGTCGCCGACCAATCCGCTGACCGAGGTGTGTGATATCCGTGCGCTGGCCGAAGTGGCGCGCGAAGCCAACGCGCTGCTCGCAGTCGACAACTGTTTTTGCACACCGGCGTTGCAGCGGCCAGTTGAGTACGGTGCCGATCTGATCATCCATTCGGGCACCAAGTACCTCGACGGCCAAGGTCGCGTGGTAGCAGGTGCGGTGTGCGGCACCGAGCAACTGATCAACGACAAGTTCGTGCCCGTCATGCGCAGTGCCGGCATGACCTTGTCACCGTTCAATGCGTGGGTGGTGTTGAAGGGGCTGGAGACCTTGTCGATACGCATGCAAGCCCAAAGCGAACGGGCGCTGAAGCTGGCGCTGTGGCTTGAATCGCAGCCGCAGGTCGAACGCGTTTTCTACCCTGGATTGCAGTCGCATCCGCAACATGCGTTGGCGATGGCACAGCAGGCAGGCAGCGGTGGCGCGGTGTTGTCGTTTTCTGTGAGGTCGCGGGGCGCGGTGCTCGACGCCGCGGCGGCGCGCAAGGCCGCGTTCCACGTCATCGACAGCACCCAGGTGTGTTCGATTACCGCGAACCTGGGGGACACCAAAACCACCATCACGCACCCGGCCAGCACCTCCCATGGCCGGTTGAGTGAAGAGCAGCGGCGTGCGGCCGGCATCACCCAAAGCATGGTGCGGGTGGCCGTGGGCCTCGACGACGTAGAAGACCTGAAAACCGATTTGCTGCGGGGGCTGGATTCGCTTTGAATTCGCTCTGGGCTGCTTTGGATTGCACCATCCCGATGACCCGAAAAGTTCGTACCCGTATCGCCCCTTCACCCACCGGCTTCCTGCATTTAGGGACCGCCCGCACGGCCTTGTTTTCGTGGGCGTTTGCGCGCCACCACGGCGGTGAATTCATCTTGCGGGTGGAAGACACCGACGAGGCGCGTTCAACCCAGCAAGCGGTCGATCAAATCATCGCAGCGCTGCGCTGGTTGAACCTCGACTACGACGAAGGCCCGTACTTTCAAATGCAGCGGCTAGACCGCTACCGCGAAGTGATCGGGCAGATGCTGCACGCCGGCTCGGCCTACCTTTGCTACTGCACCCCGGCCGAGCTCGAAGCGATGCGCGAGACGCAGCGTGCGCGTGGCGACAAACCGCGCTACGACGGCCGCTGGCGGCCCGAGACGGGCAAAGTGCTGCCCGAAGTTCCGCATGACGTGCGGCCGGTCATTCGCTTTCGTAACCCGCTCGACGGCGTGGTCAGTTGGAATGATTTGGTCAAGGGGCCGATCACGATTTCGAACGGCGAACTCGACGACTTGGTCATCGCCCGGCCGGGTGCCGACGCGGCCACCTTGATTGGCACGCCAACCTACAACTTCTGTGTTGTCGTTGACGACTGGGACATGCAAATCAGCCACGTGATCCGTGGTGACGACCATGTCAACAACACGCCGCGGCAAATCAATATCTTGCGCGCGTTGGACGCTGAGTTGCCGCTGTACGGACACCTGCCGATGATCCTGGGGCCCGATGGCGAAAAGTTGTCGAAGCGACACGGCGCGGTCGGCGTAACGCAGTACGAAGACGCCGGTTACTTGCCCGACGCGATGCTCAACTATCTGGCCCGATTGGGCTGGAGCCACGGCGACGAAGAGCTGTTCAGCCGCATGCAATTGGTCAGCTGGTTCGACGGTGAGCATCTGGCTAAAAGCCCGGCGCAGTGGGACGCGGCCAAGTTGAATTGGGTCAATGCGCACCACCTGAAGTCGCTGCCCGATGCCGAACTTGCGGCGTTGGTCGCGGGCCAGTTCACGCGCCGCGGCATGGCGGTTCCGGTCGATGACCAGTTGGGCCGCCGCTGCGCACTTTTCAAAGACCGATGTGCCACCACGGTGGAGTTGGCTGACTGGTTGTCTATGTACGTTATAGACGTGACCCCCCGTACGGAAGATCTGGCAGCGCACGTGACCGACGTGGTGAAACCGGCGCTGCGCGATTTGCGTGAGCGCCTGGGCGTGATTGAATGGTCGAAGCCTGCCATCAGCTTCGCCATCAAAGAAGTGATAACCGCGCACCAACTCAAAATGCCACAGCTCGCGCATGCCGTGCGGGTGCTGGTTTGTGGTCGCGCGCAAACGCCTTCCATCGACTCGGTTCTGGAGCTTTTTCCACGCGAAGTGGTCATGGCTCGGTTGCTCGAAGCGTGAAAAGCTGGCTATACTCCTAAGCTCGCTTGAACAGCGCGTAGCCTCGTAAAAATAGATCTTTATGCGGCTTCCTCACTGGTGCCAACAGTCGTTTTGAACTGGCAACAACGAGGGGGTATAGCTCAGCTGGGAGAGCGCTTGCATGGCATGCAAGAGGTCAGCGGTTCGATCCCGCTTACCTCCACCATCAACACGCAGTCGATCGCTGGTTGAATGTGGCGCGCAGTTCAAGACACGACGCAGGATTTGTCCCCTTCGTCTAGAGGCCTAGGACACCACCCTTTCACGGTGATTACAGGGGTTCGAATCCCCTAGGGGACGCCAAGTTGGCATCACGAGTTGATGAGGCACTTGCGCAGTGGGAAACCACCGCGAAAGCCGCATGGAGTGGTAGTTCAGTTGGTTAGAATACCGGCCTGTCACGCCGGGGGTCGCGGGTTCGAGTCCCGTCCACTCCGCCAACATCATGCGGTT
>JAYUGJ010000109.1:0-3674 GCA_043738425.1 Burkholderiales bacterium
GCGGGCGGGTAACTTTTATTTGCTGGTCCAAATAAAAGTCACCAAAACAAAAGACCCGAACGCCAGCCGATTTGGCCTGTTCGCTGCGGCTACAGGCCTCCAGCTGAGTCTCAGGCACCGAACGCACGACGAACTACCGCATCGGGTACCGCGCTAATCGGTAGAACCAATGGTCGCCACGGCTCGAACCTGCGGTTCATCGCGACGATGGCCAGCGGCCGAGCTGTGCCGACAACAAGCGGCTGAACGTGAGCGAGGAAACGGTGGCGGTAGTTTGGCGAATGTTCTCGTGCCAGAGCCGTTGAAGTAGGCGTGTAGCCGCAGCGAACAAGTCAAATCGGCTGGTGTTCACGCCCTTTGCTTTGGTGACTTTCATTCGGGCCCACAAATAAAAGTTACCCGCCTGCCGGGGCGGAACCCGGCGCAGTGCCGCGCAGGTCAGTCAGGGGCTGAAAAACCAAAACCGACCGTGCGGCATCAACAAGCGGCACGCGCTGGGAAGGCAAACCCGACGCTGTGGTGTCAGGTCTTTAGGCAGCGGCACCACACGCCATGGTTGACGTCACCGACGACCGGCGCGATACCGCGCCGGTCGTCTTCTCAACTCCCGCCATGTCACCAATCTTCCTTCACGGCCAACGCCATGTCGCTGCCCGCGGCGCGCCGCGCGGCCAGGCCGGCGGTCAGTGTGCCGGCGGCGATGACTGCGGCGCATAACGCGGCCAGGCGGGGCCACGGCAGCAGCAAATCCATCGTCCAGTGGAAGCTTTGCGGGTTCACCACTTTGACCAGCACCACGCTGACTGCCACGCCCAGCAGCAAGCCGAGCAATGCGCCGGCTGCCGTCCACACCGCGCCTTCGGCGGTGACGACGGTGAGCACCTGGCGGTGGGTCAGGCCCAAATGGGCGAGCAGGCCGAATTCTTTGCGGCGCGCCAGCACCTGCGCTGAAAAACTGGCCGCAATGCCGAACAGGCCGATCGCAATGGCTACGCCTTGCAGCCAGTAGGTGACCGCGAAGCTGCGGTCAAAAATGCGCAGTGACAGCGCCCTGATGTCGCCGGGCGAGGCGAACTCCAGCAGCTCGCCGTCTATGCCGTGGCCGGCGGCCGCGGCCCGCAGCGCGCGCTGCACCGCGGTCGGGTCGGCACCGGCTTGCAGCCACACGGCCAGGTCGTTGATTTTTTGATCGCCGGTGAGCCGTTGGTAATCGGGCGCGGCCAACACCACCGCACCGTGTTGACGTGCGTAGTCGCGCCACACGCCACGCACAAACACGGTGGCGTTTTTGCCATCGGGCAGCGGCAGCGTGAGCCGCGTGCCGGGTGCCGCGCCGTACAGCGCGACCATCGCTTCGCTGACATACGCGGCGGTGTCGGCCACCGGCAACGCCACCAGCTCACCGACCAACGGCAGCGATTTGGCCGGGTCGCCTAGCGGCCGCGCAATCAATGCCACCGCCGGTTGTGCCGGGTCGATTTGCACCGATGACACGCGCAGCGTTTCCACCCGCGCGACGCCGCTGAGCCGCGACGCATCACGCACCCAGCCTGGATCGAGCGTGATCACATCGCTGCTGGCAGACGACGCCGCGGACGAGGCACCCGCGCGCACATACAAGTCGGCCGGCAGCACGGTGTCGAGCCACGCGGTGATCGATTCGCGAAAGCTCGCCACCATCACCGTGAGCGCCACCGCCAAGCTCAAGCTGGCCACCACACCGGCCACTGCGACGGTGGCGGTGCGCCGCTGGTGGCGTGCGCGTTCGACTGCCAACAGCGCCAGCGGGTGCTGCGGTGGCGCGATGCAACCCAACAGCCAACCCACCCCACTGGGTACGCACACGATGCCACCGAGCAGCAACAGCGCCACCGCTATATACGCAGCCAGCGGTATGTCAAAAATCGGCGGCAACAGCAGCAGCACCAGCGCAGTTGCAATCAACCCGGGTCCCAGCCAGTTGCTTCGCGCATCGGTGCCTGCGTCACCCAAACCCTTCAACGCCTGCGCCGGTGCCAGGTGTTGCGCGGCACGGGCGGGCAACCAACCGCCGACCAGCGCTGCTGCCACGCCCAGTGCGCCGTAGGCCAGCGCCGCCCATGGGCTGAAGTGCAGGGTCGGTGCAACCCCCGGAAAGTAGCCGCCGCCCAAGTCACCGGCCAGCAAACGCAACGCCAGTGCGGCCAAACCGGTGCCCAGTGTCAAGCCGAGCGCGCTGCCAGCAATACCGATCAACGCCGATTCAGCCAGCACCAGCCGCAGCCGTTGCGCGGCACCCAGCCCGAGCACACCCAACAACGCCAACTGTGGTTGCCGCTGCGCGACCGATAGCGACTGAATCGAAAACACCAAAAACGCGCCGGTGAAAAGCGCCACCAGTGCCAGCACCGTGAGGTTGACGCGGTAGGCCCGCGACACGTTCGACACCCGCTGCGCCGACTCGTCTGGTGCGGCAGCGCGCACGCCTTGGGTGGCGAAATCTTGCAGCCGCAGCGAGGCAATGACGCGCGCGCGATCGGCCCCCGGCTTCAACCGCACGTCGATGCGACTCAGCTTGCCCAGCATGCCGAACCGCGCCTGCGCACCGGCAATGTCGATCACCGCCAGCGGCGATCCAGCCGCCGCCACACTGCCGTGCACGCGCAAGCCGACGATGCCGCTGGGTGTTTGTAAACGCAGCAGCTTGATATCGCTGCCCCCGGTGCCGACGCCGCCCCCAGCGGCAAGACCGACCGCCAGCCGTTGACGCGCGCTGGCGTTCAACGCCAGCGCATCGGTAGCCAGCAGACCGAAGCGATCGGGCGCGGCGGCCGCGGCGGCGGTGGGGGTCGCGGTGTCGATATCGGCAACCGCATCGGCCGAGACATCCGCCGAGCCATCGACCGAGCCAGCGGCAGCATCAGCGGCGGGCATTTGGTCAGCAGGCTCTGGTGACGGTGACGGTGACGGTGTCAGCGTGGCGAGCAGCGCCGGCGACATCGGGGCGGCGACCAGCGCGTCGATGCCGAGCACGCGCAGCGCCACGCGTTTGGTTGTGCCCGCTGCATCGGTGACCAGCGCTTGCGTTTCGATTTCGACCACCGGGCTGGCCAGCGCGATGTCGGGGTGTGCCGCCACCCGTGCGTACAACGCCTCGTCGAAGCCGCCGCGTTGACCGCGCAATTCGAAGTCCGGCTGGCCGTTCACCGCCCGCACCGCAGCGCTGAATTCACTCAACGCCGATTGGTTGATCAGCTGCACCGAAAACGCCAGCGCCACACCCAGCATGACGGCCAACAGCGCCGCCAGCTGCCGCCATGGATGGTGTTGCCATTCGGGCCAGGTGAGGTGGCGAATCAGGGTGAGCATGTGGAGGCGATCACATCGGTACGGGGTCGAGACGGACTGTTGATCATGATGGCAAGGGGAAGGCTGTGGCGGGTTACGCCTTTGCAGGCGGGTGTCTTGGGACACGTCGGGAGTTTGTTTTTGTTGGCTGGTCGATGCTGCGGCGCTCGCTTGTTCGCGTTGCTATTGCTATTGCTGTTGCTGTTACTGTTGCTGTTGCTTCGAGTTGCCCCAGTTCACTGCGTGAGACCGCGCCGGGTTCCGCCCCGGCGGGCGGGTAACTTTTATTTGCTGGTCCAAATAAAAGTCACCAAAACAAAAGACCCCAACGCCAGCCGATTTGGCCT
>JAYUGJ010000110.1:0-6268 GCA_043738425.1 Burkholderiales bacterium
GGCATCACGGCACCGGTCGGATTGCCCGGCGAGCAAACATAGAGCAGTTGCGTGCGGGCCCAGGTGGCGTTGTCGATGGCGCTCCAGTTCGCGGCGAAATTGCCTGCCGGGTCGCTGTTGGCAAACGCCGTCTGCGCGCCGGCCAGCAGCGCCGCACCTTCATAAATTTGATAGAACGGATTCGGGCAGACCACCGTTGCACCAGGCCGGGTCGGGTCGATGACGGTTTGCGCCAGCGCAAACAGCGCCTCGCGCGAGCCATTTACCGGCAACACCTGCGTCGCCGCATCCAGGCTCACGCCGTAGCGCCGCTGGACCCAGGCGGCGATGGCCTCGCGCAGCCGCGGCTCGCCGGCCGTGGCCGGGTAGCTCGACAAGCCGTGCAGATTGGCGACCAGGGCCTCTTCAATGAGTGCCGGTGTGGCATGGCGCGGCTCGCCCAGCCCCAAGCTGATGGCGTGGTGGGCGGGCGAGGGCGCGACACCCGCCATCAGCGACCGCAGGCGCTCGAACGGATACGGTTGCAGGCGCGCCAACAGCGGGTTCATGCGCACGATGATAGGCGAGCACAGCGCCGCCCAAGGGGCTACAGCCGCCCACTGCAGCCCGGCTGCCCGCACCGGCAAGGGAGCTTGCCCGCGTGGTGGGTTTCGCCGTAATCGACGGTGATTTCTTCGCCGTCGGCGATCGCGCGCAGGGCGTAGAACTCGACCCGCCCCTGGCGGATGCACAGCCGCGCATTGGGCCGGCAACTGTGGTTGGTGTAGCGCATCGGGTCGCTCGACTTCGAGAAATCGATCGCCCGCCTTGCCGACACCTCGACGATCATGATCCGCTCATGCCGCGTGGCGCGAATGCGTGCATCGGCCACGCCGATCGACTCGCCGCGGATCTCGCCGATCTTCAGGCGCGGCGGGATCGCTTCGGCGGCGAAGGCGCCGTTGCCGTCGATGCAGCTCGGCGCCACGCTGACGGCGAACTTCTGGTACGCCGGCCGCGCTGCGGTCTCAGGCATCGCTGCCGCTGCCTGGCAGTTCGACCCGCGGCGCCGGTTTCCAGCCTCTCTTGCAGTACTCGGCGACCACGTCGGTAGTGATTCCGCCGCGCACATTCCAGACGGCGCCGATGCGCGCGAAGCGGGGCTGGGTGGCCTTGACGATGTCGTCGAGGATCGTGTTGGTGACCTTCTCGTGGAACGCGCCTTCGTTGCGGTAGCTCCAGAAGTACATCTTCAGGCTCTTCAACTCGAGGCACAGGCGGTCGCAAACCATCTCGATCCGGAAGCGGGCGAAGTCGGGCTGGCCGGTCAGCGGGCACAGGCAGGTGAACTCGTCGATCGCGAAGCGGATCGTGTAGTCGCGCTTGGACGCGGGGTTGGGGAACACCTGCAGTTCCTTGCTCGGCGCACTGGGTGGCGTGCCCGGGGCCGGGCGTTGTCTGAGACTGCTATTGGGCATCGGGTGCGACTCAATTTCGAGGGGCTGCGATGGTATCATCCGGGCACTTCGCAGCACCCCAATGCAGCGATTTTTCCTTTTAAAATCAATCACTTGGCAACGGCGACGGCTCTCGTCACTGTGGCCCTTTGCGGCCCGCCCATGCGCCTGAATTCGATCAAACTCTCGGGCTTCAAGTCCTTCGCCGACCCCACCACCTTCCAGCTCCCGGGCCAGCTCGTCGGCGTGGTCGGACCCAACGGTTGCGGCAAGTCCAACATCATGGATGCGGTGCGCTGGGTCCTCGGTGAAAGCAAGGCCAGCGAGCTGCGCGGCGAGTCGATGCAAGACGTCATCTTCAACGGCTCGGGCCAGCGCAAGCCGGCCAGCCGGGCCAGTGTCGAGCTGGTCTTCGACAACTCCGACGCGCGGGCCGGCGGGCAGTGGAACCAGTTCGGGGAGATTGCCGTCAAGCGTGTGCTGACGCGCGATGGATCTTCCAGCTACTACATCAACAACCAGCCGGTGCGGCGCCGCGATGTGCAGGATGTCTTCCTCGGCACCGGCCTGGGTCCGCGGGCCTACGCCATCATCGGCCAGGGCACCATCAGCCGCATCATCGAAAGCAAGCCCGAAGAGCTGCGCATGTTTTTGGAAGAAGCAGCCGGCGTGTCGAAGTACAAAGAACGCCGCCGCGAAACTGAAAACCGGCTGCGTGACACGCGCGACAACCTGGTGCGGGTCGACGACATCTTGCGCGAGCTGACTGGCAACCTCGACAAGCTGGAAAAGCAGGCCGAAGTCGCCAGCCGATACCGCGGGCTGCAAGACGACGGCACCTTGAAGCTGCACCAGCTGTGGTTCTTGCGGCACCGCGATGCGGCGGGCGAGCAGCAGCGGGTCGAAAAAGAAGTCTGCGCAGCGGTGAACCAACTCGAAGCCCGCACGGCCGAATTGCGCCAGGGCGAAGCCGAGCTCGACACCATTCGTCAGGCGCACTACGCGGCCAGCGATGAATTGCACACATCGCAGGGGCGGTTGGCCGAAGCCTCGCTCGAAGTCAGCCGGCTCGAAGAACGCATTCGTTATGTGGTCGAAGGCCGCCAGCGCGCCGAGATGCGGCTGGCCGAGTTGCTGGTGCAAACCGCGCAGTGGAGCGACCGGCGCGCGCAGGCCGAAACCGAACACCTGCAACTGGCCGCCGACATGGCCCACGCCGACGACCGCAGCGAGGTGCTCGCGGCGCAGTCGCACGACCGGGCGCAAACGCTGCCGAATTCGGAAGACGCGGTGCGCGCCGCGCAGGCTGCGGCCAACACCCAACGCACGCTGGTGGCGGCGGTGCAGCAGCAAATTCAGGTGCTGGCCAACGACAGCCGCAATATCGAAGAGCAATCGCGGCAACTGACCGCGCGGCACGACAAACTCGCCGCCGAAAAACGCCAACTCACTTCGATAGATGCCGAGCGCCTGGCGCAGTTGCAGCAGCAGTTCGCCGATGCCGACGCATCGCGCGTGGTGGCCGACGCGCGGCTGGCCGACCTCGGCGATCAGGTGCCGTTGCTCGACGAGGCACGGCGCGCGCAGCAAGCCGCGCTGAACGCCGAGTCCGCGAAACAAACCGACACCGGCGCGCGGCTCGACGCGCTGCGCGCGCTGCAAGACAAGGTGCAAACCGAAGGCCAGCTGCGGCCGTGGTTGGCCCGGCACGGGCTCGACAGCCTGGCCGGTTTGTGGACGCGCGTGCACATCGAGCCTGGCTGGGAAACCGCGCTGGAAGCCGCTTTGCGCGAACGCATCAACGCACTGGAAGTGGGGCGGCTCGAGGTGGTGCGGGCATTCGCCAGCGATGCGCCGCCGGCCAAACTGGTGTTCTACACGCCGCCCGCAGCGCCTGCGCCGCAGTCGAGTTCGGGGCTGCCGCGCCTGAGCGATTTGTTGCGCGTGGGTGACGTGGGCCTGCAAGCGTTGCTCGCCGATTGGCTCGCCGGCGTCTACACCGCAGCCCACCTAGACGACGCGCTGGCCACGCGCGCGCAGTTGCAACCCGGTGAGGTGGTGATGACGCGCGCGGGCCATGCCGTCAGCGCCCATGCGGTGTCTTTTTATGCGCCCGACTCCGAGCAGGCCGGCTTGCTGGCCCGGGCACAAGAAATCGACAACCTCGACAAGCAATGGCGCGCGCAGACCTTGATTGCCGACGACTCGCGCAGCGGCTTGATCCGCGCCGAGGCGCTGTACACCGGTGCGGCGTTGTCGCTGGCCAGCGCGCGGCGCGATGCCACCGAGGCGCAAAGCCGCGCGCACCAGCTGCAAGTCGAGCTGTTGGGCCTGACGCAGCAAGCCGAGCAAACGCAGTCGCGTGGCTCGCAGCTGGCCGATGAACTGGCCGAGATCGATGCGCAAATCGAGGAGTTGAGCGAACGCCGTGCGACTGGCGAAGCGCGTTTTGAGCACCTTGACGTCGAGCTCGGTACAACGCAAGAACGCCACGCCGAGCTCGACGAAGCCGTGATGCAAGCCGACCGCACGCTGGCTGCCGCGCGCGAACAATTGCGCACGCTGGAACGCCAGGCGCAAGAGTCGCAATTTGCCGCACGCACGCTGACTGCGCGCCGCGGCGAGTTGCAGCGCGCGATCGACACCGCGCTGCAACAGGTGGCCACCAACGCGCTGGTCGAAGCCCAGTTGGGCGAGGAGCTGTTGCGTTTTTCGGATGCCTCGGCCGACGCCGGCTTGCAAGACGCGCTGGCCACCAAGTGCGACCGCGAAGCCGCACTGGCCGCCCAGCGCAGCGAGTACGACGACCTCACGCTGCGCATGAAGCGCGCCGACGAGCAGCGCTTAGCCCACGAGCAAAGCCTGCAACCGCAGCGCGACCGCATCACCAAACTGCAGCTGGAAGAACAAGCCGCGCAACTCGGTGGCGCGCAGTACCTCGAGCAGTTGGTCGCCGCGGCGGTCGACTTCGAGGTGTTGTCGCAAGGCATAGAAAGCAACGGCGTGCGGCTGCAGGGTTTGCAGGCCGAAATCGACCGCATCAACCGCGAGATGGCCGCACTCGGCGCGGTGAATTTGGCCGCGCTCGACGAGCTCACCACCTCGCGCGAGCGCAAGGGTTTTCTCGATGCGCAAAACGCTGATTTGCTCGACGCGATCGGCACGCTCGAAGGTGCGATCCACAAAATCGACCTCGAAACCCGCGACCTGCTCGGCAGCACCTTCGAGCAGGTCAACACCCATTTCGGCCGCATGTTCCCGACGCTGTTCGGCGGCGGCCAGGCCAAGCTGGTGATGACCGGCGATGAAATTCTGGACGCCGGCGTGCAGGTGATGGCGCAGCCGCCGGGCAAAAAGAACAGCACCATCCATTTGCTGTCGGGTGGCGAAAAAGCGCTTACCGCGATTGCGCTGGTGTTCGCGATTTTTCAGCTGAATCCGGCACCGTTTTGTTTGCTCGACGAAGTCGACGCGCCGCTCGACGATGCGAACACCGAGCGCTACGCGAAGCTGGTCAAGGAGATGGCCCAAAGCACGCAGTTCTTGTTCATCAGCCACAACAAAATCGCGATGGAAATGGCGGTGCAGTTGATCGGCGTGACGATGCAAGAACAAGGCGTGTCGCGCATCGTGGCGGTTGATATGGCCGAGGCGGTGGGCCTGGCTGAGTTGGCCCGACAGGCCGCATGACCAGCGCGCCAACCGCTGTGCTGAATCGAACCCCAAAGGCAAGCCGATGAGCAACAACTTGATGGTGGCGCTGGGCGCATTGGGTGGCGTGGTGTTGGTCGGGCTGGCAGCGCACGGCGCATGGCAGGCGCGCAAGGCCGGTCCAAAAAAAGCGGCACCGGCAGCTGCGCGTGTGGAGTCACGCAATGCGTCTGGAACCGCTGACCACGCCGATCACGTTCGCCCCGCGCACCGCGAGCCCGGGGAAAAACGCGAACCACGTGAGCCGGTGCTCGGCGTGTCCGGTGACCCCAGCCAAACCGACACCGTGCCGGGCGTGCTGCAGTACGCCGACGATGAGTCCGATGGCCGGGTGGCACCGCATCTGGGTGATGCACACGCGCCGGCCGAATCAACCGATGCGGCCGCATCGGTAGCCGACGGCGAGTCGCCACCACATCCTGCGCTGCCCGACGCCACACCGCCTGCGGGTGCGGTCGCCGGGCGTGTGCTGCCACGCCGTGCGGTGCCACGGGTCGACGCGCTGATCGATGTGATCGTGCCGATGACGCTGGAGTCGCCGGTCACCGGCGATGCGGTGTTGTCACACCTGCCAGGCAGCCGCCGCGCCGGCAGCAAGCCGTTTTTCATCGAGGGCTTGAACACCGACGACGGGCTGTGGGAACCCCCGCTGGCCGGGCAACGCTACGGCGAACTGCAAGCCGGGCTGCAGCTGGCCAACCGCACCGGCGCGTTGACTGAAATCGAGTACTCCGAGTTCGTCTACAAGCTGCAAAGCTTTGCCGACGCAATAGGTGCGATGGCGGACTTTCCCGACATGTTGGAAGTGGCCGCGCGCGCCCGCGAGCTCGACGCGTTCGCCGGTGACCACGATGCGCAAATGGCGGTGCTGCTGCGGGCGCGCGGCGCGGCCTGGAGCATCGGCTACGTGCTGCAAGAAGCCTCGCGCCACGGTTTCGTCGCCGGTGTGTTGCCGGGGCGATTGGTGATGGTTGCTGCCGAAGACAGCGCGCCGCCGGTGCTGACGTTGACCTTCGATTCACAGGCTGCGCTGTCGGATGACCCGAACCACACCGCGTTGCGCGAATTGACGCTGGGCTTCGATGTGGCGCAAATCGATGCCGGCGTGCAGCCGTTTGGTG
>JAYUGJ010000111.1:0-7569 GCA_043738425.1 Burkholderiales bacterium
GCAATCACGCCGGTCTCGCCGGCGCGTGCGCCTTCAGCCAAAAACGCCGCCGCCAAAATGCTTTTGCCCGACCCCGACGGCCCGGCCACCAACAGCGAATAACCGCGCGGCAGGCCGCCACCGAGCATGTCGTCGAGACCGGCCACACCCATCGCCAGGCGCGATACGACGTCGTCGTAGCCGACCGCGGTGGCTGTAGGCGGCACCACGGCAAGCGCCGATGTGGTGGCCGATACGGATGCCGATACCGCAGCCGCGGCCGATGCAGCCAACGCGGCAGCCGACGCCGACGCCGCGGCGAACACGCCGCCGGCCGGCGCAAACACCTCGATCCCGGCCGCGCCCATGCGAAAGGTGTGCAGCCCGGGCATCGTGCACTGGCCGCGCATCTTCACGATTTCCATTTTGCGCACCACCGAATTGCGGTACACGCTTTGGCGCATCCAGATCAAGCCATCGGCCACGGTGAAAACCGGGTTCGCATCGGTTTCTGAAAAATACTCCCCGATCAAAAACGTGGTGGCCTGCCAGCTGGTCATCAGCATGCCGAGCTGCTGCACGAACTGCTGCAGGTGGTTGTGCGACGCACCGGCGGTTTGGCTGGCCAGCACCACCGAGCGAAACGAGTCGACGAACACCAGCGCCGGCCCGTGGGTGGTGACCTCGTCGACGATGCGGTGCAACACCCGATCGAGGTCACCCGCCATCGCGTCTTCTGACAGGCTGATGAAGCGGATCGAGCGGTTCAACGACGCGGCGTTGAAAAAGCTGAACTGCTGTTGATAGCGCAGCATCTTCAACGGCGGCTCGCCGAGCACGGTGAAGTACAGCGCGGGCCGCTCGGGCGTGGCCAGCGCAAACATGATCTGGTGCGCCAGCGTGGTTTTGCCGCTGCCTGGCTGACCCGCAATCAGGTTGAACGAGAACTCCGGCAGCCCGCCGCCCAACACCTCGTCGAGTCCGGCAACGCCCGAGGGCAATCGGTTGATAGTTACTTTGGTCATGGCGTGGTGCCCTGTGGGGTGGACGAATGGGGTGGCGGCGAAGCAAGCTCGGTCGGTGGTGCTGCGGTGCGCACCAGCGACGCCAGCAATTGATCGCTGACGCCGCGGCCGACCAGACCGATCAGCAATTCATGAAAGGTGTGCAGCAAGGCGTTGGCCGCTGCGCAAGCGTCGGCGGTGGTTTGCGATTCGAGCGCCGGTGTCAGCGCCAACAGGTCGGCGGGTGCGGTCGGGCTGGGCGCATCGGCACGCTGTGCATCGGGCGGTACATCGGTGGCAGCTTGCAACCACGGGTAGGTTCGCGCGGTCAGGTGCAGGCTGCGGCGGTACAGCGCATGAATGGCCTGCTGACCCAGCAACGGCAACAACGCCACGCTGATGTCACGCCAGGTGGCCACCAACGCGGCGGCCGCCTGGGCGGCACTTGCTGCGGCGATAGGCTCGATATCCGGTGGCATGGCGGCGTGGCGTGGCGCGCCCCGGGCCAACAGATCAGGCGCGCCGCAAAGGTTGGGTTGAGGTGCTTGCATACCGGTTGCTTGAATCATGGCAAGCGGCATGCCCGAATCGGTAGAACTTGCCGCAAGCTTGTCGCGATCGGTAAAAGTAACCGCTACCGAATGCGCGTGGTGGGCCGGCCAACGGGGGCAAACGCGGCTGCGCGGTGCGGCATGGCGCTTGCGAATACGCCCGCACAGCTTGCAGGACTTGCCCCATGCCATCGTTCGACGTTCGCTCCGATCACCGCCCCGGCTTGCAGCACGCGCCGCAGCGGACCACGCAACAGGGACAGCACCACACGCAGGCGCTGTCACCCCGGCTACAGCATGCGGTGCGCCTGCTGCAAATGTCGTCGATGGACTTTGCGGCCAACGTGCGCGAGGTGCTCGGCAAGAACCCGTTTTTGGAAGCCGAAGACGGCGACGGTGCCGAGCTGGATCACACCGACGGCGGTGACGGTGACGGTGGCGGTGCCGGTGACGGCATCGAAGCCGCGACCTCGCCGAGCAGCCGCGACGACGGTGAGCTGGCGTACGACAGCGACGCGTTCGACACGCCGAGCTCGGTTGATTTCGATGGCCGCGGCGAAGGCTTCGACACCGGCGAACACACCGGCCTGGCACCGGCAGAGCGGCCCGACGATGCGTTGTCGAAGCCGACCGACAACCTGCAAGACAGCCTACAAAACGGCGACCAACACGGTGAGCCGGACAGCGACCGCGATGTCTGGCAAGCCGATGTCGGATCGGCAGCGCGCCAAGGCAGTGATGGCGATCTGTCGGCACTTGACCGCATGCCGTGCGTCGGCACCCTGACCTCGCATTTGCATGGCCAGTTGAACTTGCTGCCGCTGGCTCGGCGAGAGTTGTTGCTGGCGCGCACGCTGGTCGAGTCGCTCGACGACGACGGCTACCTGCGCACGCCGCTGCATGAGTTGCTCGACGTGACCGAAGTCGAACCCAAGGCGTCGGTCGGCGAGCTTGAAACCGCGCTGGCACACGTGCAATCGCTCGACCCCGCCGGGGTGGCCGCACGCAGCGTGGCCGAGTGCCTGCAACTGCAATTGCCCGACATCGAATGTGCGCAGACGCGCGAGGTGGCCGCACGCATCGTGGCCGATCACCTGGATGCGTTGGCGGCGCACGACCTGCCCGGTTTGGCGCGGCAACTGCGCCTGCCGTTGAAGGAAGTGCAAGCCGCCTGCGACCGGTTGCGCCACCTCGACCCGCGGCCGGGTTGGCGGTTCAGCGCAACCCGGGTGGCGTATGTGGTGCCCGATGTGGTGGTGAAAAAAGTGCGCTCGAAATGGGTGGTGCAGCTGAACCCGGCGGTGGTGCCGCGGGTGCGCCTGAACCAGGTTTATGCCGAGCTGTTCAAGCGCCACCGCACGGCCGAACACGCCGACCTGGCCGGTCACCTTCAAGAAGCCCGCTGGACGGTGCGCAACGTGCAACAGCGCTTCGCCACCATCGTCGAAGTCACCGAAGCCATCGTCAAACGGCAGCAGCACTTTCTCGACTTCGGGCCGATGGCGATGAAGCCGCTGGGGCTGCGCGAAATTGCCGAAGAAGTGGGGGTGCATGAATCGACCGTGTCGCGGGTCACCAACAACAAATACATCGCCACGCCGAGCGGTGTGTTCGAGTTGAAGCACTTCTTTTCACGCGCGATGGTCACCGCCAACGGCAGTGAATGTTCGGGCACCGCGATTCGCGGGCTGCTCAAAGACATGATCGACGCCGAGCCGGCCGACGCGCCGCTGTCCGACCCCGAAATCACCCGCCAGCTCGCGCAACAAGGCCTGGTCGTGGCCCGCCGCACCGTCACCAAATACCGCCAGCTGTTGAAGATCGACACAGTTGGCAAACGCCGCCGCAGCGCGGCCACCGCGCCCGCAGCGGTTGCGCGATAGGTGTGGGCGTGGTGACTATCGCGGCAGCCTTCCTTGCACTGGTCGTCGACCCGGCAGCTGAGCGCGGGTGGCGCGGGCTCGGCGTGTTTGACCCCGTAAATTCAGCGGCAAAAGTTACCGACCGGCCGCCCGCCGGTGCCGATGTTTACCGAACGCAGCAGCCGCATACCGAGCTACGCCCGGTGCGCGCACCGGCCGCAGGGTTGGACCCGAAATTGCTATTTACCTCGCATGAACATCCACCACCTGCCCACCACCGCGTTGCGCCTGGTACCGCCATCGACCCGCATGGTCGCGGCGCTGAAAGGCCCGGCCATGATTGACAACTCCGACCTGGTGCTGCCCGCGCACTTGCGCGACCACCCGTCGCTGATTCGGCTGCGCGCTGCGTTGCAGGCGATGGCACCCGACAAAGAATGTTTTGATTTGGACGCGATGGCCGCGCTGCGGCCCGACGCCGCCAACGACCGATCGATCGACGGCGACCCCGGGTCGGCTGCCGGCCGGTGAAGCCGTACTGACTCTCACCACTTCGCGCTTGCGTCGCGCGGAGCCGGCATCGCGCCGATTCAACCCGCGCCACGAACCGCAGCTGGCACCGGCCACCGGCCACCGGCTCTCAGGGTGCGACCGATTTTTCGTGGTGCCAGGTCTTTATTAAATCGATCAGCACATCCGGGTCGACGGGCTTGGTGTAATGCTTGTCGAAGCCGGCAGCCAGCGCCCGCTGTTGGTCGGCATGTTGACCCCAGCCAGTCAGCGCAATCAACAACATGCCACGCCCCCAGGCCTCGGCGCGCAAACGCTGCGCCACCACGTAGCCGTCGAGGCCGGGCATGCCGATGTCGAGGATCGCGACCTGCGGCCGCACTCGGCGCGCGACGTCGACCGCGGCGGCACCGTCGGGCGTGATGTGCAGTTGGAACGCTTCCAGGCGCAGCAGCATCGCCAAACTTTCAGCCGCATCGGCGTTGTCGTCGGCGATCAGGATGTGCAGTGCGTCGGCATCGGCCCGCGGTGCAGGGGTTGGCGCAGGCGGTGATGCAGGGCTTGGGCGCACCAGCGTGGTCGACGCGGGCGCAGCGGGTGACGCAATTGATGACACCACCGATGCCGTAGCGGATGCCGCAGACAGCGCCACCGCCGACCGCTCGACTGGCGTAATGGCGGGTCGGGCCAGGCCCGGGTCGATAACCCGGGTCGGCAGGTACACCGTGAAGGTGGCACCGCAACCCAGGCCGTCGCTGGCCACGCCGAGGCTGCCGCCATGCAACTCCACCAGCCCGCGTGCCAGCGCCAGGCCGATGCCCAGACCGCCTTGGGCGCGGTCGGTGGCGCTGCGCAGTTGCGAAAACATGTCGAACACATACGGCTGCTGTGCCGCGCTGATGCCGATGCCGTTGTCGGTTACCTCGATCAGCAAGGCCGCGGTACCGACGCGGGCGCGCAGCCCGACGCGCCCGCTGTCGTCGGTGTACTTCGCCGCATTCATCAGCAAATTGCTCAGCACCTGCGCCATGCGCAACTCGTCGACTTCGACCTGCACCGCGCCGTCGGGCAACTGCACGTCGAGCCGGTGCGCTTTGCTGTCGAGCAGCGGGCGCGCGGTTTCCACTGCCGCGTGGACCACTTCGTGCAGCAGGTGAAACTGTTTACGCAGTTGCAAGCGGCCGGCCGAAATGCGCGAGGTGTCCAGCAGGTCATCGAGCAGCAACGCCATGTGGCGAATTTGCCGGTTGATGATGTTGCGGCTGGCGGCCATCTCACCGGGTGTGACCGCAGCGTTGTTGAGCACCGACGCAGCGTTGCGAATGGGTGCCAGCGGGTTGCGCAACTCATGCGCCAGGATGGCCAAAAACTCATCCTTGCGGCGGTCGGCTTCAACCAGCGACAGCACCGCTTGCCGCGCCTCGGTGACGTCGATGTGCACGCCGACCCATTCGGTGACTGCGCCCGCGGCGTCGATCACCGGCATCGCGCGCACCGCGTACCGCCGCCACTCGCCGGTGGCAGTGCGCAGCCGGTGTTCGAATTCGAATTTGCGCTGTTGCGCCACCGCCAGTTTCCACGCGGCCACCGTGGGCTCGGCGTCGTCTGGGTGCACGGCGGCAGCCCATCCGTAGCCTTCATAGGCGGCACGCGTTTGGCCGGTGATCGCTGCCCAGCCCGGTTGGTCGCCTTCCATTTCACCGTCGGCGTTATTGGTCCACATCATGCCGACCGCGCCGAGTGCGGCAGCAAAGCGCAGTTCGCTGGCAATGCGCGCGGCGTCTATTTTTTTCAGCGCGGTGATGTCGCGGTAGACCAGCGCCAGCCCACCTTGCACCGGGTACGCGCCGATATCGAGCCAGATGTCGATGTCGCCCGCCACATAGCGGTGTTGCAAGCAGCGCGGCTCGTTGCTGGCCATCGCGTCGCGGTACGCGCGATCGACCGCGGTGCCGACCGCGGCGGGCCAGACCTCGTTGTGCAGGCGGCCGACGATCTCGTCTTCGCGCCGACCATCCATGCGCAAACCTTCGCGGTTGATGCGTTGCACGCGGAAGTCGCGGTCGAGCATCACCACGCCTTCGCCCATCGAATCGAGCAGCGTTTGGTACAGCAAATTACTTCGGCTGGCTTGCTGCTGCGCGGCGTGCTGCGCAGTGGTGTCGCGGCACACACAAAACAAGCCGCGCACCTCGCCGTGGTCATCGCGCACCGGGTGGTAGCCGCACGAAAAACGGGCTTCCTGCGAGGTGCCGCTGCGTTCGATCCACAGCGCCACGTCAGCGAGCTGCACGCTGTGGCCCGCAAAGGTGCGGTCGACCAGCGGCGACAGGTCGGGCCAGTGCGCATGCCACACGGTTTGCATCGGCAGCCCCAATGCGGCGGGGTGGCGCGCGCCCAAGATGGGCGCATAAGCGTCGTTGTAGAAAAACAGCCGCTGCGGGCCCCAGGCGATGAACATCGCTTCGCTGGATGCGAGCAGCAGGTTGGTCAGCACGCGCAACTCGGCCGGCCAGCCGGCAGGCGCGCCCAGTTCGGCAAAGCGCGCGGCATCGGCCGTGCGCAGCACCTGCGCGCAGGTGCCCGGGTGGTTCAAAAACGTAGGCAAGGCGCTGTCGGTCGGGGTCATATCGAGAGGGGCTGGCTGGCCGTGGACGACGCGGCACGATGCGAGAGCTTGCACCACGCCCGCCGTTTCTCGAACGCTGGGTTGAAATGAATTTTTCATCTGCCACGGCCTTGCGGCACACCGTTTGCCCAACTGGTCTTATGACCTGCACCGCACCGCTCTCCGTTGTCGCCCATGCCGCTGCGCATGCACTTGTCGCACCCGTGGTGGTTCGCGCCGTCCGGCGACGCCTGCCCGCCAGCGCCGATTGGACGCAACCGACGGTTTGGCACGGCGCATCGGTCGATCCATCGTTTGGCCCGCTGCGCAGCGCATCGGCGTGCACTGCGACTGCGGTGAATTCGCCTTTGAACGCGATAGGGAATGCAACAGGGAATGCAGCAGGGAATGCAACAAGGAATGCTGCAGCGAACGCAGCAGCGAATGCGCCAGGCAATGCAGTGACTCACGCCCGGGCCAACCGGTTGTTGGCCGCGTTGCCATCGGCGCATTTGCAGCGCTGGTTGCCGCAGCTGGAATGGGTCGAGCTGCTGCGCGGTCAGGTGCTGCATGAGTCGGGTGCCGCACCGGGCCACGCCTACTTTCCGACCACCGCGGTGGTGTCGCTGGTCAATATGTTGAAAGACGGTGCCACCGCTGAAACCTCGGTGGTCGGCCGCGAGGGTGCGGTCGGGGTGTCGCTGTTCATGGGTGGCGGATGCAGTTGCAACCGTGCGGTGGTGCAAACCGCCGGCCTCGGTTTTCGCATGCCAGCGCATGCATTGGCCGATGAGTTCGAACGCGGCGGACCCGGCCTGCGCGTGCTGCTGCGATACAGCCAGGCGCTGATGGCACAAACCGCGCAGCTGGTGGTGTGCAACCGGCACCACTCGATCGATCAACGCCTGTGCCGTTGTTTGCTCGGTCACCTGGACCGCGCGCGCGCCGACGAGATCTACATGACGCATGAGTGGCTGTCGGCCATGCTGGGCGTGCGCCGTGAAGGGGTCACCGAGTCGGCCCACCGGCTGCAAACCGCGGGTGTGATTCGCTAC
>JAYUGJ010000112.1:0-10542 GCA_043738425.1 Burkholderiales bacterium
ACGGCTTTTCCACGACGACGCGGGCGTTCCGGGCGCAGCCGGAGTTGCCCAGCCCCTGCGCCACGGCGGCGAACCTCGCCGGGGGAATCGCGAGATAGTGCAGCGGACGCTCCGCCGCGCCGAGCGCCTCCCGCAGCGCCTGGTAGGTGGCGGGGGCGGTATAGTCGCCATCGACATACCGCATCCGGGACGCCAGCCGGGCGAAGACCGCGTCGTCCACGCCGCCGTGCTGCTCCACGCTCTGGCGCGCGTGGGCCTGGAACTGCTCCACCGTCCAGCCCGAGCGGGCGACGCCGATGACGGGCATGTCGAGCTGATCCCGCCGCGCCATCGCGTACAGCGCTGGGAAGATCTTCTTGAAGGCGAGATCTCCGGTCGCGCCGAAGAACACGAAGGCGTCGGCTCGGGCCGCACTCATGTGCCGACGGCCTTCTCCACGTGGCCCCCAAACTCGAAGCGCATCGCCGAAAGCACCCGGTTCTCGAAGTCGGCCGCGCCGCGGGAGGCGAACCTCCCGAACAGCGCCGCGGCGAGCACGTTGGCTGGAACCCCCTCATCGATTGCCGCTTCGAGCGTCCACCGCCCTTCCCCCGAGTCCGACACTCGGCCGGAGAAACGCTCGAGTCCCGGATCGGCCGCGAGCGCGGCGGCCGTGAGGTCGAGCAGCCATGAGGCAATGACGCTGCCTCGCCGCCAAACCTCGGTGATGTCCGCCAAGTCGAAATCGTACTGGAAGGCCGACGGATCGCGGAGCGGTGTCGTCTCCGCGTCGGCAGTGCCGACGGCCTTCCCCACCCCGGCATGCTTGAGAATGTTCAGTCCCTCGGCGTAGGCGGCCATCATCCCGTATTCGATGCCGTTGTGCACCATCTTCACGAAGTGACCCGCACCGTGCGCGCCGCAGTGCAAAAAACCGGCTTCGGCATCGGTACTGACGCCGGTTTTGCCGACGGTGCGCAGCGCTGCCGCAAAGCCTGGCGCAAGCGCCGCGAAGATCGGCCGCAACTGCTCGAACACACTGGCTTCGCCGCCGACCATCAGGCAGTAACCGCGCTCGAACCCGGCGATGCCGCCGCTGGTGCCGACATCGAGGTAATGCATGCCGCGCGCTTGCAACTGCGCGCCGCGCCGCATGTCGTCGCCGTAGTGCGAATTGCCGCCGTCGATGACCACGTCGCCCGCGGCCAGCAGCGGCAGCAGCTCGCCCAGCACCTGGTCGACCGCTGCGGCCGGCAGCATCAACCACAGTGCGCGCGGCTGGCGCAGTTGCGCGACCAGATCCGGCAGCGAGGTGACGCCGATCGCACCCTCGGCTTGCAGCCGTTCAACGGCCTTCGGTTGCCGCGCGTACACCACGCACTCGTGGCCGTGGTTCAACAAACGCCGAACCATGCCGGAGCCCATGCGACCCGCGCCGATCATGCCGAGCTGCATCAAGTGGCTCCGCGGGTGCACATGGCGGATCGGATAGACAAATGCATGCAGGGCTCGGGTAATGCGTTGATGCGGTGACGCGGTGACGCGGTAATGCGGTAATGCGGTAATGCGGTAACGCGGTAACGCTGTGCTGCGGTGATGCGCGAAACGAATCAGTGACCTGGCGCAACGCTAGCGCCCGGTGTTCCCCCGCCTCGACTGCGTTTGGTTGCTGCTGCCCAGATGCGCTTCGCGGTCGCTGCGGCTGTCTGACGTTCGCCTGGCTTCGTTTTTTTGCGTCAGCGCTTGCTCGCCGACCTTGTTGTGGTCGTTGGCCACTTTGCCGGTGTTCGGGGTTTGTTTGTCGCGCGGGTTTGGTGTTTTGTTCATGCTCGGCTCCGGTGGGTTGTGCGGCAAAAAGGCGGTGGTGTGCCGCTCGATGCTGGCGGTGCGTGAACCGCGCGTATGTCGGACAACCGCCCAACCGCGCGCAGCTGATCGGGCCATCGCACCCGGCGTGCGTGTCGGCCAGCGCACAGACCGAGGGGCTGCGCCGGGTTACGTTCACCGAACGATGACCTCGATGCTTGTCAGCGGTATGCAGGCCGCAACCCGTTCCCGGCTTGCCACCATCGGCGTCGATGCGCGGCTTTCAGAAGTCGCCAGGCTGCTCGGCGATACGCAAATCGGTCTGGTCGTCATCTGCGATGGCAACGGCGACATGCAAGGCGTGATCACCAAAACCGACATCGTCCGGCGCATCGGTATGTGTTCAGGATCCGCCTGCACGACCACCGCGCGCGAGGTGATGACCACCGCAGTGGGCTCCTGTCGTTCGGGCGATGTGTTGTCGGCGGTGCTGTCGATGATGGCCGCGCGAGGCTTCGTGCACCTGCCGGTCATCAACGACCAAGGCCAGCCGGTAGGCGTCGTCAACTTGCGAGACGCACTGCGCGCGCTGCTGGAAGCAGAGCAGTACGAAGAAGTGCTGCTGCGCAACTACGTCATGGGCGTCGGCTACCGGTAAGGCAAACCATCGGCGCATCAGCGTTGGAGCTACACCCGTGTCGCGTTGTCTTCAACGATCAGTTGACTGCGGGCGACACGCTGCATGTCTACGACCCGTGCGGCGCGCTGCCGAAGAATCAGGACTCGTGGCGTTAAGGCGGTTCGATGGGGTTCGGCTGCGCTGAAACGCGTCGGCTTTCAACATGGCGCCTACCAGCAAGCCGCCATTCCATCACCTCGGTCAAACCAGCGCATCGAATGTCGGCATCACGTCGACTCACTTCCCGCCTCGGCCAGCTTCGCGGTGACCTTCAACTCGAACTGAAAGCCGTACAGCCAAGTCACGCCTATCGCGGTGAGCGTGGGGTAGGGCGCGTCGCCCCAGAGCTCGTCTTTCACTTTGAAAACGATCGGCATCAGCTTTTCTGGATCGACGATGTACATCGTGAAATCGACGACGTCGTCGAAGGTGCAATCCGCAGCAGTCAGCACGCTGTTCAAGTTAGTGAAGGCCAGCCGCAATTGCTGTTCGGGATCAGGCTCGGGGCTGCCGTCTTCGTGGCTGCCGACTTGGCCCGACACGAAAAGGAAGCCGCCGGATTCGACCGCCGCCGAGTATTTGTTGCGTTCGTAAAGTGCCTGCCTACCGGCGGGGAACACTGCCATTCGCATCGCCATGGGTCGCCTTTCTGCCGCGTGCGGAGTGAACTCGAATCGGGCCGCTGCCGCGTGTTGCGGTCGGCCACCTCGCCGGTGTCGGGCGTTGGTGTGCCGCGCGGGCTTTGCCTGTGACCGCGGTTCGGCTGCGGTACGTGGTGGAAAAAATCGGTGCCTGCAAGCGCATGCTGGCGACACGTCGGCAGCGCGTATGTCGGACAACCACCCCAATCGAGTCGGGGTTCGTGCCGAGGTCAGCAGCGCATCGGCCGCAATCCGGCTCCTGTGGCGCGTCGTTGCGATCCCTGTGTTGCCGCCGCTTCATTCCCGCAATGCGCGGGCAGCGTGCGTTCTTGGGCGTTCAGCGCATGTTTTGCGGGGCAGGCGCTACCAGAGGTTCTTGCCGTCGATCACCACGACAGGTGCATCCGCCGCAACGAAGTCGTCGAGCAAACGCGCATTGACTCCGATGCGGCGAGTGCGCTGGTCCCAGCTTGCGTCGGGCTCGAATGCCGGGCTGTCGGTGAACGTGCCGCAGCCGCACATTGGGCAGAAGTGATGCGCCACCAGCCTGGTGTTCCAGCGATAGGTCGCATCGTCGGCGGGCGGGGTGGTCAGCTGAAACTGGGCAGGCGGGTAATACGCCCACAGCACGCCGCGTTTGGAACAAAACGAGCAGGTACATCGGGTGAGCGTCGCAGGGATGTCACCCTCGATGCGAAATGCCGACTTGCCGCAATGGCAGCTACCCGTGATCGTCATGTGGGGCCACCCGGTGGCAGCGCGCGTCGTTGCGCCGCCACGCGCTCGATGTGACGCCGCAGTTCGATTTCTTCGGCCAGCAGCACGTCGCGCGCGTCGCGGTAGTCGCCGCTCTCATTAGGAAAGCGCACGCCGTTCTGGTTGGCCAAATCGATCGCGGGCGTCAGATGGGTCGTGCTGATCGCGGTGTTCATGGCGGCGCCCATGTCACGCCTTCGGCGCGGCAACATTCACCATCCACGGCACACCGAATTGGTCGGTCAGCATGCCGAACGAAGAGGTCCAGAAGGTTTTCATCAAAGGCATGCAGACGTTCCCGCCTTCCCCAAGTGCGCTGAAAACCCGTTTGGCCTCAGCGTCGTCGGCCACCTCGACGACGAGCGTCATCCCTTTGAACTCGGCTGCTTTCTCGCCCATGCCGTCGTCAGCCATTAAATCGGTTTCGCCGACGCGAAAAGCGGCGTTCATGATCTTCTCTTCGAAACCGGGTGGCGGCTTCATGCCCGCGTCGGGGCTTTCCTTCCAGCGCATCAGGCTGGTGACCTCGGCACCGACAGACTTTTTGTAGAACTCCAGCGCCTCTTCGCAGCGGCCGGAAAACGAGAGATAGGCTTGAACTTTCATGATGAATTCCTTGATTGAGTGGGAAAGGGCGAATGGGGCACGTTTGGCTTTACACGTGCAGCGTGGGCCGGTAGACCAGCTGTTGGATGTCGCTGTCGAGCGTCCGGTTGTCGACCAGCTGCAGGTCGAAGTCGGCTGCTCCCTTGAAGATGGGGTGGGTGCCGGTTTTGCCAGAGATCACCGGAAACACAGTCACCTGCACGAGGTCGACGAGGCCGGCGGCCATCAACGCCAGGTTCAACGAGATGCTGCCGTGCGAGCGCAACGGCACGTCGGACTCCTTCTTCAGCCGGGCGACGATGTCGACCGCATCACCGTTCGCGGTGGTCGCGTTGGGCCAACTCAAAGGGCCTTTCAGCGTGGATGACACCACCGTGGCCGGCATGTTCGTCATCCGTGTGACCCACGGGTCGCGCACGTCGGACTCTGCGGTGCCCGAGGCCAGCATCTCCACGAACAGTCGGAAGGTGGTGGCTCCGAAGACCATGCGCTGGTTGGCGTCGAACGAGGCGAGGCGGCTGCTCAGCAGCTCCGGGCCTTGCTTGCCCCAGTAGCCACCCCAGTTACCGCCTGGGCCGTAAGAGCCGTAGCCGTCAAGCGTAGAAAAAATGTCGAACGTATAGGTTGCGCTCATGAAGTTTTCCTCCATCGCATCACGTCTTGTCAGAGACCGCCGACAGGTGCGAAAGTAATTCAGGTTCGGGCATTTCTAGGCCAGCGTGCGGTGGTGCGTCTGTGCGTCAGCACACATCGGCACCCGACCTGAATCTCAATGGCTCCGGTCGACGGCCACGCTGATCGACAGCGCGATGAACGCACCCATGCACATCGCGGCCAGCACATCGGACGGCCAATGGACACCGAGCACCAGACGGGAGGCAGCGACCAGGCCGGTCCACAGCACCGCGAGCGCGGTGGCCGGTGCGCTGGCGCGAGGCCAGATGCGCGCCACGCACAACGCAGCCGCAGTGGCCAACGCTGCGGTGCTCAGCGTGTGCCCGCTGGGAAAGCTCGATCCGGCGTACCACTGCGCCTCCCACAGCGCGGGTCGGGCACGGCCGACGATGGCTTTCACGACCCAGACCACCGCGGTGGCGGTGAGCAGCGACGCGGCCATGAGCACCGCTTCAAAACGGCGGCGCGCAGCCAGAAGGGCCGCCACCGCTGCCACTGCCACCGGCATCAAAAACAGCGCCGACCCGCTGAGCGTGACCGCCGCAAAAAAGCCGTTCCACCCGCGCGGCAGGTGGCTCCGAATGAACCACAGCACGGCTTCGTCGACCGGTCCCGATTCGTTGGTGACCACGTCTTCGATCAGCTTGATCGCGCCTGCCGCCAGCATCAGCAAACCCGCCACCGCCAGCCGGCGTTGCCTCAGCCGCGTGCCCCACGGCGCTGGGCGGTACCGTGCACCGGCAGCCAGCAGCGCATAGCCGCACACGACGAAAAGGCTCAGCTCGGCGAGGTCGACGGCAATGTGAAAAAGCATGCTGCAGCAACCGTGCGGTGGCTCACCCGTCGGCACGATTCAATCCAGCGCAAAGCGTTGCGCGGCAGATGACGGCATGCCGGGCCGGACCCGATGCGGTACGCCGAACCGCCTTGCGGCCAGACCTGTGCCGACACAGATGGCGACACGGATGGCGACACGGATAGCGACACGGATGGCGACACAACGGGCGACACAAATGGCGACGTAAACCAATCGATGCGACGCGCGGCTTTCATCGTTCGAGCCCAGCGCTAGGCGCTGACTTGGCGAGGCCCATCGCGCGCCCGCAGTGCACCGCCAGCTTGCGCGCTTCTTCCAACAACAGCACGCTCGACGCCACCGCGGTGGCCCGCCACCAATCGTTCAGGTTCAGCGCTTCGGTGTCGAACACCGTTTGCGCCGCCGGCCAGTTCACCACCACCACCTGCAGCACCACCACCGCAGCCAGCGCCAGCCACAGCTTGCGGTTGGCGAACGTCTGGCGGTTGAATGCGCTGGTGGCCTCGAAGCGGGCGTTCATCACGTTGAAGAACTGGAACAACACAAAGGTGGTGAACGCCAGCGTGGATGCATACATCTGCGAGCCGGTTTGCAAGCCATGCCGGTAGACCGCCAGCGTGCCCACTGCCATGGTCGTTCCGTACACCAACAAACGCAGAAAACGCGACAGCGTGAGGATGCGCGCATGCCGCGCTCGCGGTGGCTCGTTCATGATGCCCAGGCGCGACGGCTCGAGTCCCAGCATCACCGCAGGCGGGCCGTCCATGATGAGCGCGATCCACAAAATGTGGATCGCGCTGAACGGCATCGGCAAGGCCAGCAGCTGGGCACCGAACACGCTCAAGATCGCGCCCACGCTGGTGGACAGCTGGAAGCGCACGAACTTGATGATGTTTTCGTAAATCGTGCGGCCTTCTTTGACAGCGCCGACGATGGACGCGAAGTTGTCGTCGGCCAGCACCATCGCGGCGGCCTCTTTGGTCACTTCGGTGCCGGTGATGCCCATCGCGATGCCGATGTTGGCGTGCTTGAGCGCCGGCGCGTCGTTGACGCCGTCGCCCGTCATGGCCACCACATGGCCGCGCGCTTGCAGTGCCTGCACGATGTTGACTTTGTGTTCGGGGGCCACCCGCGCGAACACCGCCGTGTCTTCCACCTGGCGCGACAACGCCGCCAGGTCGATGCGTTCGAGCTGCGCGCCGGTCAGCACCGCACCTTGCAGACCCAACGCGCGGGCGATGGCCGCAGCGGTGATGGCGTGGTCGCCGGTGACCATCTTTACCTGGATGCCGGCCTGTTGGCACAGCGCAATTGCGTCGCGCGCTTCGGCGCGCGGCGGGTCGATGATGCCCACCAGCGCTACCAAACCGAGTTGCTGCGCCCACGGCATCAGGTCGGCGTGGGCGTTGAAATCGGCGAGCGCAATCTCGCGCTGGGCGACAGCCAGCACGCGCATCGCCTGGCCGGCCAGGCGCGCGTTTTCCGAAGCGAACCGCTCGCGCGCTGCGCTGTCCAGCGGCAGCTCGCCTGCTGCCGCAAGGTAGCGTTCGGCGCGCGCCAACAACACGTCTGGCGCGCCCTTCACGTGCATGCGCACGCGGTCGCCGTCGCGGTGAAACGTAGCCATGAATTTGTGCGCTGAGTCGAACGGGATTTCGGCCAGGCGGGGGTTGGCGGCGGTCAGGGTGGCGGCACTGCCCGGCGCGCGCGCAGCGGCCTTGCCGAGCAGCGCGAGCAACGCGCCTTCGGTCGGGTCGCCGATCAATGCGCCGTCGCGCACGCTGCTGTCGTTGCACAACGCGGCAGTGGCCAGCAGCGGCTGGAAGTCGGGCAGCGCGCCGCCGTCTGAGGTGGTGATGCTGCCCGCGCCGCCGTAGCCTTCGCCGCTGACGTTGAATTGCCGACCGCGAAAAAACAACTCGCGCGTGGTCATTTGGTTCAGCGTCAAGGTGCCGGTTTTGTCGGAGCAGATCACGCTGGTCGAGCCCAGTGTTTCCACTGCCGCCAGCTTCTTCACGATGGCGCGGTTTCTGGCCATGCGGTGCATGCCGATGGCCAAGGTCACGGTCACCACCGCGGGCAAACCTTCGGGTATGGCCGCCACCGCCAGCGCGATCGACGTCATCGCGGTTTGCGTCAAATCGTCGCCACGAAAAATTCCCACGCCGAAGATCAGCGCCACCACCGCGCCGGCAATCGTGGCCAGGGTTTTGCCGAGCGTGTCGATTTGCACTTGCAGCGGCGTGGCTTGTTCGGCGGCGGTTTCCAGCAGCGTGCTGATGCGCCCCATCTCGGTGTGCATGCCGGTGGCGGTGACCAGCGCTTCGACGCGCCCGCGGGTGACCACGGTGTTCATGAACACCATGTTCAACCGCTCGGCCAGTGCGTGTGTGCCGGGTGCGAGCGCGTGGCAGTGCTTGACCACTGCGTGCGATTCGCCGGTCAGTGCGGCCTCGGCCACTTCAGCCTGGTGGGCAGCCAGCACGCGCGCGTCGGCGCTGACCCGGTCCCCGGCTTCAAGCAGCACGATGTCGCCTGGCACCAGCGATTCGGCCGCCACCTGCATCACCGTGCCGCTGCGGCGCACGCGGGCATGGCGTGCCAGCATGTGCTTGAGCGCGGCTACCGTCGATTCGGCGCGGTGCTCTTGGTAAAAACCGAGCGCCGCATTGAGCACGATGACCACCAGGATCACCACCGCGTCTTTGCTGTCACCGACCGCGGCTGCCAGCGCGGCCGCACCGATCAACACCAGCACCAGCAGGCTGCGGAACTGGTCGGCAAACTTGCGCCACAGCGCGCGCGGCGGCTTGGTGCGCAGCTGGTTCGCACCGCTGCGTTGCAGGCGCTGCTGTGCCTCGGCGTCGCTCAGCCCGTGGGGTGACGATTGCAGCTGCGCCAACGCAGCGGCGCAGTCCATCGTCCAGGGTTCGCCAGCGGCACTGTCGGTGGTGGCGTTCGGCGCAGGCACGGCGTGGACTGCTTCAGCGTTGCCTCAAGCCGTCCAGCGCCAACCCAGCACCTCGGGCATGTCGTCGCCATGCTCACCGATATAGCGCCGATGGCGTTGCATGGTCGACTCGAAGCGGCTGGTTTCTGCCGCTACCTGATCGGCCAGCCGCGGGATGCGCCGTATCGCGTCGAGCGCGAGTTGGTAGCGGTCGAGGTTGTTCAACACCACCATGTCGAATGCGGTGGTCGTGGTGCCTTCTTCCCGGTATCCGCGCACATGGATGTTGTCGTGGTTGCGCCGCCGGTAGGTCAGCTTGTGAATGATGGCGGGGTAACCGTGGAACGCGAAGATCACCGGCTTGTCGGTGGTGAACAGGGCATCGAACTCATGGTCTGCCAGGCCGTGGGGATGCTCGGACTGCGGCTGCAACACCATCAGGTCCACCACGTTGACGAAGCGGATGCGGATGTCGGGAACATACGCGCGCAGCAGGGTCACGGCGGCCAGCGCCTCCAGCGTGGGCACATCGCCGGCACAGGCGATCACGACGTCGGGCTCCTTCGTGTCATCACCCGCGTCATTGCTGGCCCAGTCCCAGATGCCCGCGCCCGCCGTGCAGTGGCGAACGGCGGCGTCCATGTCCAGCCACTGCGGCGCAGGCTGCTTGCCGGCGATGATCAGGTTGACGTAGTTGCGGCTGCGCAGACAGTGATCGGCGACCGACAGCAGGCAGTTGGCGTCCGGCGGCAGGTAGATGCGCACGACATCGGCCTTCTTGCTCGCGACATGGTCGATGAAACCGGGGTCCTGGTGCGAAAAGCCGTTGTGGTCCTGCCGCCAGACGTGCGAGGTGAGCAGGTAGTTCAGCGACGCGATGGGCTTGCGCCACGGAATCTGGTTGCACACCTTCAACCACTTGGCGTGCTGATTCAACATCGAATCGATGATGTGGATGAAGGCCTCGTAGCACGAGAACAAGCCATGGCGGCCGGTCAGCAGGTAGCCCTCGAGCCAGCCTTCGCACAGGTGCTCGCTCAGCACTTCCATCACGCGGCCGTTGGCGCTCAAGTGGTTGTCGCCCTCTCGCACATCGTCCAGCCATGCCTTGCCCGAAACGTCGAAGACCGCTTCCAGGCGGTTCGACGCGGTCTCGTCCGGGCCGAAGATCCGGAAGTTGCCCGCCGCCAGGTTGAGCTTCATCACGTCGCGCAAAAACGTGCCCAGCACCCGCGTCGCTTCCGCGTCGACACCGCCGGGCTCGGCCACCGACACCGCGTAGTCCTGGAAACGCGGCATCGCCAGCGGTTGCAGCAAGGCACCGCCGTTGGCGTGCAGGTTCGAGCCCATGCGGCGCCGGCCGGTCGGTGCCAGCGCAGCCAACTCCTCGCGAAACCTGCCCCGCTCGTCGAACAGTTCCTGTGGCTGGTAGCTCTTGAGCCAATCTTCGAGCTGCTGCACATGCTCGGGCGTCTTGAAGTCGGCAATCGGCACCTGGTGCGAACGCCAGCTGCCCTCGACCGGTTTGCCGTCGACGAACTTCGGCCCGGTCCAGCCCTTCGGTGTGCGCAAGACGATCATCGGCCAGCGCGGGCGCTGCGGCGTTTGCCCATCGCCGAGAGCCCGCGCCTCG
>JAYUGJ010000113.1:0-2903 GCA_043738425.1 Burkholderiales bacterium
GTCAGCACGCCCAAGCGCGGCATCGGCACGCAAACGCTGACCCAGCTCGGTGAATTCGCCAGCCGCTGGAAAACCAGTTTGTACGAAGCGTTGTTTGCCGAGTCACTGGCCGCAGCGGTGCCCGCGCGGGCGATTGGTTCGCTGCATGAATTCGGCCGCTGCGTCAACGACCTCGAATACCGCGCGCGCCACACCAGCGGCGCCGAAGACGCGAAACCGCTGCTGCTGGGTTGGCTCAAAGACATCGGCTACGAGCAGCATTTGATGGACGGCGAGGACAGTGAAAAACTCGCCGCCGCGCGCTGGAGCAACGTGCTCGACTTCGTCGACTGGATCGCCAAGCGCTGCGGCGGCGAGATCGAAAACGACGGCGGGCTGACCACCGAGACCGAACGGAAAAGCGTCCTCGATGTGGCGCAAAGCATCTCGGTCATCATCAGTTTGACCGAGCGCAGCGACGAGCAAAACGTCGTCACGCTGAGCACCTTGCACGCCGCCAAAGGACTCGAGTGGGCGCACGTCGTGCTGGCCGGTGTCAACGAAGGCCTGCTGCCGTTTCGCTCAGAGGACGACGAGATGACCGCGGAGCGGCTGCAAGAAGAACGCCGCTTGATGTACGTCGGCATCACGCGCGCCCGTAGCACGCTGGTGGTCAGCACGTTGCGCCGCCGCAAGAAAGGCCGCGACACGGTCCAAGGCGTGCCCAGCCGCTTCATTGGCGAGATGAAATTACACGAGGTGCGAGTCAAAGAAGACCCGCGCGACAAGCTGAAAGCGCTGCGCGCCGCCGCCGCCGAACGCGCTGCTGCTGCGGCGGCAGTCAAGGGCTAAGGCAGAAGCGGCGGTAAGCGGGCCTCAACGGCGATGGGCCGCGATGGGCGATTCGCGCTGCGCGGTGTCGATGAAATCAATGCGTGGCGCAACGCGGGTACGTCGTGTGCACGCGCGCTTGGCGGCCGCCGACCGACAGCACCGTGCGACCACCAACCCGGTTCGCGCAAAGGGGTTGCGTCGACCGCTTGCGCAAGCGGGTTGGTGTGGGCGGCGAACCACCGCTGAGCCATGCCGTCGATCGGTGCGGGAATCGGTGGCGAAATGCGGCCTGCACGGCAGGCGGGGCGGTGGATGCCTCACTGCATCGCACGTCGGTACTGCGGCTCGCCGGCGTCGTTGCTGCGCAGTGCCAGCTCGCCGCTGTGCCGTGCGCGCAGGTAATCGCTAAGCACCTCGGCGCGTGTCAGCGCCATCGCCCTTGCGCCTGTCGGTGCCGCTGTCCGTGCGCTGTTGGCGGTGCTGTTGGCAGCGCTGGCTTGCTCTTCGATATCGATCGGCTCGCCGGCAGCGCGTGCGCGCAGGTACTCGGCTTGCACCTCAGCACGCGTCAGCGTGGATGCAGCAGGCCGCTGTGTTTTGGTGTTGGTTTCGTTGGCCGATGCCGGCAGTTCGCCAGCGGCGCGAGCCCGCTCGAATTCGGCGACGACCTGAGCGCGCGTGAGCGTCGAAGTAGGTGTGCTGGCGAAGGCTGATGCCGATGCCGAGTTGAGTACCGCGAACGCGGCCAAGACGAGTGCGTTGAGCTTGATCATGGTGTTTCCTTCAGAAGTTGGTGAAAGCGTGGTGGACTGGCGGCGCGTTGTGCGTTGCTGTCCTGCATAGGTCAGTGGCTCGGCGCAATCGATTACGCGTTCGACCTAGCAACGAGGTCACATTTTTGTGAGCGTGGCGTGAGGTGGCTGATGTCAGTGCGGCCGATGCGCCGCGCGCTTGCGGGCTGCGTTTCGCCGCGGGCCATTGGCCGCTGTGGTGAGTGCCCGCGATTGCATCGACAAGCGCCGACACGCTGCTGTCACGGTATCGCATGACACTTTTTAGCTATATCGGAGACGACTAAAGCCTCCACCCGCTGACATCAGTCGTACGATTTTCAACACCCATTCCGTGAATCGATTACGGGCCTTTCTTCAGAGACACAAAGTTAAGTACCCCCAATGGACTATCCAATCAGCCGTAAATATCTATTCACCGCGACGCTTGCCTTCTGGGTTGCCGCTCTCGCGGGCTGCGGCGGTGGTGGCGGTAAGGTTGCTGGTGGTGCGTCGCCATCGACCCCGCCACCGCCACCAAGTGGCCCAGCTCCTTCAGGCAATCTTTCGGAAGCTGAAAATCGCTCGATAGCACTGTCCGGCCAGGCAGCGCCGACCGGCTCACTTGCGAATGATGAAGCCTTTGCCAATCGGCTAGTGCAGGAGTTGCAGACACGTTGGACACCCGCGTTGCGCGACGCGGCCACGGTTTACGGCACGTTTCCCTACGTACAGGGCCCCTTCGACGCGCCGCGCTGGACAACTGCCCCTTTGGATCTTCCCCCTACAGAATATGGAACCGTGCTGGCCAGCGGGGAACAGGTGCTGGCTCGGGTTTACCGATGCGACTTTGCATTCGACCCGACATACGCTGGCAGCGCGTTGGCGGCAATCTCCAACGTACCCGCGCTGGATGCGCTGACGGCGCCTCAAAGAGCTGCGCTAAGCCTGGATGCTTTCACCACCAACCTGTTGAGCGCGGTATCAATTAACAGGTTCGCAGCACGCAGCGTTTTCCACCGCCCCGGACAAATCACGATCGGGGACTCGACCATCTCCACGATGGAGCGGTGCGAAAGCCGCCGCTATGGAACAGACCTGCCGGTCAAGGGCGAGTTGTCTGTAACAACTGGTCAAGTTGATGCGACCCTGATAGCCACTCCGGCGGCTGGTGACCAAATTGTTTCCAACACCATTTCGCTGACAACGATTTTGGCAAATACCGCCGCTCGACCGCTATCTGGTACGTACTTTGCGCATTTTTCTAACCGCTCGCTGGTATCTATTGTACGAAACGACCTGCGAATTTTTAATAACCTG
>JAYUGJ010000114.1:0-19807 GCA_043738425.1 Burkholderiales bacterium
CGCCGATAGATGACAAACGCGCGGCACTGGCGCGATCGCTTACCAGCGTAGGGTGATACCGATGAATGCAACGCAATCGACGTGGGTGTGGTGGCCGTACCTGGTACTTGCCGTGGGTGTGCTGGTGGCCGTGGCGGTGTGGTTCGTGCGGCGGCGCGATGGCGCCGTGGCGCAGCAGTCGCCACTGGCCGAGGGCGCTGGCGCGGCCAACGCAGCGGCTGCAACCGATGCCTGGTCGCGTTTGCGGCCAACTGAATTCATGCGTTTGGTGGGCGACGGATTTCGTGCGCGCGGCTACCACGTGGTCGATTCAGGCGTGACCGGTGCGCGCGCCGATGGTGCGGTCGATATCGAATTGCGTCGCGACCGCGAGACGTATTTGGTGCATTGCAAACACTGGAAGTCGCCGCGCATCGATGTCGAAGCGCTGCGTGCATTCAACGCGGTGCTGGTGAAGCGCCAGATGGCCGGCGGGTTCGTGGTCGCCACCGGCCGCTACACCCACGACGCAACCCAGTTTGCGCGCGGCATGCGCCTTGGGCTGATCGACGCGACGCAGTTGGGCGCGTTGATAGCCGAAGGGCGCGCGGCGGGTGCCGATGTCGATGCCGCATCGGTCGGGCCGCGCGGCGCGCTGCCGAAGCCGGTAGCGTGGGCACCCGAGTCGGTGTTCGAGCCGCTGACCGAAGCGCAGCAAGACGCCTTCGACCTGATGCACCTGCCCGAAGTCGACACCCCGCCACCGGCCGCGCAGTGGCTGCCCACGCAGCCATTCGGCGAGACCGCACCCGCGCCGTTGTCGCCATCCGGCGCATCGCCATCGCCATCGCCGTGGTTGGCGACCCAACCGTTTGTCGAGACCTTGCCGGCACCGTTGCAAACACTGGTTGCGGCACCACCAGCCGCGCGTGCAACCGCCAATGCGGCTGCAGCGGTTGTGACCACCTCAACAGCAACAACAGCAACAGAAAAAACAGCGGCCACCCCCAGCGTGCCCGGTTGCCCGCTGTGCACCGCCACCATGACGATGCGCACCGCCACCACCGGCAAGCACACCGGACGCGGCTATTGGCGCTGTTCGCGTCCGCGCGAATGCAAAGGCGTGCGCAAGCTGGCGTGAGCCGGTGACTGGTTGGCGGCGAACTGCGGCACTGCTGCAATGCCACGAACCACCGATTTGCGGCGCTGCATACTCGATGCATGACCAGCCAGACCCGTCGCCTCGCCAGCTCGCCGCTGCGCTTGTTGCACCTCGAAGACTCGGAGTTCGACCACGAGCTCACGCTGGCGCATTTGCACCGTGGCGGGCTGGTGGTTGCAGCCAAACGGGTCGACACCGAAGCCGACTTTTTGCGTGCGCTCGGCTCGCGCTGGGACGTGATCGTGTCCGACTACAACCTGCCCGGATTTTCTGGTTTGGTCGCCTTGGACTTGTTGATGGCACGCGGCTCGGATGTGCCGTTTGTGCTGGTGTCGGGCGAAATCGGCGAAGACACCGCGGTCGAGGCGATGCGCAACGGTGCCAGTGATTACCTGCTGAAAAATAACTTGTCACGTTTGGTGCCCGCGCTGCTTCATGCGGTCGAAGCCAGCGAAACCCGCCGCGCCCGCCAGCGCGCCGATCAACAGCTCGGTGAATCGCAGCAGCGTTTGCATGAATTGGCGCAGCACCTGCAAACCAGCATCGAGATGGAACGTGCGGCCATCGCCCGGGAGATACATGACGATGTCGGCGGCTCACTGACCGCGTTGAAATTCGACCTCGCGTGGATTGCCCGCCACTCCGATTCGGCCGCGGTGCAAAGCCGGGTGCACAGCGCGCTGGAGACCGTGACTGGTGCGATCGAATCGAGCCAACGCATCATGCACAACCTGCGTCCGGCGATCCTGGAGCAGGGCCTGCTGGCGGCGTTGCAATGGATGGCCGGGCGCTTCGAGCGACGCACCGGCGTGGCGTGTGCATTGCGTGCGCCAACGCAACTTCCGTCATTGGGGCCGGGGGTGCCGCTGGTGGCCTACCGCGCAGCGCAAGAGGCGCTGACCAACATCACCAAACATGCGCGCGCCACCCGGGTGGCGATTGATTTGTCGATGGCCGGCGGCGTGTTGTCGCTCGAAGTCAGCGACAACGGCTGTGGAGTCAGTGCCGACGATTTGGCCAAAGCGCGCTCGTTCGGCATCCGCGGCTTGCACGAGCGCGCGCACACCGTCGGTGGCTGGGTCGACTTGAGCAGCAGCGCCGCGGGCACGACGCTGATCTTGTCGGTGCCGATGCAGGTGGTCACGCCATCGCGCGCAGGCGATCTCGATGACGGCGGCCCTGCAAAAGTTGACGCACCGGTCGCGCCGATCGCGCACACCGACACCATGCGCCACACCCCGATCGGCGCGCCTGCTGCGCCCGCAGCGCGCGTGGTGCCGGTGGCGCCCGCTGCCCACCCCAACGAGGTGTCGGATGCCAGCGACCCGACCAATTGGGGCGATTTATGATCTTTCGATGATCAAAGTGATGCTGTGCGACGACCACGCGCTGATACGGCGTGGCATTCGCGACACCCTGTCGGATGCGCCCGACATCGAAGTCGTAGGCGAGGCCGGCGACTACGGTGAGTTGCGCGGCTTGCTGCGCACGGCTACCTGCGATGTGCTGGTGCTCGACATCAACCTGCCCGGCCGCAGCGGCCTCGACGTGCTGCATGCGTTGAAAGAAGAGGGCTCGACATTGCGCGTGTTGGTGGTCTCGATGTATCCGGAAGACCAGTACGCGATTCGTGCCTTGCGCGCCGGTGCCTTCGGCTACGTCAACAAAGGTGGCGACCCGGCGTTGATCGTCGCGGCAGTGCGCACGGTGTCGCAAGGCCGCAAGTACGTGACACCGGAAATCGCGCAGATGCTGGTCGAAAGTTTGACGATGCCGACCCATGAGTTGGCGCACCAAAAACTGTCTGACCGCGAGCTGCAAACCCTGGTGATGATTGCCTCCGGCAAGCGCTTGTCCGACATTGCTGAAGAGTTGTCGCTGAGCCCGAAAACCGTCAGCGTCTACCGTGCGCGCGTGCTCGAAAAACTGGGCTTGGCCAACAACTCCGAGATGACGGTGTACGCGATTCGCAGCGGCTTGGTCGGCGGCGAGGCCAGCTGACGGTTGCGCCGAGCGATCAGCGGCGCAGCAGCGGTGCGGATGCCGCCACGTCGCCAAAGAACTGGTCCTCTGCATCGCGGTTCATCACGATGATGCTGATGCGGCGGTTATTCGGATGCGCGGGGTCGGCCTGGTCGAGCGGCTTGCTCGACGCCAGCCCTTGCACCCGCAGCACCCGCGCGTCGGGCAAACCGCCACTGCGCAATTCACGCCGCGATGCGTTGGCGCGGTCGGCCGACAACTCCCAGTTGCTGTAGCCGCGCTCACCGCCGCCGAATGCGGTGGCATCGGTGTGGCCTTCAATCGAAACGCGGTTCGGCATCGACGACAGGGTGTCGCCGATGAGGCGCAGCAGGTCGCGCATGTACGGCTTCACCAGCGCGCTGCCGTTATCGAACAGTGGTCGCGCCTGGTCGTCGAGCAACTGGATGCGCAAACCGTCGGGCGTCAGGTCCAGCCTGACTTGTGATTGCAGCGCGGCCAACCGCGGGTCGGCTATCACCAGGTCTTGAACCTTTTGCTTGAGCGTGTCGAGCTGGCGTTTTTCGGCCACGCGTTGTTCGGTTTTCAATGCCACCAGATTGATCGCGCGGCGCTTGGTTTCGATCTCGGTTTTTTTGACCTGGCCACGGCTGCGCGCCAAGTCTTCGCCGCCGCCCTGAATGACGCTGGCCTCATCGGCCGAACCGGGCCCGCCGTTGAATGAGACTTTCAGCGGTGTGCTGAAAAAGTCGGCAATGCCTTTGCGGTCGCCCTCCGAGGTCGAGCCCATCAGCCACATCAACAAGAAGAACGCCATCATCGCGGTGACGAAATCAGCGTAGGCGATCTTCCAGGAACCGTGGTGCTTGTTGACCGCCGTGCGCTTGATGCGCTTGATGACGATCGGCTGCAGCCGCTTCGAGTCACCTGCCATGCGCGGCACCCTGGTAATGCGAGGGCGTACGCGGCATCTGGCGCGCCGTCATCTTTTGCTTTTCACATGCGACTCCAGCTCATTGAATGTCGGCCGGTCGGTTGAAAACAGCACCTTGCGACCGAACTCGACCGCCACCTGCGGCGCGTAGCCCTGCATGCTGGCGAGCAGCGTGGTCTTGATGCACTGCAGCTCTTTCGAGCCGTCGTCTACTTTTTGTTCCAGCAGCCCGCCCAGCGGTTCAACGAAACCGTAGGCCAACAAAATGCCCAGGAACGTGCCGACCAATGCCGAGGCGATCATCGCGCCCAACACCGCCGGTGCCTGCCCGACGGAGCCCATCGTGTTGACCACACCCAGCACCGCCGCGACGATGCCGAACGCTGGCAAACCGCCGGCCATCCGATTGATCGCCGCCACGGCCGCGTGTTCTTCGTCGCGGTGGGTTTCGATCTCGCTGTCCATCAGGCTTTCGATTTCGTGCGCGTTCAGATTGCCCGACACCATCATGCGCAGGTAGTCGGTGATGAACTCGACGACGCGCGGGTCGCGGCCGACGCCGGGGTATTTTTTGAACACCACCGAATCATTCGGTGCATCGACGTCTTGCTCGATCGACATCAAGCCTTCCTTGCGCGCTTTTTGCAATATGTCGAACATCAGCGCCATCAATTCCATGTAGCGCGCTTTGCTGTGTTTGCTGCTGCTGAAACAGGCGCGCACGCCGCGCAGGCTGGCCTTGATGACCTTCATCTGGTTGTTGGCGAGAAACGCGCCGCACGCCGCACCGAGGATGGTGACCAGCTCGAACGGCAGCGCATAGGTGATCACGCCCAGGTTGCCGCCATGCATCACGTACATGCCGAATACGCTGATCAGTGCCAAGCCCCAACCGATGACGACAAACATGCTCAGAGGTTTCCAAAATGAAGTGCTGCGGTGGTGCGCACCACCGTGCAAGCCGATGCAAGCGGCAGGTGAACATCACCAACCAAGTGTCGAACGGCCGGCGGCCTACTGATGCGTGCATCAGCGGCGCAATGCCCTGCTTAATCGACACGGTCAGCACGCGCGGCCCAAAAAAAAACGGGCCCCGCGGGGCCCGATTGAACGCACACCGTGGCGCGCGAGGAGGAGGAGGTAGAAGACGAACAGAAAACTTAACCCTTTTCATCGGCCGTGGCGGTGCGCAACTCGAGCCGCGCCGACCGCCGACCGCCGACTGCCAACTGCCAAAGGTAAATCCATCGGCAGACCGACCATTCAAACCAGTCAGCCGGGCCAGCGTTCAGTGCAGTTGAATACCGCCGATGGCTTTGCCTTTGCCCGCGCGTGCCGGTGGGTTGCACAGCCCGCACACGTAGTGGCGCGCGATCTCATGCGGATGGGTGACGTAGTGGCCGCCGCACTTCGAACATTTGGTCATGGTCAACATGCCGTTGTCGATGAACTTCACCAGACGCCATGCGCGGGTCACTGACAACAGCGCTTCCAGGCCCTGCGCCTGCGTTTGTTCCTGGTACAGCTGGTAGGCCTTGATGACGGTGTCGATTTCGTCGATCTCTGCCACCTTGTTGAGGTATTCATGGATGTTTAGAAACAGCGACGCATGGATGTTCGGCTGCCAGGTCATGAACCAGTCGGTCGAGAACGGCAGTTGGCCTTTGCTGGGCGACTTGCCCGCCACCTCTTTGTACAAACGCAGCAGGCGTTCGTAGCTCAAATCGGTTTCGCTTTCCAACACCTGCAGCCGCGCGCCGAGGTTGATCAAGGTGACGGCACGTTCGATTTGCCGGGCTTCAGTCAGGATGCTTTTGATGCGCATGGTGTGGTGTCTCGTGGGGTAGGGAAGCGGTTTTGGTGGCGAATGAGCCAACTGCTCAGGCGTCTTCAGGGACGTGAACCAAGCATCGGCTTACGCCGCTTCCTGGTGGCGACCGGCCATCAAGATGCTGGCGTGCAGGCGCGAGGTGGTGTCGTTGGCCGCGCCTTTGCCGTGGTTCGTCAACAAACCCCAGACCATGTTGTCGTCCATACGGAAGCGGCACAGCAAGGTGTTGGCGGATGCGATCTTCATCATCTGCGCCGGCGTCAGCAGGGCCAGCAACGCCGCGTTGTCCTCGTTGATGCCGAGGCGGTACAGCGCCTGCTCACGGTCGATGCGGACCAGGCTTTGCGCCAGCATCAGGTACGACAAATTGGCTTCGCGAATTTCGGTAAGGATCTGTTCGGAGTTCATGGCGGTGTCCTGGTTCAGTGGCGTTGCCTGGAAGGGCGGTTGTGGGTTGCTTTCGTTGCACCGCCATTCCACCGGCCCGCAACATGAAATGAATTGTGTTGAGCAGAGATAGGGGTGGACATCAGGCCTTTTCTGTCGCTTGAGTCCCCTTTTTGCTGCCGGCTTTGTCAGGCAAACACCTACACACGCCGCTGCGCCGGCCCGACCTACCCACCACGCCGTGACGAAGTGCCGGTCTTATGATCGCGACCCATGCCACACACCCCCACCCGCTGCGCCGCCGTGCGATGGTTTCAACGCCGCATGACGCCAGCACGCACAGGTGTGACTCTCGGCGCAGCCGCACTGCTTGCGGGTTGTGCGGCAACCACCGGTTTGCCACCGGTGCCGCCACGCGCGGTGCCTGCGGTCGCACTGCCCGCCGCCTGGAGCGGCGCGCTCGCAACCGGCACCGCGGTTGATTTGTCGGCCTGGTGGCAGGCCTTCGACGATGCGGATTTGAATGCGCTGGTGGCGAGCGCGCTGGCCACCTCACCTGAGATCGACGCGTCTTCGGCGCGCGTGCGTGCAGCGCGTGCACTGGCCCAAGAAGCGGCCGCGCGTTTGGGGCCGCAGCTGTCGTTTTCGGGCGCGTCGCAGCAGTCGGCTGACGGCGGCCGTGGCTACTTTGCAAGCGGCCTCGATGCACGTTGGGACTTGCCGTTGTGGAGCCGCGAAGATTGGGTGCGCGGCGGCAGCGCGGCCGATGTGCAGCTGGCGCTGATCGACGAACAAGCCACCCGCGCCACGCTGGTTGCCGAGGTCGCGGCGGCGTACTTCCAAATGCGCGCCGCCGAGCGCGAGCAACACCTGCTGCAGCAAAGCGCGGCATTGGCCGACGAGCGCACGCGTTTGACAAAAGCGCTGGTGCAAACCCGCCAAATGGCCGCCGATGAACTGCCCGCCGCAGTCGCCGCGGCACTGCAGGCCCGTGCCGCGCTGGCCGAACCTGTTTGGTTGGCGGTGCAGGCGAGGGCGCGTTTGGCACTGTTGTTAGGCGACTTGCAGGTGGTGCTGCCGGCACCCTGGGTGGACGAAAAATCAGTGGTCAGCAAATCACCCACCGGCAAACTACCCACCGGCAAAGCAGCGACTGGCAAGGCGGCGATCAGCAACTCGGCGATCAGCGAAGCGGGTGCCAATCGAGCGATTAAAGACCTGGCCCCGAATGCTGCCGCCGTTCGTCCCACCTTGCGCATCACCGCCTTACCGGCTGATTTACTGCGCCAGCGCCCGGCCATACGCCGCGCCGAGCAAACCGTGCTGCGGGCTGCCTATGCGTCGGGCCTGGCGCATGCGGATGCGCAGCCGCGCATCAGTTTGTCGGGGTTGCTGGGTTTGACGTTGGCGGTCACCGGCCCGGGCTCGGGCACGGTGCGTGGCACGCTGGGCCTGGGGCCGGCGTTTTCGATTCCGCTGTTCGACGGTGGTGAGCGCGTGGCCACCCAAACTGCACGCAATGCCGAATTCGATGTGGCCACCGCGCAGTACCGGCAGGCCGTGCTGGTGGGTGTGGCCGAGGCGCAGACTGCGCTGCTGCAACTCGACTACGAACGCCAACGCGCGGCCGCCGCAGCCGCGGTGGAAACTGCGCTGCGCGAGCGCACCAGTGCGATCGAGACGCGCATGCAATTCGGCCTGGCCGATGGCTTTCAGCGCACCGCAGCGCGCAGCGCCACGCTGGCCGCGAAACAGCAATCGCTGCGCCTCGCACTGGCCGAGCAAATCGCCTACGTGGCGGTATTCAAAGCCTGTGGCGGCGCAGCACTGATGGACGCCATGCCGTCGGCCGCCACCGCGGAATCAGCCGCCGCAACCACCAGCGGCGCGCGCGCACAAACCACAGCCGCCACCGCGCCGGCGTCACAAGCCAACGCGCCCGCTGCTGCTGCGCCAGCCGCACCATGATCGTCGCGTTGGCGCGCAAAAGCCTGCTGTACGAATGGCGGCGCTTTTTGCCGGCGGTGGTGGCGGTCGCCTTTTCGGGGTTGCTGTTGATGGTGCAGGCCGCGCTGGTGCTCGGTATTTTTGGCAGCGCGGCGGTCTACATCAACGCATCGCGCGGCGATTTGTGGGTGGCCTATCCCGGCACGCAATCGGTCGAACACGGCCGGCCGTTGCCGCTCGATACCGAAGTCTGGCTGCGCATGGATGCAGGCGTGAACCGCGTCGAAGCGTTTCGCTGGATGGAGGCCGACTGGCGTTCGCGGGCCGAGGTGGCGGCGGTGACTTTTTATGTGTCGGGTGTCGACACCGCGCCCGAGGGGCTGCTGTTTGCCCGCGTCATGACGCCTGCGGTGCGCGCCCAGTTGAACCAGCCCGATGCGGTGCTGGTCGACCAGGACGACATGAAAAAACTCGGTGTGGTGGTCGGCGACCGGCCCCGCATCAACGGCCGCACGGTGCGCGTGGTGGGCACGGTGTCGGGCTTGCGCACTTTGGGTGGGGTCAACGTGTTGACCTCGTTGGAAACCTTTCACCGTTTGCAGCCCGCTGGTGCCGACGACCCGCGCATGATGTATTACGTATTGCAGCTGAACGACGCGACGCAGCGCGCCGCCGTGCGTGCCCGTTTGGATGCGGTGGGTCGCGCCCATGGCTTCGAAGTGTTGAACAGCGAGGCGCTGGCCAAGCGCGCTTCCAACTACTGGCTGCTCGATACCGGGGCCGGTTTGGGCGTGCTTTTTTTGGCCCTGGTGGTGTGCCTGGTTGGGGCGGTCATCACCAGCCAAACCTTGATGGGCGCGGTGGCCGGATCGGCGACTGAATATGCGGCCTTGCAAGCACTCGGCATTGGCGTGGGTGCGTTGCGTGCGGTGGTGATCGAGCAGGCCGCCTGGATCGGTATCGCCGGTTTGCTGCTGGGCAGCGCCGGCGCTGCGGCTGCGCTGTGGCTGGCCGGGCGCAACGGCGTGCCGGTACAAATCAACGGCTGGGCGGCGTTGGCTTGTGCCGCGTTGGTGTTGGCCATTTCATTGATTTCAGGTTGGGCGGCAGTGCGTGCGCTGCGCCAGGCCGACCCGGCGTCGTTGCTGCGATGAGTGCGGCGTCGCTCGATTCGGTGGTGCTGGAACCTGGCGTGGCCGGGGCCATCCGCAGCGCACACCGGCCGGGCACGGCGGGTGGTGCCGCCGCAGGTTCGATCGCACTGCGCGCCCGTGGCCTCGAAAAGTCGTTTCGCAGTGGCCGCATCGACACACCCATCTTGCGTGGCCTCAGTTTGGAGGTGGCTGTGGGCGAACTGACGCTGATTTCGGGCCCGTCGGGCTGCGGCAAAAGCACCTTGTTGGCGTTGCTCAGCGGCCTGTCGCGGCCCGATGCGGGCGTGGTCGAAGCACTCGGCGAGTCGCTGTGGGCGCTCAAACCGAAAGCCCTCGAGCGCTTTCGTTTGCAGCACACCGGTTTTGTGTTCCAGGGCTTCAACCTGTTCGGCGCGTTGAGTGCGGTCGAACAAGTGATGCTGCCGCTGGGCGCGCTGGGCATGTCGCGCACGGCCGCGCGCGAACGCGCGCTCGGCGCATTGGGAGAGGTCGGTTTGGCATCGCGCGTTACCTTGCTGCCGCGCGAAATGTCGGGCGGCGAAAAGCAGCGGGTCGCTATTGCCCGCGCGCTGGCCAAGCAACCGAAGCTGCTGTTTGCCGATGAACCCACCAGCGCACTCGATGCGGCCAACGGCCAAATGGTGATCAATTTGCTGCACCAGCTGGCACGCAGCCACGGTGCCGCGGTGCTGTGTGTCAGCCACGACCCGCGCGTGGTCTCGCATGCCGACCGCGTGCTGCACATGGAAGACGGCCGCTTGCTCGACGACACGCGTACCGCCGCAACCGAAGGAAACCGATGAATGACCCGTATCTAGCCCGCAGCCGCACCACCTCGATCGCAGCCTGCGCGGTGGTGAGCCTGGCCTGCGGCCTGGCAGCCTGCTCGCCGAAACCCGATGCAGCGGCGACCGCTGACGCGACCGCGGCTGCGGCAGCCAGCGATGCCCGCTTCGTTGCCATGGCGCGCGGCCGGGTTGATGTGCCTGGTGGTTTGCTGCGCGTCACCAGCGTGCAAGGTGGTGCCGTGCAGCGTTGGTCGGTCAAGCCCGGCGACTCGGTGACGCAGGGCCAGGTGCTGGCGCAGCTCGACACGCGCGAAGCCAACAACGTGCTGCAGCAAGCCAAGGTCGAACAAGCGCACGCCGAGGCAGAGTTGCGCGCGCTGCAGGCACGTTTGCCGAGTGCGCGCACGCGCGCCACCCGCTTGCAACAAGCGCAGGCGGCCGGTGCGGGCAGTGGCCAGGCGGTCGACGACGCACGCGCTGCAGTCACCGACGCCGAGCAACAACTCGCGGTGCAGCAAACCGCCTTGGCGGTGGTCAAGCAACGCGCGGCACAGGCCACCCAAACGCTGGCCATCGCCACCATCCGCGCGCCAGCGGCCGGCAGGGTGGTGCTGCGCACCGCCGAGGTCGGCGAGTACGTCGATGCACACGGCGTGTTGTTGCACCTGCTGCCCGACGGGCCACGCATCGTGCGCGCCGACCTCAGTGAATCGATGATCAGCCGCATCAAAACCGGGATGCGCGCCGAGGTGGTTTCGGTGGCCGACGGGGCCACGATCTACAGCGCGCGGGTGCTCAGCATCGGCGATGTCTTCGGCCCGCCCGGTGCGGCCGACACCTCCGGCAACGACAACGCCACCGATACCCGCGTGGTCGAGTGCCTGCTGCAGTTGGATCAAACCGACCTGCGCGTCGGCCAGCGGGTGATGGTGCGGTTTTTGCCCGCAGGCGCAGCAGTCGTTGGCGGCGCGGTGTCTGCTTCCGCGGCCAATGTCGTGCCACCGGTGCCGGCTTCTGCCGCTGCCAAGCCGGTGGCAAAGACACCCTGATGGCGCTTCGATGCTCCCGGCTGGTGCGGCGGTGAGGCCGCGCCGCGTCAATCAGCGCGGGTAAAGGCCAACACCACGTTGGTGCCGCCGAAGGCAAACGAATTGCTGATGGCGGCGCGCAAATTCGGCAGCGCGGCAGCGGCCCTGCCAATCAACGGCACATCACACACCGGATCGGGATGCACGCATGTCGGCGTGGGTGGTGCCATGCGCTGTTCGAGCGCCAGCACCGTAATCACCGCTTCCAGCGCGCCGGCAGCACCCAGCAGGTGGCCGTGCATCGATTTCGTTGAGCTGACCCGCAGCACGCCGAGGTCGTTGCCCCAGACGGTGCGTAGCGCCTCGCATTCCACGCCGTCGCCGACCCGTGTGGCGGTACCGTGGGCGTTGCAATAACCGATGTCGCGCGGGTCCAAGCCGCTGGCGCGCAGCGCTTTTTGCAGCGCGCGGACCTGGCCTTGGGCATGCGGTTTGGTCAGGTGTTGCGCGTCGCAGCTGACGCCACTGCCGGCGAATTGAACCCGCACGGCAGCGCCGCGCTTGGCCGCGTGGGCGCGCGATTCCAGCACCAACATCGCTGCACCTTCGCCCAACGCGAAGCCGCTGCGGGCGATATCGAACGGCCGGCACGACTGGCTGATTTCGGCCGCATCGGGTGTGGCCAGCGTGCGCAGCGCCTGCCAGGCGCGCACCACACCGGGCACCAGCAGTGCTTCGGCACCGCCGGCGATGGCGATGTCGATTTCACCGGCTGCGATGGCTTTGGCTGCCTCTGCAATCGCCAGCGCCGACGACGCACAAGCTACCGAATAGGTATAGACCGGGCCTTGTGCGTTGGCGCGCATCGCGATGTGCGCGGCCGGTGCGTTGGTCATTGCCGCCACCACCGACATGGGGGACACCCGGCGGCCCAGGCGCGCAGCTTCGTAGCCGTCTTCCAGCGCCGCTGCGCCGCCCATGCCGCTGCCGATGAAAACGCCGACGCGTTCGGGGTCGACCGGCTCGGCTTGACTTGACCACTGCGCGTCGGCACGTGCCAGTTCGGCTGCCGCCACCGCCATTTGGCTGACGCGGTCCACGCCTACTAATTGCAGCTTGGTGAACCAGCGCTCGGCGGCAAACGGTGCGCTGGCCGCGGCCGCCGGTGGCATGTCGCCATGGCTCCACAAGCCGACGGCCGATTCACCGCGCAACAGCGACGCGAACGCGCTGTCCAGGTCATGCCCATGTGGCGATACCAGCCCGCAGCCGGTGATCACCACATCGCGCGAATTCATTTTGAGTTGGCCGAGGCGCGCGCCTCGTCGACCACCTTGACCAATTCGGCCAGGGTTTGCACATGCGACTGCGACTCGGGGTAGTCGATGTGAAAGTGGTCTTCGATGTTGAACATCAGCTCAGCGAGCGCGAGCGAGTCGAGCCCGAATTCCGACAGTGGCTTCAGCGGGTCGATCGACGCGGGGTCGATGTCGTAGGCCTTTTTGATCAGCCCCAACAGTTCGGTCATGGTGTCGGACATGGGCGCGTTCCTTTAAGAATGGTCATTCGCAACGAGTTCGCGCGCTGGACGCTGCACAGAAGCCGCGAATATCGGTTCGACAGCAGCCGTGGCATTGCGTTCAACCTTCCCGGCACAGGCCAACAACTCGGCAGTGACTTGGTGGCGGTCGTTGTCCATGGTGATCATGTGATACGAGTCTTCCAACACGACCAGGCGATTTGCACCCGGTGGCAGGGTCTCTAACGCGCGCCGCACCACGTCGAGGGTACAGATTTCGTCCAGCCGGGAATGGATCATGACGGTTGGCGTGTGCAACGTGGGCAGCGCGGCCTTCACGTGGGCCATCAGCTTTTCAGACTGGCCAATCGCCCACAGCGGCAGCATCGACGGCCCGGCGGCGCTGCTGGCGCGCTGTTGCATGTCGCGGTCGACCCAGGCGCGGATTTTTTGGTTTTTGATGCCGTAGGGCGGGCGCTCGCGTACCGAAATAAAGCGGTCTACGCGCAGGAAGTAACCCAGCCGCCGCCAGTTCCACGAATGTGTGCGCGACCAGCCGTCGTAGCCAAAACTCGGGGCCAGCATCACCAAGGTGTGCACATTGAATTCACCGCGCGCGGCCACCGCGGCTGCCAGCATGCCACCGCTGCACAGGCCGCCCAGCACAAATGGCTTGCTGACATCGACCTGCGCCCGGATCGCCACTACCGCGGCGTCGACCCACGCCTGCCAGCGCGAGAAACGGCGGCGGTCGGCCTCGGTGTAGCCCTCGATCGACGGCGTGATCAGGTGCACCCCGCGCGAGCGCAGCGGCAGTGAAATCAGGCCGAATTCGCGTGTCGTGCTGAGCAACCCGTGCAACAGCACCACCGGCATCAGCGCAGGTACCGCAGGTGAGGTTGTCGCGGTGTCGGTGGGATGGCTCATGCGTAACACCGGCGTGCCATCGGCACCGCAGTCGATACCGAAGTCGATACCAAAGCGGACTTATTCAGCGCTGCCTTGACGCCAGCGCAGGCGCTTCGGTTCCGTCCCCGGATTCGGGGCCTGCATCGAATGCAAAGGGGTTTCATGCGTGGTTCTCAACGTCGTCAGGTAGGTATCACAGCACTGACCGCGGGTCAAACGCCAGCCCCGCAGTTTAAGCGGTCGGCGATGAAGATCCGCTGAAATCGCGTCGCTTCAGGGGCGGTGGAAGCAATTACCCGGCGGTCGACGGCATCAACCTGCGCACGCTGGCGATCCATCGAACAGCCGGCCAACCACCCCCGCTTTTTCGGCGATCACGGTTTGCGCGAATGCAGTGCGGTTTTTCACACCACCTGCGCGCGGTGGTCTCAAGTCGCCGCAGCAACCCTCCGATACAGGTTCCAGCGGGCGTGCAGTCAGTGCCATGGCCCGGTTTCCCCCACCACGACAGTGCGCACGGCGCGCTGCCCACCCCGAAGGAACACACCATGATGAACATCAACACCAACATCGGCTCACTGAACGCGCAACGCCAGCTGTCGAGATCACAAAACTCGCTGGCCACCTCGATGGAGCGTTTGTCGTCGGGCTTGCGCGTCAACAACGCGAAAGACGACGCTGCGGGCCTGGCGATTGCCGACCGCATGAATGCGCAAATCAAAGGCATCAATGTCGCTATCCGCAATGCCAACGACGGCATCTCGCTGGCGCAAACCGCTGAAGGCGCGCTGTCGACCGTGACCGACGTGCTGCAGCGCATGCGCGAGCTGTCGGTGCAGGCACAAAACGGCACCAACGGCGTGTCCGATCTGGCCAACCTCGACACCGAATACCAGCAGCTCAGCGCCGAAATCACCCGCATTGCCGCGCAAACCAAGTTCAACGGCACCGCCATCATCGGTGCCGGTGCTGGCGCGAAGGTGTTTCAGATCGGTGCGAACAACGGCGACACGCTGACCGTCACCACCGCAGCCATCACCACGGTGGCCGGCGGTCTGACCACGGCCGCTGCAGCCGCTACTGCGCTGACCGCCATCGACACCAAACTCGATTTGGTCACCACCCAGCGGGCAACCTACGGCGCGGCGATGAACCGGATGCAATTCGCCATTTCGAACTTGCAGATCACCGGTGAAAACCAAAGTGCTGCACGCGGGCGCATCGTCGATGCCGATTTCGCCAGCGAAACCGCGAACATGTCGCGCGCCAACATCCTTCAGCAGGCCGGCACCGCGATGGTCGCGCAGGCCAACCAGCTGCCACAGCTGGTGCTGCAGTTGTTGCGTTGATTCGTTGCGTTGATTTATTGCGTCGATTTGTTGCCCTGATTGACGGCGCTGATTACAAAAAGCGCGCGGGCTGCGCAGGCAGCCGCGCGAAGCCGCCCACCCGGGCGGCTTTTTTTCGCCCGGCGGTGATGCCGTGTAGCGCTGCCCCAGGCCGGTCACGCCGCCGAAGCGCGGGTTGTCGAGCGGTGAATTGCACTGCCAACCACCTTCTTATTCAGCGAATGCACGCGGCAGCGGCAACCAAAAATTGATTGAACAGGCCACGCGTTTCGAGGCCTGAAGTCGCCGGGGAACCATCCCGGTTGTCTCCACAGATCACCCTGAAAGCGCACCATGGCCCAAACCATCAACACGAACACTTCTTCGCTTAACGCACAGCGCCACCTGTCGATGTCGAAAGACTCGCTTGCCACCTCGATGGAGCGTTTGTCGTCTGGCCTGCGTGTCAACAATTCCAAAGACGACTCGGCCGGCCTGGCGATTGCCGACCGCATGAATGCCCAGGTCAAAGGCATCAACGTGGCGATCCGCAATGCCAACGACGGCATCTCGTTGGCGCAAACCGCTGAAGGCGGCCTCGCTACCGTGACCGACATCTTGCAGCGCATGCGCGAACTGTCGGTGCAGTCGCAAAACGGCACCAACGGTGCGTCCGACCGCGCCAATCTCGACGCCGAATACCAGCAGCTCAACTCCGAAATCACCCGCATTGCCGCGCAAACCAAATTCAACGGCATCGCGGTGATCGGCACCGGCGCGGGCGGGCACATTTTTCAAGTCGGTGCCAACAACGGCGACACCTTGTCGCTCACCACCACCGCGGTCACCGCAGTCGGCGGTGATGTCGGCACCATCGCTTCGGCATCGGGCGCACTGACTGCGATCGATCTGCAGCTCGACTCGATCAGCACCCAGCGCGCGGCGTATGGCGCGGCGATGAACCGCATGCAATTCGCGATTTCCAATTTGCAAATCAGCGGTGAAAACCAAGCCGCTGCACGCGGTCGGATCATGGATGCCGACTTCGCGGTGGAAACCGCCAACATGTCGCGCGCCAACATCCTTCAGCAAGCCGGCACCGCGATGGTCGCGCAAGCCAACCAGTTGCCACAGCAGGTGCTGCAATTGCTGCAGCGCTGATTTGGCTACCTCACAAGCGAGTGAGAAATCACTGATGTCGTGAGGCATCGCAACAAAGGACTCAAGTGGGGTCCGAAGTTGCCGAAACAGTGTTTGAAACGTGTGTTGGGAAGCGCTCGTTTTTGGCGCCGCCGGGTCCTTCTGGGGCACGTCGGTGCCAATTTTCGTTTGGCCTTCGGAGAACCAGTTCATGGCAACGATCAGCTCACCCGGTATTGGCAGTGGCCTCGATGTGCGTTCGATCATCACGCAGTTGATGGCCATCGAGCGGCAGCCCAAAGACAAGCTTGCCGCCGACGCAACCAAGATCCAAACGCAGATCTCCGAAGTCGGCAAGATCAGCAGCGCAGTCGCCAAGTTGCGCGACCTCAGCGCGAAGCTGTCGGCGAGCAGCTTCTGGCAACAAACCAGTGCCGCGTCGAGCAACGCAGCGGTGTCGGTCACCACCAGCAGCAATGCGCTGGCGGCGGCCTATGCGGTGCAAGTGCAGCAGCTGGCCAGCGCGCAGTCGCTGGTGGCGGGCCACACCTTTGCAGCGTCGACTGCCGCGGTAGGCAGCGGCACTTTGACGCTGGAGCTGGGCACCTGGGGCACCGGCCAAAGTAGTTTTGCACCGCGACTTCCGGCATCTGCGGCATCGAGCGTCGACATCAATGTGCTGGCGACCGACACCGTCGAGACGCTGCGCGACAAGATCAATGCCTCGGGTGCGGCGGTGGCGGCCAGCGTGTTGACCGACGCTACTGGCGCGCGGTTGGTACTGCGCTCGAAAGAAGCAGGCCTGAGCAACGGCTTTCGGGTGCAAACCAGCGGCGCAACCGGCGCGCTCGCCAGCCTCGGGTACGACCCGTCCAGCGGGGTAACGGCGGCCATCCAAACCACCGCCGCGGCGAACGCGCTCGTCACCATCGATGGCGTGGCCGTCAGCTCGACCAGCAACACGCTGGCCAATGTGCTCGACGGCGTGTCGTTGACGTTGACTGCGCCCACGACTGGGCCAGTCCAGGTGACGGTGGCGAGCGACGCCGAAGCGATCAAAAAAACCCTGCAAGACTTTGCCACCGCGTATTCCGAGGTCACCAAGCTGATTGCCACCGACACCAAGTACGACGCGGCGGCCCGGCGCGCCGGACCGCTGCAAGGCGACGGCTCGATCGTGGCGTTGCAGTCGCGGCTGCGCAGCTTGCTCGGCGACAGTTCCACCGCGTCGGCCACCTTCACCCGCTTGTCGGACGCCGGCTTCGAGCAGCAGCGCGATGGCAGCCTCACGCTCAACGCCACCCGGGTTGCCAACGCGCTGGCGAATTTGCCGCAACTGCGCGCGCTGTTTGCCAACGCGAACCCGCTGGACGCCACCGCCGAAGGTTTTGGCCGCCGCTTTCGCAGCGCGGCCGACAACATGCTCAACACCGGCGGCACGCTGACCACACGCAGCAGTGGGTTGACCGACAAATTGCAGCGCAACCAGAAGTCGCAAGACGCGCTCGACCAGCGGCTGGCGCAAACCCAAAAGCGGCTGGAAGCGCAGTACGGCTCACTCGACACCAAGCTGGCCGCGCTGAACGGTTTTTCGACCTACGTGACGCAGCAAATATCGCAGTGGAATCGCAGCACCGGTTGAGGCCGGCGTGCTGGCGTCGGCTGGCCCACAGTGCAGCGTAAAAAGCACACAAAAGCAGCGGTTACGCCGACTCAAGTCACCACAGGCACCGCCGATATTTATGGGGCAACCACTCCTGAAATTGGCCCCCATGTTCGCTGCTGCCTACTCGGTCAAAAGTGCCGACCCGACCCACGTGTCCGCCCCAATGCACGCGCAACGCGGTGCGACCGCCACGCCGTCGATGGCACATGCCTATCGCCAAGTCGGTGCTGAAACCGGCGTCACCGGTGCCAGCCCGCACCAGCTGGTCGAGCTGTTGTTCGACGGCTTCGACGAAGCCGTGGCGCAGGCGCGCGGTGCCATGCGTGCGGCCCACATCGATGCCAAGTGCCGCGCCATCGGCCGCGCCATCGCCATCGTCGACGACGGTTTGCATGCCGGTTTGAACTTGCAAGCCGGTGGCGCACTGGCAGCCGACTTGAGCGCGCTGTACAGCTACATCGCACTGCGTTTGACGCACGCCAATTTGCACAACGACGAAGCCGCGCTCGATGAATGCGCGCGCCTGATGGAGCCGATCCGCAGTGCGTGGACCGCCATCGGGCCGGCTGCCAATCGGCTGGCGAATCAGGCGGCGAACGGTGCCCGCTGATGAACCACATTCCCCACGCCAGACGCGCTGAATTCGCCGCCATGCCATCGAACTTGTTGACCTACTACGAAGCCATCGAGCGCGCCAGCCAAGACATGCTGGACGCCGCACGCCACGGCAACTGGGACGCAGTCGTCAAGCTCGAAGGTGCGTGCGCGGTACTGATTTCGCGCCTCAAACACGCAGTGACTGACGGCGCGCTGGGCCGCGACGAAGCGCAACTGAAGGCCAGCATCATGCAGCGCATCCTGGTCAACGATGCCGAAATTCGCGTGCTCGCCGAGCCGTGGCTCGACGACCTCGACAACTTGCTGGCCGGTCATTCCGACACGCTGCACTGACATGGGCGCGCCGCCGAACATAACCACGACCGCCGGCGCGATCGCATCGGCTGCTGCACCTGCGACCACGCCAACCGCCGCGGCTGCGCACATTGCCGATTCGCAGCCGATGCCGCTCGGCACGCTGCCGATGCCGCTCGATGTGGTCGCCGCAGCGCACGGCGGGCTGGAGGACTTTCGCATCACCGCCGGCGTTGAACTCGCGACCATGCTCAAGCGGCTGATCGATGCCAATGTGGCGGTCAACCTGGTCGCGCCCAACGGCGTCTCGGTGACCGCTGCGCTGTCGACCGCAAACGCTGAACGCGGCGTGATCAGCTTCAACACCCGACAGTGCGTGGCCAACGACGCGGCCGCGCTGCAAGCGCTGGTCGAATGCAACGAAGCGGTGGCGGTCGGCTACCTCGACAGCGTCAAAGTGCAGTTCGACATCCACGGTCTGGTGCTGGTGCACCACGGCGATGCCAGTGCAGTGAGTTGCGGCTATCCACGCGAGATTTTTCGTTTCCAGCGGCGCAACGGCTTTCGGGTGCGCCCGCTGATGTCGCATGCGCCGACCGCACGACTCGTTCACCCGATGTATGCCAATGTGGCACTCAGCCTGCGGGTGCTCGACGTCAGTACCGGCGGCTGCGCGTTGTTCTTGCCCGAAGACGTGCCGATGATCGAGCCCGGCGTGGTGATGCACGGCGTCACGCTCGAGCTCGATTGCGACACCACCGTCTCGGTGCCGCTGCGCTTGCAACACGTCAGCTCATTGCAACTCGATGCGCGCGGTGTGCGGCTCGGCTGCGAATGGATCGAACTCTCCAGCGCGACGTTGCGCACGCTGGAACGCTACATCGACCTGACCCAAAAGGCCCGCCGGCAAATGGCACGGGATTGATCCTTTCGTTTGCTGCCGGCGGCAAGCGCCTGTCGGTCTGCGGCTGACGCGGCTGACGGGTTGGTCGCTGGCGATGCTGCTTGGTTTGTTTTGTTGTGGTGAGTCCACCGCGTTGCACCGCGCCGGGTTCCGCCCCGGCGGGCGGGTAACTTTTATTTGCTGGTCCAAATAAAAGTCACCAAAACAAAAGACCCCAACGCCAGCCGATTTGGCCT
>JAYUGJ010000115.1:0-16434 GCA_043738425.1 Burkholderiales bacterium
CCTCGGTGCCTCGGCCTCCTGCGCAAAGTAAATCAGCCCGCCTCGGCTCAATACCGGGGCGGGCTTTTTTACGCCTACGTCACACCATCGCAGTTGTACGTTGAAATGGGTGCTTACAACGCAGCGCTACGCAGGGTTTCCACCACCGGTTTGCGCAGCACCTCACGCAAACCCCACCAGCCGGCGGCCAGCGACAGCAGCGCGCCAACCGCCGCGCCCATCAACGGCACCCATGGAGAGGCGTTCCAGCTGAAGTTGAATACCTGGCGCGCCAGCAACCAGCCCACGAACATCGCGGCCACTGACGCCAGCAAACCAGCCAGCGCGCCGATGCCCAACAGCTCAGCGCGTTGCACTTGGGCAAGCAAACTGCCACTGGCGCCCAACGCACGCATGACCGCAAACTCGCGCGAACGTGCTTCGCGGGTCGCAGAAACCGCCGCAAACAGCACCACCAAGCCGGCCGCCAGCGTGAATACAAACAAAAACTCGACTGCGCCGATCACCTGCCCCAGCACGCCTTGCAGCTGCACGATCGATGCAGTCACGTCGATGTTGGTCAGGTTGGGAAATTGGCGAATCAAGGAATTGTCGAATTCGGTGGCTTCAATCTTGTCGTTTGCAGCGCCACCGGTCGGTGCCTTGAATGCGGCGACATACGTCACCGGCACGTCTTCGAGCTTGGAATTTGGAAACAGCACGAAGAAGTTGACGCGCATCGAGCCCCAGTCAACCTTGCGCACACTGGTGATGCGCGCCTCGGTGGGCTGACCGGCGATATCAAACCGCAGCGAGTCCCCCAGCTTCAAACCCAGGGTGTCCGCAATGCCGGCCTCCACGCTCAGGCCGCCCTGCTCTTCGGCCAGCCAGCGGCCGCCAACCACTGCGTTGTTTGGTGGTAACGATGGCGAATGGCTGAGGTTGAATTCGCGTTCGATCAATCGCCGCGCACGCTCACCGTGCATCGCCTCAGCCGACACCGGCTGGCCGTTGACGGCCACCAAGCGCCCACGCACCATCGGATACCAGTCGAACTGGGTGATGCCGGCCGCGTTCAGGTGCGCCTTGAACGCTGCGCCCTGCTCGGGCTGCAAATTGATCACGAAGCGGTTTGGCGCGTCGGGCGGGGTCGACTGGCGCCAACTACTGATCAGATCCGTGCGCAGCAACACCAACAACACCAGCGCCAACAGACCCACACTCAAAGCCGACACCTGCAGCACCGCAAATGCCGGCCGTGCGGCGATTTGTCGCGTCGCCAAAATCAGCCAGCGCGGCGCGTTCGATTCCGGCACCGCGCGCCGCAGCAACCGCACTGCGATCCAACTTAATAGTGCAAACAAGGCAATGGCGGCTGCGAAACCGCCAACCGTGATCAGCCCCAACGTCACGTCGGACGACACCGCCAGCAACAGCCCGGCAAAGCCAAGCGCACCGGCCAACAGCACCAGCATCGATGCCGGTTTGAGCGCGCCGACGTCGCGCCGGATGACCCGCAGCGGCGGCACCTGCGCCAGTTGCAGGATGGGCGGTGCGCCGAAACCCATCAGCAAAGTGAGGCCCACCCCGAGCCCCAGCAGCGCCGGCCACCACGACGCGGCTGGCAGGCCGGCGCTGACCAGCCCGGCCAGCAGCCAAACAAACACGTGATGCACCGCATAGCCCAATGCAACGCCTGCCGCGCTGGCCAGCAGCCCAACCAATGCGAGCTCGATCAAATACTGCACCGCCATCGTGCGCTGCGACTGCCCGAGCACCCGCAGCATGGCGCAATCGTCGAGGTGGCGGCTGGCGAAATCGCGCGCAGCAATAGCCACCGCGACGGCGGCCAACAGCGCCGACAACAGCGCCACCAGGTTCAAAAACTTCTCGGCGCGGTCTAGCGTTTGCCGCAGCTCGGGTCGACCCGAGTCCAGCGACTCGACCCGCACACCGCGCAACGACTGGGCTTGCACCTGCGCGGTAGTCCAGGCAGTGAACTCGCGCACGCTGGCGACATCGCCATTGGAATTGGAATTGGTTTTGGCAGCCGCACCAGCGTTGGCCGCAACCATCAGGCGGTAGGTCACGCGGCTGGCCGGCTGGATCAGTGCGGTGGCCGGAAGATCGGCCTGGTTCAACATGACGCGGGGTGAAAACCCCATGAACCCCGCGCCGCGGTCGGGCTCGATCACGATGCGGTGGGCAATGCGCAAGGTCGCATCGCCCAGCAACAGCACATCGCCGACGTGCAGCGCCAGCGCACTGAGCACGGCCGACTCCACCCACACCGTGCCGGGCGCAGGCGCGCGCGCCGCCGACACCTCGGGCGTGCCTGGGCCGGTGCTGATCCGCATCGCGCCACGCAGCGGATAGCTGTCGCTGACTGCCTTGACGCTGACCAGCCGCGACGCACCACCGCGTTCATCGCTGGCACGCGCCATGCTCGGAAACTCCGCGGTGGCCGCGGTCCGCAGGCCCAAGGCGTGCGCCTTGTCGACCACCGCCGCGGGCGTCGGCAAGTCGCTGGCGACGATGGCGTCGCCGCCCATCAGCTGCGTCGCATCGCGCGCCAGCCCGGCGTTCAGCCGATCGGCAAAAAAGCCGACTGCCGTCAGCGCGGCCACCGCCAACAACACGGCACCGACCAACAACCGCAGCTCGCCGGCGCGAAAGTCCCGCATCAATTGCCGCCAGGCCAGCGACCAAACAGAAGCAGATCGGCGAACTGCTGGCACATCAGGTGGATTCATGCATTCACCTTACCTGAGGCGTTTGGGAGCTGCAGGCCGGGGTGATTGCCCAAGCTTTGCCGGCATTGAAATTACAAAATCAGCACGGCCCGAAAGTCATTGACGTTGGTGAACGTGGGGCCGGTAATTACCAAGTCGCCCAGCGGCGCGAAATAGTTAAAGGCGTCGTTGCGGTCGGCATGGTCGGCCGCATTCAAGCCGAGTTGTGTAGCGCGAACCAAGGTGTCGGGCGTGACGACGGCACCCGCGTTGGTCACCACCACGCCATAGGCGTTTGTTCCCGGTTCGCCGTCGATGCCGTCGGTATCACCCGCCAACGCATAGACGCCTGGCTCGCCTTGCAGTGCGACAGCAAGCCCCAACAAGAACTCGGTCGCACGCCCGCCCCGGCCGCCTTTCGACCGCACCGTCACCGTGGTTTCGCCACCGCTCAACAACACGCACGGCTTGTTGAACGGGGCATTGCGCTGCGCCACTGCGCGCGCCACGGCTGCGTGGACTTTGCCGACTTCCCGCGATTCGCCCTCCATCGCATCACTCAAGATGTGGGCATCCACTCCGGCGGCGCGCGCTCGCAACGCAGCAGCCTCCAGCGCCTGCTGCGGTGTGGCCACGAGATGCACCAGATGTCGTGCAAACACCGCGCTGCCTGGTTTGGGGGATTCAAACGCACCGCTTTCCAGCCCGCGCCGCACGACATCAGGAATTGCAATGCGGTGGCGCGCCAAGATCGCCAGCGCGTCGGCGCAGGTGGTGGGGTCCGCCACCGTCGGGCCGCTGGCGATGACTTCCGGCGCATCGCCCGGTACATCGCTGATCAACAGGGTGACCACCTGAGCGGGCGCACACATCGCAGCCAGCCGGCCGCCCTTGATCGCCGACACGTGTTTGCGCACGCAGTTCATTTCACCGATGGTCGCGCCGCTTTTCAGCAGCGCGTGGCTGATCGCCTGTTTGTCTTGCAAGCCCACACCGGCAGCTGGCATGGCCAACAAGGCCGAGCCACCGCCCGACACCAGGCACAGCACCAAATCGTCGAAACCCAGACCGCGCACCAGCCCGGCAATGCGCTCGGTCGCGCGCAGGCCCGCGGCATCGGGCACGGGGTGCGCTGCCTCGATGACTTCGATGCGACCTGGATTCGCCCGAACGTCTGGCGGAACGTGGCCGTAGCGGGTAATCACCAAGCCCGACAAAGAGGCTGCCGCAGGCCACAGCGCGTCGACTGCGGCAGCCATTGCGCCGGCGGCCTTGCCCGCGCCAACGACCAATGTGCGCCCGACCGGAGGTGGCGGCAAATGCAACGCGATGTTGAGTGCGGGCGCTGCGCTTGCTACTGCGGCATCGAACAGTGCGCGTAAAAAACCGCGTGGGTCGCTACGTGGATGGGGCATCACGCACCGATGCTCGCGGCAAGCGCGACGCCGCAACGCGCCGCCAGGTCACCGGCTGGCTCACCGCATTGGTCATACCCGTAGGGCCATTCACGCATCACCGATACGTAATTCATCGACGCGACCTCCTCGGCGAAACGCCACCCGAAACGCTTGCTGCGGCTCCAATCAAAAAAAGCCGCAAATCGCGGCTTTTCCTGTTCAGCCCGCTGACGTTGCAGCCAGCGTGATGCTCAACGCCAACGCGACTGCGGCACGGTGTGCAGTTCGCCTTGTAGCGATCCGACATAGGCCGCCAATTCCTTCAGCTCGGCGTGGGTGTATTGCCGCGCCATGCCGCCCATGATGGCGTTCTTGCGGCCCACCTGCGGGTTGCCGTCGGTCTGATACGCCTTCAGTGCCACGTACAAATAGTCCGGGTGCTGACCGGCAATCTTCGGGTAATTGGGAGCGATCGGCTTACTGTAATTCGCACCGTGGCACGAAATGCAATTGGCTTTTTTCATCAATTCGGCAACCCGGGCCGAGGGCTCGGCCACCACGGCGGGTGCAGGCGCAGCGCCCTGTGCTTGCGATTGGTAGAACGCCGCCAAGTCCGCCATGTCCTGGTCGCTCAGCGCCGCGGCGACTCCACGCATGGTGGGGTGCAAGCGTTCACCCTTTTTGTAGGCAGTGAGCGCCGACACGATGTACGGCGCGCTTTGGCCGGCAATCATCGGCACCTTGTGCACTTCAGGAAAACTGGCCTGGTAGCCGACGATGCCGTGGCAACCGATGCACAGCTGCGCCTTTTTCTCACCCGCTTTCGCGTCTTGGGCGACGGCACCGGTGCTGAAGGCACCCAGCGTGGCACCAGAAATCAACCACGTCAGGACAAGAGAGAACAGTGTTTTCATGATCAGCAGGATGCGCAAGGCAGGTGGAAAGGCGGGTCGAAAATCAACGCCGGAGTATAGGCGGGGCAAACCCGTTCGTGGGCACGGCGATCTCTATACTGCGGCCGCTTTTAGGCCTTGGGCTCGCTATGAAATTCACCGGCACATCCGACTACGTTGCCACCGACGACTTGATGCTGGCCGTCAACGCCGCCGCCACGTTGAAGCGCCCGTTGCTGGTCAAGGGCGAGCCCGGCACCGGCAAAACCATGCTGGCCGAAGAGGTAGCCAAAGCGCTCGGCATGCCGCTGCTGCAGTGGCACATCAAAAGCACCACCAAAGCACAGCAGGGCCTGTACGAATATGACGCGGTGAGCCGCCTGCGCGACAGCCAACTGGCCGATATCGACGGCGGCGCAAAGGTCAAAGACATCCGCAACTACATCGTGCAGGGTGTGCTGTGGAAAGCGTTCACCGCACCCGCACCGGTGGTGTTGCTGATCGATGAGATCGACAAGGCCGACATCGAGTTTCCGAACGACTTGCTGCGCGAAATCGACCGCATGGAGTTCTATGTCTACGAGACGCGGGAGCTGATTCAGGCGCTGCACCGGCCACTGGTGTTCATCACCTCGAACAACGAGAAAGAACTGCCCGACGCGTTTTTGCGCCGCTGCTTCTTTCACTACATCCAGTTTCCCGACGCCGCCACCATGCAGCGCATCGTGGCGGTGCACTTTCCGCAGCTCAAACAAGAATTGCTGGCCGCTGCGATGCGGCGTTTTTACGAAGTGCGCGAGCTGCCAGGGTTGAAGAAAAAGCCGTCGACCTCCGAGCTGCTCGATTGGCTGAAGTTGCTGGTGGCCGAGGACATTCCTTTGGCTGCGCTGCAAAGCCAAGACGACGCGGTGGTCACGCCACCGCTGATCGGCGCGTTGATGAAAACCGAGCAAGACGTGTCGCTGGTCGAGCGGCTCATGTTCATGCAGCGGCAGCGGCGGTAAGTCGATAACGCAGTGCCGCCGCGGCGGCGACCGCAGCCAGGCATAGCCACACCAACCCGACCCACCGCAGCGGCCCCACTGCGCGGTACAGCAGCGCGTCGATCGCGTGCAGCGAAACCGACTCGAGCGCGAAAAACATCCACGCGCAAAAGCTCGCCGCCAGCGCCAGCTGCAGCGCCGCGCCAAAGGTGCGCAACGCCCAGATCAGCGCGATGCCGGCCACCGAAAGCGCTGCCGCAGCCGTTATCAGCACCCGCTGCAGCTCGGCCCGCTGCGCATACATGCCGCCCTGCTGAAGCACCGAGTTGACCCAGTCGTGTGCCGCGTAACGCAAACCGAACACGACCTCGATGGCCAGCACGGCGTGGCACCACGCCATCGCCCGCCACAGCCGTGCCGCGCTGCCCGGCGCGCTGGCCGCGGCCAACGCGCAGGCCAGTGACGCCGCCGTGAATGCCAACGCGCCGCTCGCTTGGGTCGCATCGAGACCGAGAAGATTGCGCATGAATGGGTAGGCACCAAAACGCGATCACGCGACCGCGCGAAATTATCATCACGCCATGACCAGCGCCCCAGTGGCTTACCTCCTGTTTGCAGCCGCTGGCTTGGCATCGTTTGGCGTATGGCGGCCCCGTATTGCCGTGCTGGTGGTTTGTTTGGGCGGATGGTTGGTGCTGCCGGTCGGCACCTATCCGGCCGGCACGCTGGACGCGGTATTTCCGTACTGGATCACCGGTGCGGCCGTACCGTCGAACATGCTGCTGACCAAGGCCTGGGTCGCGCCGGTGGTGGCCCTGCTGGGTGCGTTGACGTTCGACTGGCGGCGGCTGCGGCAGCTGCGCCCCAACGGGTTCGACCTGCCGGTGGCGTTGTGGGTCAGCTGGCCGCTGGCGCAAGCGGCATGGCTGGTGCATACAAATCCGTCGTCGCCCGCCGGCGGCGTGTGCAGCTTGTATTTGGCAGGCACGTGGGGCGCGCCGTGGCTGCTCGGTCGCCTGTACTGCACCAGCACCACCGGCCAACACCGATTGGTGCGCGGGTTGACCTGGTCGGCATTGGCGTGTGCGCCGATGGCGCTGTACGAGGGCGCATTCGGCTCTGGCCGTTGGTACGCAGCGCTGTACGGGCCGCATCCGTTTCGCGACGACGGCGCGGCGCGCTACCTCGGGTTTCGCCCGGTGGGCTGGTTTGAACATGGCAACCAGTACGGGCTGTGGATCGCGCTGTGTGCGCTGTGCGCCGTGTGGCTTGCGCGATCGACCACCGACAGCGACGCGGCGCGCCGCCGTGCCCGCTGGACGGCCGCGCTGGTGGTGCTGATGGCGGTTGCCGCGCAATCGATGGGTGCGCTGCTGCTGATGGGCCTGGGCGCGGCGTGGTTGTTCGCGCTGCACGCGGACTCGCCTGCGGTGACATCAGCCATCAACCTGAAGCGGCTCACACTGGCGACCACGATCGCTTTCGTGCTCAGCACCGCGGTGTACTTTTCCGGCGTCGTGCCGATGCGCCAACTGGCCACGCAAACGGCGGTGGGCCGTGCGGTGGTCGATGGCATCAAAGGCGCAGGCCGCAGCTCACTGACCTGGCGGGTGTCGCAAGACCAAAAACTGCTGCACCGCGCGCTCGAGCGGCCACTCGCCGGCTCAGCGCAATGGGACTGGTGGCGGGCCGACGGCAGACGCCCGTGGGGTTTGCCGCTGTTGGTGGTCGGGCAGTTCGGGCTGGTCGGCTTGGCACTGGGCTTCGGCTTGCTGATGGCGCCGGCGATTCGGGTCGGCATGCACACCCATCAACCCCATGTGTGGCGCAGCGAAGCGCTGCCGGTGCTGCTGGCGACGTTGGTGTTGCTCAGCGTGGCAGACGCGCTGCTGAACTCGTTCATTTTTTTCCCCGCGCTGCTCGCCGCAGGCGGCTTGGCCGACGCGCGGCCGGCGGGTAAGCCATAGGCCGCAGCCCCATGGCCGCGTGCGGCAGAGCCGGTCAGCGAGGGCACCATACTTGTTCAGCCTTCCCACGGCACCGCAACCCATGCTGATTGATTTCTTTTTATCGCTGCGCGCCGCCCGGCTCAAGGTGTCGGTGCGTGAGTACCTGACGCTGCTGGAAGCGCTGCAGGCCGGCGTACTCGAGGACGCTGGCGGCGGCCCGACGCTCGATACGTTTTATGTGCTGGCGCGGGCCACGCTGATCAAAGACGAAGCGCATTTCGATGCCTACGACCGCGCGTTTTCGGCCTACTTCCAAGGTGTCGGGAACCAAGTCGATTTCAGCCAGAACATACCGCTGGAATGGTTGCGCAAGACACTGGAACTGCAGCTGAGCGCAGAAGAAAAGGCCGCCATCGACAAAATGGGTTGGGACGAATTGATGGCGACCTTGCAAAAGCGCTTCGAGGAGCAAAAAGAACGCCACGAAGGCGGCAGCAAATGGATCGGCACCGGTGGCACCAGCCCGTTCGGCGCTTACGGCAGCAACCCGCAAGGCATACGCATCGGGCAAGACCGCAGCCGCCAACACAGCGCGGTCAAAGTGTGGGACCAACGCCGCTTCAAAGACTATTCGAGCGACGCCGAATTGGGCACCCGGCAAATTCAAGTGGCGCTGCGCCGACTGCGCCGCTTTGCACGCGTCGGCGCGGCCGATGAGTTGGACCTCGACGACACGATTCGCGCCACCGCTGCCAATGCAGGCCAGCTCGATTTGCGGCTGGTGCCGGAACGCCACAACCACCTGAAAGTGCTGCTGCTGATGGACGTGGGCGGCACGATGGACGATCACGTGGCCCGCGTCGAAGGGATTTTCAGCGCCGCCAAATCGGCGTTCAAGCACCTCGAGTTTTATTACTTTCACAACTGCGTGTACGACCACCTGTGGAAGAACAACCAGCGTCGCCACAGCGAAAAATTCGCCACCGACGACGTGCTGCGCAAGTACAACAAAGACTACAAATTGATTTTCGTCGGCGACGCGACGATGAGCCCGTATGAAATTGTTCAACCCGGCGGCAGCATCGAGCACCACAACGCGCAAGCCGGCGCCGAATGGCTGGGTCGACTGACCCGCGCGTATCCGCACTTCGCCTGGATCAACCCCGAGCCGCAATCGTTGTGGGGTTACCGACAAAGCATCGCGCTGGTGCAACAGCTGATGGGCCAACGCATGTACCCGCTGACGCTGGCCGGCCTGGAGGCCGCCATGCGCGTGCTCAGCCGATGAGGCCACCGCGCGCGGCATGCATTGCAGCGTGCCTGGCCGGTGCCATCGCGCTACTCGGCCTCGGCGGCTGCGCCAGCGTGACCCGCCTGTTCCAGTCCGACGACCCGGCCGCGACGGCGGCGATTGCGGCGGCCGCCGCGGTTGCCGCTAAACCGGCGGTGCCGGTGTACCGACTGGAGGTGCTGGCACCGTCGGAATTGCGCACCTTGTTGCTCACGTATTTAGACCTGGCGCGTTTTCAAAGCGCGCCCGAAAGCGAAGACATCACGCCGGCCGAGGTCGACCGATTGATTGCCGCTGCACCAGCGCAGGTGCGCTCGCTGCTCGAGACCGAGGGCTACTTCAACCCCGAGGTGAAGGTGGCCCGGGCTGGCGTGGCGGCGGCTGCACCGGCTGCACCGGCTGCGTCCGCTGCAGCCAGTGCAGCCAGCGCCGCCAGTGCACCCGCAGCGACGTCGGGCGAGCTGCCGCTGGTGCAAGTGCAAGTCGATCCGGGTGTGCGCGCGATGGTCGATCACTTCGACTTCAAAGCCAGCGGGCCGCTGCAACGCGCAGCCGATGGCGGCGACCTCAACGCCCGCGTGCTGCTGGCGCAGGTGCGCAACGGCTGGCAGTTGCCGCCCGATTACGCATTCCGCCAAGCACAGTGGCGCAATGCAAAAAACATCGCGCTGGCCAAATTGCGCGCCGACGGCTACCCGGCTGCCACGCTGGCCGACACCAGCGCACGCATCGATGCCGACGCCAACACGGTGGCACTCGACGTGAGCGCGGCCAGCGGCGAGCTGTACCACCTGGGCTCGCTGCGCATCAGCGGCCTGGCACGCTACGACGACGCCACCGTGCGCAAGCTCAACACCTTGCGCACCGGTGATGCGTACCGCGAATCGCAGCTGATCGACTTTCAGGAACGGCTGCAGAAGTCGGGCTTGTTCGAAGGCGCGTCGGTGGTGCTGGATGTCGAGCCCGACACCGCGCAGGCCGCGCCGGTGCTGGTGCAGGTGCGTGAACTGCCGCTGCAGCAAGCCACCCTGGGCGCCGGCTACAGCGCCAACACCGGCCCGCGGCTGACGCTCGAACACACGCACCGGCAACCGTTCGGCCAGCGCTGGATCGCCAAAAACAAATTCGAACTCGGGCCGAAGTTGCGCTCGTGGAATGGCGAGCTGACCTCGTACCCGCTCGACGGGCTGTACCGCAATTTGATTGCCGGCAGCGCCGAACGGTTGGACACGGTGAGCGAAGTGCGCAGCTCGTGGCACGCCCGCGTGGGTCGCACCCAAGACACGCAGCGCATCGAACGGCTGTACTACCTGGAACTGACCCACGCGCGACTCGAAACCACCGCCGAGCGCGGCCGCACGGTAGCCGACAACGACGCGGTGTCGGGCAACTACCACTGGGTCTACCGCGACCTCGACAGCGTGCTGCTGCCCACCGACGGCTACAGCCTGTCGGCCCAGGCCGCGGCAGGCTACGCACGCAGTGGCGGCAGCGAAAGCAACGGCCCATTTGCGCGCGCTTATGCCCGCTACACCGGCTACGTGCCGCTCGGCGGCAAATGGTTCGGCACGGCGCGCGTTGAGGCCGGCCAGGTGTTCGCCGACAACAACGTGGGCATACCCGACACGCTGTTGTTTCGTGCCGGTGGCGACGACTCGGTGCGCGGCTATGCCTACCGGTCGCTGGGGCCGCGCGTCAAAGGCGCACTGCTCAGCGGGCGCGTGCTGCTGGCAGGCAGCGCAGAAATTGCGCACCCGTTGTTTGCCAGCAAACCGTCGCTGTGGGGCGCTGCGTTCATCGACGCGGGCAATGCGGCCACCTTTTGGGAAGACTGGTCGCCCGCGCTCGGCTACGGCGTCGGCCTGCGCTGGCGCAGCCCCGTCGGCCCGCTGCGCCTCGACCTTGCGTATGGCCAAAAGGTCAGCCAGCTGCGCTTTCACCTGAGCGTGGGAATCGCGTTTTGATGCCACGCTTTCATACCGACGGCCGCGGCGGTGCCAGGTGTTGAATCAAACGCCGCCGACCGACGGCTCCGCGCAAACGCCCGTTTTGCCACCCGCAGGGCCGCCCGCTTTACCGCCGGCAGTGCCACAGCCCACACCGCGCGTGGTGCCACGGTTCGTGTCGCGGTGGCGTTGGCGCGCATGGGTCGGATGGCTGGCGCTGCTGGTGGCGACGGTGGTGCTCGTCACCGCAGGCACCGCCTGGTGGGCCGCGCGCAGCGACCGCGGCAGCGCCTGGTTGCTGCAGCACCTGCCAGGTATCGAGGTCACAGCACCGCGCGGCGCGCTGATGGGCGATTTCGATGCGCAGCGGGTGCAGCTGCGGCTGCCGGGCGATCACCGCATCGTGCTGGACAACCTGGGCTGGCGCGGCTTGGCGCTGCAGCGCAGCGATGCGCCGGGCGGGTGGGTGCGGTTGCACTTCGATGTGTTGCACGCCACGCGGCTCGAGGTGGTGCTCGCACCGAGTGATAAAAAAGGCCCGCCGGTGCTGCCCACCAGCCTGCAGCTGCCACTGCAAGTTGACATCGACGCGCTGCACATCGGCGAAGCCCACGCGGCCGCGTTAGGCACCAGCCCGTTGCGCGACCTGCGCGCGCGGGTGCAGCTGGGTGCGGCAGCAGGCACGCTGCACCGGATCGACGATGCGAGCGCCGCCTGGAACCAGTTGCGCGCCAGCGGCGCGGCGCACATCGCCACCGAAGCGCCGTTTGCGCTGGCGGTGAACTTGCAAGCGCAGCTGGACGCACCTGCACCCGTACCCGCACCTGAACCAGCGCCATCGACCAACGCGCCCGCAGCCGCAGCCGCGCAGGCTATAGACCTGGCACGCTGGCAAGCCCAGCTGGCGCTGGTCGGGCCGCTGGCGTCGCCCACGCTGACGGCGCGCATTCGGGCCTCGGCAGTCGCTGGCGCGGTGCATGCGGCTGCGGCGGGCAAGCCAGCGGGCGTCGGTACCGGTACCAGCTCCGGCTCCGGCACCAACACGGCCGCCAACGCCAACGACAACGACAACGCCAACCCCGGCGCGGCGCAGGCGCTCGACTTGCAAGCCACCCTGCGGCCATTTGCTGCTTGGCCGCTCGCCGAGCTGCAAGCCAGCACCACCGGGCTCGACCTGTCGGTGCTGCACCGCGACGCACCGGTGACCGCGCTGACCGGCCGCGCCACCCTCCAATCGGTGGCGTTGAACCAGCCGGTGCGTGCGCATGTCGAACTCAGCAACAGCGCGGCTGGCCGCTGGAACGATGGCCGCTTGCCGCTGCGCGGTGTGAACGCCGATCTGGTCGGCCGCGTCGATGACCGCAACGCGCTGGAGTTGCAACGCTTCGACGCCGACATGGGCACCGCCGAACACCCCGCGGGTCGCCTGAGCGGACACGGCCGCTGGACGCCCGAGCGCGCCACGCTCGAGGCCACGCTGCGCGCGCTGCAGCCGTCGTGGCTCGATGCACGCGCGCCGGAGATGGTGCTGAGCGGGCCGGTGGCGCTGGTGCTGACGACACCAGGCGCGTCACCGAGTTCGACGCCCGCGCCGGCCAACGCAGCCAGCGGCGCGGCGCGGGCGCGTGCGCGGGCGCGTGCGTCTGCGTCTGCATCTGCATCTGCGTCTGCACTTGCGCCGGTTGCGCCGGTTGCGTCGCCCTCTGCCTCCAGCCCAGCCGCGCCGGCCGCCATTCCCCAGCTCGATGTGCAACTCGATTTGAGCGGCGTGCTGGCCGCGGCGTCGGGTCGCGGTGCACTGCGCACCGATGGCCAAACGGTGCAGTTGAAACTGGCCGCGCTGCTCGACGCAAACCACATTGCCCTGCGTGAGGCGAAGGCCAGCGCGGGCGGTGCCAGCGCCACGCTGGCAGGCCAGGCGAGCCGCGTGCTGGTCGGCCGATCGCTGTCCAACCCTTCACCCACCGACCCCGCCACGTCACCGGTCGAATGGAAAACCAGCGGCCGCATGGCCTTGGTCAACTTCGACCCGCTGCCGTGGTGGCCTGGCCGCGAAGATTCACCCTGGCGGCGCGGGCCGCACCGCATCAATGCAACCGGCGAATTCGACCTGGTGCTGCCGGTGTCCGCGGGCGCACCGCCGACGCCGTTGGCGGTGTTGAACGCGCTGCGTGGCAATGCGCAGCTGGTGTGCGACCACAGCGTGCTGGCCGGCATACCGATCCAAGGCAAGCTCGGGTTGCAAACCGGACCTGAATCAACCGCTGGCAGCACCACCTCTATAGACCTGGCACTTCAAGTCGCCACCAACCAACTACAGGTGCAAGGCCGATTTGCCGCCGGCGCGTTGGCGGGCTGGGCTGCCACGGCGGCCAGCGGCGCGGCAGCCATCTCCAACGCCCCCGCCGCCTTGACAACGGCTGACAGCGGCCGCGCCGACCGCTGGAACCTGGCGCTCGATGCACCTGCGCTGGCCACGTTTTCGCCGTTGTGGCGGTTGCTGCAACCGGCCGCGGCAAACACCACGCTGGCCGGTGCATTGAAAGCCACCGCCAGCATCAACGGCCGCTGGCCCGAGCTGAGCGCGCAGGGCGAACTGAACGCCTCCGATGTGCGCATCGCCTCGGTCACGCTGCAACACACCAGCGCACGCTGGAGCGTGGGCACCGCCACCAACGCACCGCTCAGCATCGACGGCAGCGCGTCACAGCTGCGGTTCGGCACCGCGCTCGGCGCGACCACGCAGGTCGGCACGGCGGTGGGCGGCCCGCCGGTTGCCAGCGCGTGGCTGGGCAACCCGTCAGCGGCCAATACGCCGAGCATCGAGTCGATGCAGTTCAGCGCCAAAGGCACCGTCGACGCCCACACGCTCGAGTGGCGTGCGGTGTCGAAATCATTGCCGCCCGAATGGACCGACGCGGTGCAAAACGCGCTGGCCGCCGCGCCTGCCGCTGTGACCAGTGGCATGGCCGGTGGCATCGCCAGTGGCCATGCCAGCGGCGCGGCCAGTGGCGGGGTGTCGGCGTCTCAGGCCACATCGACCGCAGCAGCCGCAGCGCCCACCGCGGCCCCCGCCGCGGCACCGCGCACCGAGCTGCTGTTGCGCGCCCAGGGTGGCCTGGTCGATGTGACCGAGTCGGCGGTCGGTGCGGGCAAGGCGGGTGGCGGCAGTGCGGCCACCCGCGCCAGCCACCGGCTGGCTGGCTGGCGTGGCAACTTGCAGCAGTTGGACCTGCGCGCCAGCAACGGTGTTGCGCCATTGCTGGCGGCGCGCGATGTCGATCTCGATGCGGCTTGGGCAGGCGGTGCGCCGCGCATCACCGTGCAGCCCGGCCGTGCCGAGCTGCTGGGTGCGGCGGTGCAATGGCAGCGGCTGGCCTGGCAAGCAGCCGTGCCTGCGTCGGCAACGGCGTCGGCATCGATATCAGCATCCAGCGACGGCCACCCCGCGGCTGCCTATACCGCCGCACAGCCGGCGCAAATCGACGCGCAAATCAGCGTCGATGCGTTGCCGATTTCGCCGCTGCTGGCGCGGCTGCAACCGGCGTTCGGTTGGGGCGGCGACCTGACGATCGGCGCGCGGCTCGACTTGCACAGCGCCGGCAGCGGTGCTGGTTTGGCGGCCGACATCGTGATCGAACGCGGCCGCGGCGACCTGACGGTGACCGACGAGATCGGCACCCAGTCGCTGGGCCTGGACAACCTGCGGTTTGCCTTGAGCGCGCAAGGCGGCGTGTGGACGTTCTCGCAGTACGTGAACGGCAAAACGCTGGGCGTGGTGGCCGGCGCGGTGGTGGCGCGCACGCAGCCCGAGGCGCTGTGGCCACTGCCCGATGCGCCGCTGCAAGGTGCCATCGAACTGGACGTGGCCAACCTCGGCACCTGGGGCACCTGGGTGCCGGCCGGCTGGCGGCTCGGCGGCGCGCTGCGCACCAGCGCGACCATCGGCGGGCGTTTCGGCGCGCCGCAGTACACCGGGCAGATCGTCGGCACCGGTCTCTCGGTGCGCAACTTCCTGCAAGGCGTCAACGTCAGCGACGGCGACGTGGCGATCACGCTGGCCGGCGCCACCGCCCGCATCGAGCGCTTCAGCGCGAAAGCCGGCGCCGGCAGCGTGACCTTGAGCGGCGACGCCAGCCTCGGCGAGACGCCACGCGCCGCATTGACCTTGCGCGCCGAGCGCTTCCAGTTGCTCGGCCGCGTCGACCGCCGCATCGTCGCCAGCGGCGAAGCGCGGCTCGTGCTGCAGCGCCGCGCGCTGGCGCTCGACGGCAAGTTCAGCGTCGACGAAGGGCTGTTCGATTTCACCCGCAGCGACGCGCCCGCGTTGTCAGACGATGTGGTGGTGCTGCGCGGTGGTGCGGTGGCGCCGTCGGCCACCGCGACGGCGGCCGCGGCAGCAGCACCGAATGGCGGCCTTGCTGCGGCGGCCACCAGCGTGGCGCTGAACCTGCAGGTCGACCTCGGCCAGCGGCTGCGAATTCGCGGGCGCGGGCTCGACAGCGGCTTGCGCGGCGAGCTGAAGATCACCTCGCCGAACAACCGGCTGGCGATCAACGGCACCGTCAGCACCGCCGACGGCACTTACGCCGCCTATGGGCAGAAGCTGGCCATCGACCGCGGCGCGATCACTTTTGCCGGCAGCGCCGACAACCCGCGGCTCGACATCGAAGCGACGCGGCCGAACCTCGACACCCGGGTCGGCGTCCGCGTGGCCGGCACCGCGCTGAACCCGCGCGTGCGGCTGTTCAGCGAGCCTGAGCTGTCGGACATCGACAAACTGAGCTGGCTGGTGCTGGGCCGCGCCAGCGACGGCCTCGGCCGCACCGACACCGCGCTGCTGCAGCGCGCCGCGCTGGCCCTGCTGGCCGGCGAAGGCGAAGGCCCGACCGACCAGTTCACCAAGGCGCTGGGGCTAGACGAAGTGTCGCTGCGGCAGACCGACGGCGAGACCCGCGAGACCGTCATCAGCCTGGGCAAACAGCTGTCGCGCCGCTGGTACGTGGGCTACGAACGCGGCCTCAACAGCACCAACGGCAGCTGGCAATTGATCTACCGCATCGCCCAGCGATTCACGCTGCGCGCGCAGTCGGGGCAAGACGATTCGCTGGACCTGATCTGGATCTTCCGCTGGCAGTGAAGGGCCCCAGCCGCCGCACCCGCGCGGAATAGAATCCGCCCGCTTCCCCGCCGTAGTTCAATGGACAGAACGGCCGCCTCCTAAGCGGCAGATACAGGTTCGATTCCTGTCGGTGGGACCAACG
>JAYUGJ010000116.1:0-21124 GCA_043738425.1 Burkholderiales bacterium
GCCGGCGTCATTCACCTACACCGTGACTTCGCCTGCAGGCGTGACCGAGACCGCAACCGTGCGGGTGCGTGTGACGCCGGTGGTCGATTTGACCGCCGACGACGACAGCGGTGCGACCGACGAAGACACCGCCCTCAATTCCACCGTGGCCACCGGTGACAGCACCACCTCGGGCGGCGCGTTGACATACACCCCCACCACCGCCCCGGCGCATGGCGCGGTAACCATCAACCCGACCACAGGTGCCTACATCTACACGCCAGCGGCCAACTACCACGGCGCCGACAGCTTCACCTACACCGTGACGGATGCGGCCAGCGGTGAGTCGCTGACCAAAACCGTGAACCTGACGGTCAACTCCATCACCGACCTGACCGCCACCGACGACACCGGAGCGACCGATGAAGACACGCCGCTGGTGTCGACCCTGGCGACTGGCGACGCGACTACCTCGGGCGGCACGCTGGTGTTCACCAAAGCGACCAACCCGGCGCACGGCACGGTGGTCGTGATGCCGAACGGCAGCTACACCTACACGCCGGTCCTCGACTACTACGGCCCCGACAGCTTCACCTACACCGTGACCGACCCGGCCAGCGGCGAGGTGTTGACTAAAAACGTGACCCTCACCGTCAACAAAGTGATCGGCATCACCAACGACACCGTGGCCACCGCGGAGGACACGCCGCACACCTTCAACGTGATGACCGGCACCGGCGGCGCAGAGGCCGACCGCTTCACCAACCCCGACGCGGCGCTGACCTCGGTCACCCAAGGCGCGCACGGCAAGGTCACCTTCTTGCCCGATGGCACGCTGATCTATACACCTGACCCCAACTACAACGGCCCCGACACCTTCACCTACACCGTGACCGCAGGCGGCGTGACCGAAACCGCCACCGTCACCGTCAACGTCACACCGGTCAACGACCCACCGGTGGCCAACCCCGACAGCTTCACCACGCTCGAGGACACGCCGGTCACGATCAATGTGACGGGCAACGACACCGACATCGACAACGACCCGCTGCATGTCACGGCCATCAACGGCACGCCAATCACTGCCGGCGGGCCCGGCGTGGCCGTCACCGGCGGCGTGGTCACCTTGCTGCCTTCGGGCCAGTTGGTGTTTACCCCGAACGCCGACTACCACGGCGCGCCCTCGTTCAGCTACACCGTGGCCGACACCAGCGGTGCGACCTCGACCGCCACCGTCAACGGCACCGTCACGCCGGTGCCCGACGCACCGGTCGCGGTGGCCGACACCTTCGTGGCGAATGGCGACACGCCGGTCACCATCAATGTGCGCGGCAACGACCGCGATGGCGACGGCGATGTAATCACCGTCACGCAAATCAACGGCCAGCCGATCACCGCTGGCGGCCCCGGCGTCACCGTCAACGGCGGCGTGGTCACCCTGAATGCCGCCGGCGATTTGGTGTTCACGCCGAACGCCGGCTTCAACGGCACACCGTCGTTCAGCTACACCATCAGCGACCCGAGCGGCCTGACCAGCACCGCCACCGTGACCAGCAGCACCGCCGTGTCCGGCACACCGGCACCGCTGGCAGTGCCTGATGTGGTGGCCACCCGCGGCGATGCGCCGGTGGTGATCGATGTGCTGGGCAACGACCGCAACCCAGCGGGCGGGCCGCTCACCATCAGCGCGATCAATGGCGTGCCGATCCGCATCGGCGGGCCTGGCGTGCCAGTGGCTGGCGGCGTGGTCACGCTCGATGCCAACGGCCGCTTGCGCTTCACGCCTGCGGCGGGTGCGGGCTTCGCACCGACGACTTTCAGCTACACGCTGCTCGACTCCTCAGGGCGCACCTCGACCGCCAGCGTGACGCTGTTGCGCGATCCGACTGCACCACCCACCACCGCCACCACCGGCGTGAAGGTCGGTTCAGATGCGGGCATCGACGACGGCGCGCGCACGCCCGAAACACCACGCGCGGTGATCACCACCGTGCCGGCGCTGCACGTCACCGCGAGCGTGGCCGATGCACGCGCTGAGGTGGCGCTGCGCGGCCAAGTCGACGGGCTGCCGGTCGATGTGGCGACGTTGGCTGAGCTGACAAATGCGAACGGTGGCAGCAACAATGATTTGATTCCGGTCGATTCATCCGACAGCCGCCCCGCCCTCATCGGCCGCCACACCAACCTGTTCCGCGAGAGCTTGCTGAACCCGCAAGACACGCTGTTCGTGCAGCACGCGGTGCGCTACGAAAACGTGACGCCGGAGCATGCGCAGTTTGTGCACCACGCGGTGGTGGTGTCGCAGGCGGAGGCGCGCGCCAACGCATTGCGCTCGGGCCGGTTGAACACCGCTGCACCGGGCATCAGCACGCTCGCCGATCCGTTCGCCCTCGGCTCGCCGGAGCGGCTGGCAGCGCAGCGCGCGGCCGAGGTGGTGCGCGAGCGTGGGGCCACCGAGGCGGCGCGCAGCACCGACCAACCCGGCAACCGCGCGGCCGATCCGGCCCAGATGCAAGGCCCAAGGCCCACGCCATTGCGCACCACCGCACCCGGCTTTAGCAGCCAGCTGCAGCGCAACGCAGCCACCTTCAAAGCCCGCACCCAGCGGGCACCGACAGCGCCAGTCAAGTGATGCAGAGGCAGCGCACAAAGCACCAGCACCGTTCACCCTGAGCCCGTCGAAGGGCTCGGCCCGAACGGGTGGGAGTCGCACCAATTCCCGGTCGCCCTGAGCCCGTCGAAGGGTCGCCCTGATCACCCCAACCGTTCGTCCTGAGCTTGTCGAAGGGCTCGGCCCGAACGGGTGTGGGGGCGCACCGCTGAAGCGTGACTCACCGCACCGATTTTTTGAGCCCCACACACACCACGCACCGCCATCACCACGCGGCCGCGGTGGCAGAACAAGCGGGTTTCGAACCGCTTTTCAGTGCATCGAACCTGGCACGCCAAATCACACTTTCACCAATCTTTAGGAGTATTTCAATGACCCGCCACACGCACCTACGCACTGCTGTCACGCCGTCGTTCGCCCGCACCACTGCAGCCAAATTGCCGGTGCTGAGCGTGCTGGCCGCCTCGCTGTTTTTCGCCGGCTGCGCCATCAAGCCGCAACTGGCCACACAGGCCGAAGTGCAAAGCCGCGTGGCAAGCGACACCTCGCGGATGTACGTCGAGCAAGCCCCGATCAGCGGGCCGGTGACGGTGGAAGAAGCGGTGGCACGCACGCTGAAATACAACCTCGATTACCGCTTGAAGAAGATGGAGTCGGCACTGGCACTCGGCCTGTCGGAATACTCCAACTACGACATGCTGCCCAACTTGCTTGTGAATGCGGGCTACCGCACCCGCAGTAATTTGTCAGGCGGCAGTTCGATCGGCATCGACGATGGCATCCAGTCGCTGCGCCCGAGCTCCTCAGAAGAAAAACAGCACGGCACCGCAGGCGCTGAGTTCTCGTGGAATTTGCTCGACTTCGGCGTGTCGTATTACCGCGCCCGCCAACAGGCCGACCTGGTGATGGTGGCCGAAGAGCGCCGCCGCAAGGTGGTGCAGAACATGGTGCAAGACGTGCGCTCGGCGTACTGGCGCGCACTCGGCGCGCAACGCATGTCGGTGCAAGCCAACGATGTGTTGAAGCGTGCGAATTTGGCACTGGCCCGCTCACGCGAAGCCGAGGCGCAGCGCTTGATCCCACCGGCGATGGCGTTGGCCTACCAGCGCGCGCTGCTCGATGCGACCACGCTGCTCAACCTGCGCCGCCAGGATCTGGAATTCGCCAAACGCGAGCTGGCTGCGCTGATGAACGTCGAGCCCGGCGTGCAATTCACGATGGCCGAAACCAAAGAAGCCGCGCTGCCCGCCGCGCCCACCGACAGCTTGAAACTCGAAGACATGGCGTTGCTGCAGCGGCCCGAGTTGCGTGAAGAAGATTTCAAGTCGCGCATCACGGTGTCGGAAACCCGCCGCCAGTTGCTCAGCTTGTTGCCCGGCATCAGTTTCGATGCGGGCTATTCCTACGACTCGAACAAATTGCTCGCCAACAACGACTGGGCACAAACCGGCGTGCGGGTGTCGTGGAACCTGATGCGGCTGGCATCGCTGCCCGCGTTGAAAAATTCGCAAGCGCAACAAACCCGCACCGATGAAGCCCGCCGCATGGCGCTGTCGATGGCGATCCTGACGCAGGTGCGGGTGGGCATCGAGCGCTACCGCTTTGCGGTCGAAGACTACAAATTGGCCGACCTGGCATCGCAGGTCGATGACCGGCTGGCCAAATTCACCCGCGCCTCGGTCACCTCGAAGCTCGACAGCGAACTCGAAGCCATACGCACCGATGCGCGCGCGGTGCTCGGCAACTACCAGCGGTTGGGCGCGTACTCGAATGCACAAATCGCGTTCGGCCGCCTCTACAACACGCTCGGCTTCGACCCGCTGCCCGACGACTTCGACGGCGACGACCTGGCCAAGCTGACGGCGCGCGTGAAGTCGCATCTGCAATCGACCGAAGTCGATACGCTGAAGATGACGTCGCAGCTGTTCGGCTACTTCCCGTCGGTATCGATTCACCTGGCCGGCGTGGCCGATCCGGTGCAGCAAGTGCGCATGCACGCCGAGGTGTCCGAGCTGTTGGCACGCAACCAGATCACGGTCGACGACCAAGCGGGCACACCGCTGACGTTGGCACTCGACAAGTCGACCAAAGACGCCGCAGGCAGCGCGACCGAAGTCGCCACCTGGCGCATGACGCTGGGTGCCGCTTCGGCCCCACCGATCGGCCAGGCCAGCCTCGCCACCACCATGCCGGCCGATGCCCGCGGCACCGCCTACGAGGCCGCACTGGTCGCCACGATGACGGCGAAGCTGCCGGAAATGCGCGCCTGGCTGGCGTCGATGGCACCGGCCGTGTCGCAGCCACCGGTGGTTCCAACATCGGCAGGTCAACCCACCACCAACAACAACAACCCCACGGCTGCCAAATGAAAACCCAAGCGCCTCCCACGCCCTGGATGCTGAACCACAAGGTGCAGGTCGGCACCGGTCTGACCGCGCTGTTGCTGCTGGGCCTGGGTTTGGGCAGCTTGCAGCCCAGCCATGCCGAGCCGGCACGAGCCGCGCCGATCTACGCAAAGCCGCTGGTCGCGATGGTCGAGCCCAGCCGCGCGGCCATACCAGAGCCGCGGGTTGCCGCGGCTGCGATGGCTGCCACACCCGCCACAGCGACCGCCACATCGAACGCCGCCAGCGAAGACAACGTCCGCGTGCTGCTGATCCCATCGCTCGACACCACCGTGTCGAGCCCGGTGGTCGGCCGCATCAAGGCGATCGAGTCGGCATTGGGCGCGGGCTTTGCGGCCGGCCAGGTGCTGGTGCGTTTCGACTGCGAAGAACCGATTGCGCGGCGCGACATGGCGCTGGCCGAGTTGGCCGGCGCAGTAGAAACCCACGAAGCCAAGGTGCGCATGCGCGGCCTCGACCAGGCCAGCGATGTGGAAGTGGCGCTGGCCGCGAGTGCCGCAGCCAAAGCCCGCGCGCAAGTCGCGCTGGGTGCCGCCCAGGTGGGCCAATGCAATGTGCTGGCACCGTGGGCCGGCCGCATCGCCAAGGTGCATGCGCGCAACGCGATGAGCGTCAACGCCGGCCAGCCGCTGCTCGATTTGGTGAAAACCGGGCCGCTGAAATTGAAGCTCAGCGTGCCGTCGCGTTGGTTGCAGCGCATGAAGCCCGGCGTGGCATTTGATGTCGCGATCGACGAAACCGGCAAGGCCTACCAGGCCCGCGTCACCGCGATGAACAGCCGCATCGATCCGGTCAGCCAAAGCATAGAAATTGAAGCCGCCATGGCCAGCAGCTACCCCGATTTATTGGCCGGCATGAGCGGCACCGCGCGCTTTGCTGCCGCTGCGGCGGTTGCCACCAACCGCACTGCGCCCAAGTGAACGCGCGCGCCACGGTCGATTTGTCTGAGCCCGGCGCGCCGGTGTTGACGGTGGTGGGCTCGACTGCGGTGGTCAGCACCAGCATGCCGGTTGGGCCAGTCGAACCGGTGGCCAGCGACGCGTCGCACGCATTGCCGCCAGCCGCACTGGCGGCCGTGCTGCACCTGGCACACCGCGCACAGCAAGCCACCACCGTGGCCGAACTGGGCTTCACGCTGACCAACGAAACCTTGTCGCTGGTGCCGTTTCGGCAAGCCGCTTTTTTCACGATCAGTGGCAGCGGCACACCGCAACTGGCCAGCGCATCGGGCCTGGCCAGCGTGGCCGAAGACTCACCGTTTGCGGTGTGGCTGACGCGCTTCGCAAAATCATTCACCACCGCGGCCGGCTGCCATCGGCTGGACTTTGCCGACGCCGCATCCGACAACACCGCCGATGTATCGGCCGGCTGGGCCGAATGGCTGCCCGACCACCTGGTAAGCGCGCCACTGCACGCCACCGACGGCATGTTGTGCGGCTGGTTGATGTATGCCCGCGAAACACCGTGGAGCGAAGTCGAGCTGGCGTTGCTCGACCAGCTGCACCAGAACTACGCCTATTGCCTGGCCAGCCTGACCCGCAAACGCCAAGGCGTGCGCCACCGCATGGAGGCGACACTGCGCGCTCGATGGCTGACATGGGGCGTGCCTGCGCTGCTGCTGGCGCTGTTGATTCCGGTGCGCTTGTCGGCGCTGGCACCAGCCGAAGTGGTGGCGTTGAACGCACTCGCGGTGGCTGCGCCACAAGACGGCGTGATCAGCAAATTCCATGTGCAACCGAACAGCGCGGTGAAAACCGGCGACCTGCTTTTTTCCCTCGACGACACCACCCTGGCAAGCCGCCGTGAGGTCGCCGCCAAAGGCTTGACGATTGCGCGCGCCGATGCGCTGGTGTACCAACAGCGTGCGTTCGACGACGCGAAAAGCAAAGGCGAACTGGCATCGGCGTTCGGCCGCGTGCGCGAAAAAGAAGCCGAGCTGGCGCAAATCGAATCGGCGCTGGCGCGCATTGACGTGCACGCCGAGCGCAACGGCGTGGCGGTGTTTGCCGACGCCAACGACTGGATCGGCCGCCCGGTGCAAACCGGTGAACGGGTGCTGCAACTCGCCGATCCGCAAGACGCCGGGCTGATGGTGTGGTTGCCCGCAGCCGATGCCTTGAATCTGGAACCCGGCGCGCCGATGCGCCTGTTTTTGCACACGCAACCGCTGGCACCGCTGTCGGCCCAGCTGCTGCAAACCAGCTACCAAGCCGTGCCCAGCCCCGAGGGCGTGGCGTCGTACCGGCTGCGCGGCCAGTTCGACGGCGCGGCCACGCCACGCATCGGTTTGCGCGGCACCGCACGGCTGTCGGGCGACTGGGCGGTGCTTGGTTATTACGTGTTTCGCCGGCCGATAGCGGCCGTGCGCGAGTGGACCGGGTTGTGAATGCACACGGCCTGGCTGACGCAGCTGGCTGCGCCGCCGAAGCGTGGACACTGGCCGCGCCGGCTGAATCTAAACACCTGGCACCACCCGCGCAACCGCAGGCTGAAGCGGCAGTCGCTTTGCCCGCACTGCGCGAAGAATTGCGGCTGATACCGGCCGCGGCGAACCGCGACGGATCGCCCGCGTGGATGGTGCATGACCCGGTGGTCAACCGCTTCTACCGCATCGGCTGGCTCGACTTCGAGCTGCTGCTGCGTTGGGGCCATGGCAACGCAGCGGATGCGATTGCCAGCGTGGCAGCCGAAACCACCTTGGTGCCCGACGCATCCGATATCAGCAGCCTGACCGGATTTCTGACGCAGCACAGCTTGCTCAAAGCCGACAGCATGCATGCGGTGGAACAACTGCGCACGCGGGCGCAACAGCAGATCAAAAGCCCGTTCGACTGGCTGCTGCACAACTACCTGTTTTTTCGCTTGCCGCTGCTGCGCCCGCAGTGGTTTTTGGTGCGGCTGTTGTCGGCAGTGGGTTGGTTGTTCACCCGCACCAGCGCCGCGGTGGTGCTGGCTTGCAGCGCACTCGGGTTGTTTTTGGCGACCCGCCAGTTCGACACGTTTGCGGCCACCTTCGTCGATCAGTTGAGCTGGTCGGGCCTGCTGGGCTACACCTGCGCGCTGGCCTGTGCCAAGGCGCTGCATGAGCTCGGCCACGCGCTCACCGCGACCCGATTCGGCGTACGGGTGGCGCACATGGGCGTCGCGTTTTTGGTGATGTTCCCGATGCTCTACACCGACACCAGCGAAAGCTGGAAGCTGACCAAACCGCGCCAGCGCCTGGCCATCGCCAGTGCGGGCATCGCAGTCGAGTTGGCACTGGCCGGCCTGGCCACGCTGGCCTGGAGCCTGGCAGCCGACGGCGCATTCAAAAGCGCGATGTTCTTTTTGGCGACCACCAGCTGGATCCTGACATTGGCGGTCAATGCCAGCCCGTTCATGCGCTTCGATGGCTACTTCATCGCGATGGACGTGCTCGATTTTCCGAACCTGCATGAACGCTCGGGGGCCCTGGCCCGCGCCTGGCTGCGCCGCACGCTGCTCGGCTGGAACGAGCCCGAACCCGAGCGCCTGCCCGGCCGTGCCAACGCCGCACTGATCGGGTTTGCGCTGTTCACCTGGGTCTATCGGCTGGGCATCTTTTTAGGTATCGCGTTTTTGGTTTACCACTACGCGTTCAAGCTGCTCGGCATCTTTTTGATGCTGGTCGAGCTGGTGTGGTTTGTGGCCCGACCTTTCATAACGGAGCTGCGCGTGTGGAATCAACGTCGACTTGAAATCACCCCGAACCGGCGCGGCTGGTGGGCCGGTGCCGCGCTGTTGCTGGCTGGCGTGACGTTGCTGCCGTGGCAGGGTTCGGTACACGGCCCCGGCTGGCTGCACGCCGGTCAGCAGCAGGTGATTTATGCACCGCTGGCGGGCCGGTTGGTGTCGCTGCCGACCGCCCGCGCCGCCACTGCAGGTCAGCCGCTGTTTGTGTTGGCCTCGCCCGATTTGAAGTTGAGCCGCGACCGCGCGCAGGGCCTGGCCGATGCGCGCGGGCAAGAACTGCTCGGCCTGGTCGGCCTGCCCGACGGCGAAGAACGCCGCACGCAGGTGCAAGGCCAGCAAGACAAATTCACCGCCGAGGCGCGCATGTACGCCGACGAAAGCGCGCGCCTGCAAATCACCGCGCCGTTTGCCGGCGAGGTGGCCGACATCGATCCGCAGTTGGCACCCGGCGTGTGGGTGCAGCCGCGCCAGCCGCTGGCCACCGTGATGGACCCATCGCGCTGGGTCGTCGAAGCGTTTGTTGCCGAGACCGACATTGCGCGCGTGCGTGCCGGTCAATCGGCCCGCATCCACACCACCTTGCAAGGCCTGGGCGCCTTGCGCGGCCGGGTGGTCGAAGTCGACAGCAGCCGCACCGCCGCATTGCCGCACGCGATGCTCGACGCACAAAGCGGCGGCCCGATCGCCACGCTGCCACCCGCCAAGGTCGAGCACAGCACCAACGCAGCCGCCGCACACGCTGTACAGGCACCACGCGATGCGCTGTACCGCGTGAAGATCGAACTCGACTACGCACCCCTGCAACCGCACATGGCGGTCGGCCGAGTCGTCATCAACGCCGACCGACAAGCCTGGTTCACCAGCGCATTCGCCAACACAGCGGCGCTGTTCGTGCGCGAGTCAGGGTTCTGAACCCGCGCCGTCGGCTGCCCCCACGCCGTTCGGGCTGCGTCTCACCGCCCGGGCTCCCCAACACACCGTTCGGACTGAGCCCTTCGACAAGCTCAAGACAGGCTCGTCGAAGCCTGGCGGCCGCCACCAACCCTTCGACCAGCCCAGGGCGAACGGGAAAATTGGAGTGCCGGGCGAACGGGAGAAGTGGACCGTGCAGGCTCGCGCGCACCGTACGGGCTCGCGCGGACCGTACGGGCTCGCGCGGACCGTGCGGGCTCGCGCGCACCGTGCGGGCAACACCTCACCGAATCCAACCACAACCATCTGGCTCGGGCCTCGGTTTCTATACTCGACTGCATGATTCCAATCGCTGATCTACGCAAAAGTTACGAGCATGCCGAGCTGGATGAAAGTGCCTCGCTCGCCAACCCGCAAATGCAGTTCGAGCACTGGTTGCAGCAAGCCATCGATGCCCAGGTACCTGAACCCAACGCGATGACATTGGCTACCGTCGGTGCCGATGGCCGGCCGTCAACTCGGGTGGTGTTGATCAAGGGCTGCGACGCGCGCGGCATCGTCTGGTTCACCAATTACCAAAGCCGCAAAGGCCGCGACTTGGCGGCGCACCCGCATGCCGCGCTGCAGTTCCATTGGGTCGAGTTGGAACGGGTGGTGCGCATTGAAGGCCGGGTCGACATGGTGGACGCTGCGCAGTCGGATGCGTACTTCCAATCACGCCCGCTCGACTCGCGAATCGGTGCGTGGGCGTCGCCGCAAAGCGAGGTGATTGCGTCGCGCAACGTGCTGGTGACCAACGCTGCGCAGTACGCCGCCAAATACCCGACCGACCCGCCGCGCCCAGCGCATTGGGGCGGTATGCGGCTGGTGCCCGACCGCTGGGAGTTTTGGCAAGGCCGCCCTTCGCGGCTGCACGACCGTTTGCAATACCGGTTTGCCGAAACGCGGCCCGACGAAGGCGTGTGGATCAGGGAGCGGCTGGCACCTTGAATTGATGCGGCTTCGGCGTGTGTCGGGTGTGCAGCTTCCAGAGCAGCGTCAACGCGTTGTCGCCGTGTGAGATGGCTTTGCGCGGAATCTCAAAAGCGCTGGGCGCGGCATTGGCGGCACCCCGCACGCAGGTCAGTGCCAGCCGGTAACCAGCGTCGCGGGTCAGGTCTATAACCCGCGCGTCGTGGCTGCCGTAGGGGTAGCAGAAGTCGGTCACCGCGTGGCCCAGCACGTCTTCCAGCCGCGCTTTGCTGTCGCGCAGCTCAGCGGCCACGCGGGCCGAAGCGAGTTGCGTCAAGCGTGCGTGACTCCAACCATGCGAGCCGATAGCAACGCCGGCGGCCGACAATCCGCGCAGCGTTGCCGCGTCCATCAGCGGCTCTGGCGCGAAGTCATTACCTTGCCAGGTCGCCGGCTGACCGATCAGCCCGGCCACCGGGAACACGCTGGCGGTGAAGCCGAACGATTGCAACACCGGCCACGCCCACCGCACGAAGTTTTCGTAGCCGTCGTCGAAGCTCAGCACCACCGCACCGTGCTGCAACGGCGCAGCTTCGAACAAGCTGCGGTACGCCTGGTCCAGGCTGATCACGCGGTACGGGCCGCGGGCGAGCAAGCGCATTTGCGCGCGAAATTTGTCGATGTGACAAAACGACGATGCATGCGTACGCGGCCGGGCGTAGCGGCCCACCGAGTGGTACATCAGCACGCGAATCGGCGGCAACCCGCCAACCGCTGCCGGCATGGCGGCCACCGTGTCCGCTGCTATTGCGTTCTGTAGTGACGGCGTTTCGCACTGCGCCGCATCGCCTGAGATCCCGGTTTTTGCCATCGTTTTCCATCGGTCACACATCGACGCGGGTTCGTTCATTCGAAGCCACTGCGGATCTTCATTTTCAAATGCTAAATTTGATCGGATGGATGTCGGTTGAAAAACATTTTGCTTACAGAAGTACCGGTATTCGTTATCAACCTCGCGCGCAGTGTGGCGCGCCGCCGCACCGTGCTGCAGCGGCTTGCGGCCATTGCGCTGACTGCTGAAATATTTGCGGCGGTCGACGGCGAACTGCTGGACCGTGCGCGCGGGCCCGATCTGGCAGGAGCCACGCATCTGTCCGACGGCGAGGTCGGCGCGTACCTGAGCCACAAGGCGGTGTGGTGCCTGATCGCCGAGCGTGGCCTGGCCGGTGCCCTGATCCTGGAAGACGATGTGCAGCTTAGCGCCGACCTTCCCGCGGTGCTTGCTGCGCTGCAATCCAGCGCGGCACATGGTGTCGATTTCGTTCGCCTCGCCAACAGCAAACCGGCCCTGGGCATAGCGCTGCGGCCGCTACCCGCCGGGCGCGTGCTGATGCTGCCGACCAAAAACCCCAGCGGCGCGTTGGCTTACTGGGTGACTGCACGCGGCGCGCGGCGCCTGATATCAGCCTTCGGCCAACCGCGGGTTCCGGTCGACACCGCACTCGACCGCGCCTGGACTCATGGCCTGCATGCGTTGATGACAGTGCCGGCGCTGGTGCACCACGACGACATCGCTGAGTCGACTATCGAGGCCACCGGCCGCATGCGCCTGACCACCGCATTGCCACTGCCGGCGCGTGTGCACCGATCGCTGTCTAAACACCTGGCACTCGCAAAAACGTTCCAACACGTGACCGGCCGCAATTGGTTTGCGTACTGGCTGGCGCGCGCGATGCGCGCGCGCTAGCCAGCCGACACGGCAATCAGCCCAACCCGCCAAGGCGCAGCGCAACCTGCGCGCTGGCTGCGCTGCGCAACATCGTTGGTCAGAACGTCAGTCGCATGCCGACTTTCAGCCCCCGCCCTGGCAGCGGCGACAAGCCACGAATCGTCTCGATCGACGACGCGCTGTAGCCCAACTCGTCGCCCAGGTTGGTCAACTTGACGAACCACAGCGCATCGAATTCGTTGAACGTAAAGCGCTGTGACAGCGACATGTTGACCAGCGTGGTGCGGTCGGTCGGCCGGTCGGTCGCCGGCACCCTGCCCTGGCGTGCGGAGTGATCGACTTCAATCCGCGCAGCCCACGCACCGCGGCTGGCATCGAGTCCGACATTCGCACGCCACGGCGCGATCCGCGGCAGCGGCTCACCGGTGGTGCGGTTGGTCGCCCGGGTGGCGTCGAATTTGCCAGTGGCATCCAGCGTCCACGGCAACTCAGCAAGCCGTTTTCGTGCTTCTATTTCGACGCCATACAGCCGGGCACGCACCGCACTGAAGCGGTACAGCGGCACGCTGCCATCCACACCTGTGCCGCCCACCTGGCCAACCACCGCACCTGATTCATCGACCAGTTCGCCGGTGGCGTCGAGCGAAATGAACCGAGAAAACCGCGTGTTGAAAACGCCGAGGCGCAGCTGGTCGGTGGTGGTTTTCCACTGCAGTGCCAGGTCTATATTCGTGCCGCGTTCCTTGCCCAGCGCGGTGTTGCCTTGTTCATAGGCGCCGGTGGCGGCGTGCACTCCGTTGGCATACAGCTCAAAGTAGGTCGGTGCTCGTTCGGTGCTGCTGATCGACGCAGACAGTGACCAGACCGGCGTCAACGGGAGTACGTTTGCCAACGAAAAACTGCGCAGCGAAAAGCTGCGGTCGACCGCGCCACCAAACTTGGCGATGGCCGCGTCGGCGTCGCCGTCCGAGTTGATGTGGGCGCGCTCAAAACGCGCACCGGCCGACAACGCGCCGCCAAACCAGGCCAGTTCTTCCAGCGCGAACAAACCGGTTTTTCGGGTGCGGGTGCTGGGCACAAACGCTTCTGCACCGAGCGCCGAAAAATCAAAGTTCTCATGCTGCAGGCCGATCACACCACGCACTGGCCCCAGCGGTGCGTGCTCGGCTTCGACGCGAAGGTCGTAGCCCTTGCTGCTGAACACCGTGCCGACCGCACCACCGCCGTCGATTTCCTTGTGCTGGTAATCGGTGCCGTTGGCGTTCAAGCGCAGCGCGCGCAACGGCCCGTCCAGGCCCTTGACTTCGCTGGCGAAGCCGATGTGGTCGCGCTTCATTTGGATGGTGACATCGGGCTCGGCGGTGACGCCGTAGTCGCTGTCGTAGGTGTCGACCGCCACGCCCACGCGGCCCTGCACCCGCTCTGCACCGCCGCCGAAAAACAGCGATCCGCCTATTGCGCCGCCGCGCGTGTCGCTGGCTGAGTTGCGCACCCGGCTGCTGCGCCCGAGCCGTTCACCGCCTTCGATCGGCGTGTAGCGCGGCACCCGCAGGTCACTGGTTTTGCGGCCGAACACATCGGCATGCAGCGCGATTTGGCCATTGCCGGTTTCCAGAATCGCCGCGCCACCGCGCTCGCTTTCGGCACCGCCCAGGCGCACCTCAGCGGTGCCGGTGAGGCCTTTGAGCGGGTTGCGCGGAATGCGGTTGTCTATCGCGTTGACCACGCCGCCGATGGCGCTGCCGCCGTAGAACAACGCGCCCGGGCCGCGCAGCACTTCCAGACGGTCGACGATCAGCGGATCGATCGGCACCGCATGGTCGAAGCTGAGCGCCGACGCATCGATCGACGCACCCGAGTTGCTGAGCACGCGCACCCGGTCGCCATCGAGCCCGCGTATCACCGGTCGGCTGGCGTTGGGGCCGAAATAGGTCGACGACACGCCGGGCAAGCCGTTCAGCGTTTCGCCCAGCGAGCTGCCGCGCCGCAGCACCAAGCCATCGCCCGACAGCACCGACACCGGGGCCGCAATCTGCGCGCTGCCGAGTGGGTTGCCGGTGACGACGACGGCGTCGAGCGTGGTGGCAGTACGTGAGACGGGTGCCGCAGCCGTTTGTGCGTGCGCCGCGAATGGCAAAGCGACGATGGCCAAAGGCGAAGGAAAGGCAAGCGCCATCGCAAGAGAACGCAGACGCGGGAGCGTGCTGCGCAAAGGAATAAAAAACTGGTGCATGGTGTGAGCTCTGGCAGGCAGCATCGCCGGCGTCGGTGCATGGGCGCGGCGGCTCCGGTGCACTGTGTGACGATGCCGCGTAAATCGGTGACTCAAGCGCAGCCCGATGCGGGCCGCGTGGTTCGCGAATAGGTCGAGGCGGAGAACCGAGGCGTCATCGGCCGCTGGGAGAGGCAAACCATTGACTCCCTCTCCTTCTGGGAGAGGCGACCCTTTGACTCCCTCTCCCTCTGGGAGAGGGCTGGGGTGAGGGCCACGCGCACCGCAGTGCACCGCGTCCAGTCCAGCCAGTTCCCCACCGGGCGCGTCGAGCGCCCGCGCCGATCAGCCGATGGCCGGTGGCCCGCGCGCTAAAAAGCCGGTGACCTGCGTGGCGTGGTGCCACGCCGCATGCACCGCATCAGGATGGATCGGCGCTGCAAAGGTCAGCGGCACGGTCGACGATGCGTGCAGCACATCGGCATGCGTCAATTGATCGAACACCTTGCAAGCGGTGCTGCCAGCGTCGTGCTGACCAAATAGACCGTGCAGCCAACCGGCTGCAGGTGTGTCGCGCGCGCGCTGCGCCAACGGCACATCGGCACCCACATCGGCATGCGCCGCACCAACACGCGCCATGGTCTGCGCCACGCCATGCACCAGCGCGCGATGCGGGTGCGCGTACCCGTGCAGCAGCCCGAGCGACTGCATCAGCAGCGCACCCGAACAAACCATCGCAATAAACAGCAGCCGACGCATCGTCCGATTGTCGATTCAGACTGCCGACTTCACCCGGCTGGCGAATGTTTTGCGAAACTTTTCGACCTTCGGCGCGGCCACTGCGGCGCAATAGCCTTGCGTCGGGTGATTGGCAAAGTAGTGCTGGTGGTAGTCCTCAGCGCGTGAATAGTCGGCCACCGGCACCAGTTCCGTCACCAGGCGGCCGCCGACTTTGTCGTTCACCTCGGCCATCACCTCGCGCGCCACGCTTTGCTGATCGACATGGTGCGTGTAGATGCCCGAGCGGTATTGCGTGCCGCTGTCCGCGCCCTGCCGGTTCAGCGTGGTCGGGTCGTGGATAACGAAAAAAATCTCCAGCACCTCGCGCAGGCTGATGCGCTCGGCATCGAACGCGACGCGTATCGCCTCCACACAGCCGGTGGTGCCGCTGCACACCTGCTCGTAAGTCGGTTTGGCCAGCTTGCCGTTGCAATACCCCGACTCGACCGCCGTCACGCCATCGACCAGCTCGAACACCGCCTCGGTGCACCAAAAACAGCCGCCGCCGAGCGTGATGATTTCTTGGGTCATGCTGATCTCCGTTAATTACAAATGAAGATTATCGGAAGCGCGGGCGCGCGGTGATGCGATCGCGCCCGAAGACCCCAGCCTGGCTGCGCTTCAGCGCGTGACGTCGTGTGGGTAAAACACACCAAAGCTGGTCGACTTGCCTGCAACCTGTGGGTCGGTGGCACAGACCAACCGGCAGGGGCCACACCGCCGACTACCTCGGCTGCCTCGTTCACTCGAACGCAAGCGCGGTCGTCAATTCGCCAGCGACAGCTTGGCGCTCGGCGTGAAGGCTTCGGTGCCGCCGGCCGTGCCGCGCACTTTGGGTGATGCGATGAACAGGCGTTCGCTCGGTAACCCTTTGGCGATGAGCGCATCGCGTACCGCCGTGCCGCGTTGCAGCGCGAGTTGGCGCATCGCCTCGTCGTTGACCGTGATTTTGGTTTTCAGCAAGGTTTGCATTTCTGCGGGGGGCAGGTCTTTAGCCATCCCGATCAGGTTGCGCGGCTTGTTGGGGATATCGGTTTGCGAGTACACCGCTTTGAGCAGCCGGTTGCGTTCGGAGTCGCTTAGCGCGGGTGCCGCCGGGGCCGCAGCAGCTGCTGGCGCACTCGCGCCCGATGCTGCCGGTGCCGGTGCCGGTGCCGACGCAGGGGCAGGGGCAGACAACCCGGCTCGCGCTTGTTCTTTCTTCAGCTCTTGCAGCAAGCGCGCGTCGATCGCGGCTTGTACGTAGGCGTCGTGTTCGCTGGCGGGGTCCGCCGCGCCGGTCACGGTCAACTTGAGCGACGGCCGGTCCAGCAAGGCCTTGGCCACTTTGTCGACCGCGGCAGCGCCTGATTCGGTCAACGCGGGCGTACCGAGGTTGAACGCGACCTGGCTCATGTCGGCACCACCACCGCCGCCGAACATCAGTGAAAACGGTGCGGTCAGCGCCTTGGTGATCAGGTTGATGATGACTTTGAAAATAATGCCGCCGACGCTGAACTGCGGGTCGTTGAGTGAGCCGCTGATCGGTAAATTGATGTCGATCACGCCGTTGCGGTCTTTCAGCAGCGACACCGCCAGCAGCACCGGCAGCCTGGTCGCGGTGGGGCTTTCCACCCGATCACCGAATGTCAGCTGGTTCAAGACGATTTGGTTTTTCGCGTCGAGCTTGCCGTCGGCGCTGATGGCGTACGACACATCCATGCTGAGCTTGCCGCGCTCGATCGCGTAGCCCGCGTACTTGCCGGCATACGGTGACAAGGGCGCGAGTTCGAGGTCGGTCGCCTTGGCGCGAATGTCGAGTGCGAGCGGCTTCACGGTCGGGTTCAGTTGGCCGCTGATTTCGAGCAGTGCCGTGCCGGCGGCGCGGCCGCGCAGCTCAAGCGTGGCCATTTCGCGGCTGCCCGAGCTGAACGCGCCGAGCTGCCCGTTGAGTTCGGTCAGCGCGGCGCTGTAGCCGGGGCGCACGAAGCGGTCGGTGAAATCGATGCGGCCGTTGCTGAGTTTCGTGACGCCGAGCTTGAGATCGAGCGGCAGGCCGGCCGAAGCTGTGGCACGGGTCGGCGCGCTGGTTGGCGCGCTTGCAGCATCGTTCGCTGCTGCCGGTGCAGCGCTGGGCACGGTCGCGCTGGCCGCGCCGTCCGGTGCAGCGGCCACATCCTGCAGATTGAAGCGCCCTTGCTCGGTGACCACGAGGCGCGAGTAAAAATCACTGAGCGTGATCCCGCCGACCTCGACCTGCGGGCGCGCTCCCGGCTTCAGCGTGACCCGCGTCGCCTTCAGCGACAGCGCCTGCCAACTCAGCAATTCGTCGGTGTTGCCCACGCTGGCGGGCGCGGCCGAATCCGGCAAGGTGGCGATATGGACGTCGGTGAGCAGAACGTCGCCAGCAGCATTCACGTCCAGGCCTGCGGGCATTTGCCGCATCGCGAAGTTGCCGCTGTAACCGGCCTCGGCACGCAACAGCGTGAGCTTCACCTGATCGGCGAAATAGGGCGCGAACAGGTGCACAGGGAAACGCTCGATGCGCAACTTCCCGTTCACGAGCAGCGGCAACAAGCCGATGCGGCCTTTGTAGTCGAGCCCCCCGGAATGGGCAGATTTGTCGCGCTTCGGCGCACCGATGCGGCCACTGAGCTGCACTTCGGCGGGTGCCATGGGACGATCACCGTGCCACGCCAAGCCCTGCACGCCGACGCGCAATTTGGCGAGTTCGAAACGCAAGGGCTCAGTGGGCGCCTGCTGCGCGGGTGGAGCCATGGCATCGACAAACTTCACGACGCCTCCCTCGAGCAAGGCGTTTTTCACTTGCAAGCGCCAGTCAGGCTCGGGTGCGGCAGCCAGTGCGGGCAAGGGCTTGAGGACGACGGTTCGACACGCTCGCGCTGCAGAGCTTGGGCGGGTGGAAGCTGAGGGATCAGCGGCAGGCGCAACTGTCGCCACCGCGCTTGGAGATGCAGCGCTCACCCACTGCTGTAAGTTGAGGCGTCCGTCCGCCGCGCGCGTCACCGACACAGCAGGCTGCACGATCCTGACATTGCCGAGCACGACGTCGCGCGCCAGCACATCGACTTGAACATCGCCCAGTGCCAATTGCTTCAATGAGAACGCTTCCTGCCCATTGCGACCGCGCCCTTCGTGCAACTTGAAGGCATCAAGCGTCGCCTGGTCGACGGCAAGCCGCAACCGAGGCGCGTCGGCCGCGCCCGACCAATCGAGCTTCGCTTTCACACTGAGCCGGCCTTCGACCTGAGCTGCAAGCGCCTGCGCGAGGTAGGGCGCGAACGGCGCCAGTGACACGCCAGTGAGCGTGACGTCGAGCTTCGCGTCGCGGTCGGTTAACAGGCCGTCGACGGCAAATTCAGCCAGCGGCGCGGCGCCGTCCGGCCCTTGTGCGCGCAGCGCCCCGCTCAGGGTCACGGCCATCGGGTTCGTGATCGGCCAGTGGATTAGCCGGGCGCGCAACGCGATGCCATCGGCTTGCAAGGCCGCGGCGGGGGTGACCGCGGCATCGTTCCACAGCACGCGGGCATCGGCCAGTTCAAGGGCCTCCAGACTGACTTGCCATGGCGAGACAGGCGCGGCTTTGGCGGTCTGATTCGGCGGCAGCGATGCGCCCGCAGCTTCGCTGCGCAGTTCGGCCTTCGCCTTCTGCCCGGTCACCTCAGCTGCGCCCTTCACGGCGTCGTTCGAGCCAGCGATCTGCAGGAGATTCACGTGGCCGGCAGCGTCGCGAGCGGCGTGCAGTTGCAGGGCGTCGACGCGCAGAGTCTTGAAGCCGAGCTTGCGCGCCAGTGGCTGGACATCTTGCAGCGCGAGCTGCATGCGTTGCCATGCCAGCAGCGGCCGGTTCGCAGCGTCTGTCAGCACAAGGTCTTTCGCTTCGACCTTCCCTGTCACCGCCAGGGTTGGCAAGCCCGCCTCGGGGATGCTGAATTGCAGCGCCAGCTCGGACGACACGCTGCCCCGGGCGACCCGCACCGGCATAGCTGCCGGCAGGTAGCCAAGGTAGGGCATGAGGTCCAGGTTGGCCATCGTGAGCTTCAGCGTGCCGCTATTCGTCTGCGCGAACGGGGTGGCTTGCGCGCCGCTGTCGAAAGGTGTGCCATTGAGTTTGAACGCCAGGCGCGGCTCGACCTTGACCTCCACCTCGGCTGGCAAGGTCGACAGGAACGGCAGGGCGAGCTGCAGCGCCTCGACCGCGTGGACCCGCCGCACCGGCTGGTCGTCGAAGCGAATCCGCGCGTCGCGCACTTGCAGGTTGTAAAGCGCAAACCGCGCCGGATCGGAAGCAGGCGCGTCGGCACGCGGCGCCAGCCGGGCGATCAGATCGTCGATGTCGTAGTGGCCAACGCCGGTGCGGGCGATGCGCACCGAAGGCGCGTCGATTTCGAGCGCCTGCACCACCAGGGCGCGCTTGAAGAGCGTCGCGATGGACAGGTCGGCACGGATACGTTGCACGCGCAGCAATGGCTCCTTGCCGGCGGCAGGCAAGCCGGCAACCGCGAGATCCTCCACCAACAATCCCAGGCTCCATGGCTTGAAGCTCACGTTGCCGATCGTCACTGCACGGCCCAGTGCCGCGCTGGCCCGCAGCGGCACTTGCCACTTGATCAACTGCGGCAATCCCAGCCAGGCGATCACGCCAAACAGCAGAACCGCCGCCGCGCCGATCACAAATCGCCTCAACCAGACCATCGTGAACCTCCTGTCCATCACACACTGCGGCGGTCGCCCATGTACGACGTGCGGGCCGGCCTCCGGCGTCGAATGGCCCATCGATCGGGACCAACCTCAACTGGCGATGCCCCACAATTCCGGCCGATCAGCGGGAGCCGTCGCAAACGCTGCGCATCAATCATCGTCGAACAAGGGCCGCTCTTGAACAATCTCTTTGTCCTGCTTGGCGTCGAGTCTTGGAAGCCGGTGCTCACAGCGCTGGTGCTGCCGCCCGTGCCGCTGTTGCCACTTCTGCTCTTCGGTGCGCGCCTGATGCTGCCGCGAAGGGGCCTGGGCTGGTTGGTGATACTGACCAGCCTGGCTTTGCTGTGGCTCACCGCGTGCACGGGCAGCGCGAGATTACTCACCCAATTTGTGCTGCACCCACCCGGCGCCGTGAGCGCTGACCGTATCAAAGAATTGAAGGCCTTGCCTGGAGGCACGGTCGCCATCGTGGTGCTGGGCGGCGGCTTGGAACCCTTCGCACCGGAGTACGACGTCAGCAGCTTGCATCACGCATCGCTGGAGCGACTTCGCTACGGTATCTGGCTGAGCCGCCAGACCGGAATGCCTTTGGCATTCAGCGGCGGGGTGGGCTGGGGCCAAAGGGATGCGAAGCCCGAGGCACGCATCGCAGCACAAATCGCCGCCACCGAGTTCGGCCAACCCTTGCGGTGGCTCGAAGAAAATTCACGCGACACACGTGAAAATGCGATTCGGACCGTCGCCCTGCTCAGACCGGCTGGTATCAGGCACATCGTGCTGGTGACCCACGGCTGGCACATGCCACGCGCGGTAGCGTGGTTTGAAATGGCGGCTGCGGGAGAAATCAAGATCGAACCCGCGCCCATGGGTTTGGCCCAGGACACTGAGCTTCCTGCGCTGACTTGGATTCCATCTTCTGGTGGCCAAAGTGCTGTACGCACGATCTTGCGCGAGGTACTGGGCCGATGGGTAGGCGCATGAAGGTTGGAGGCCCCAAGCAGAACGCCCCCTGTCGGTTGACGGGGGGCGTTTTTCAATAGTAGCCTGACGATGTCCTACTTTCACACGGGAACCCGCACTATCATCGGCGCTGAGGCGTTTCACTGTCCTGTTCGGGATGGGAAGGAGTGGGA
>JAYUGJ010000117.1:0-1857 GCA_043738425.1 Burkholderiales bacterium
GGCAAGTCGACCCTGGTCAACGACACCTTGTACGCCGCCGTGGCGCGCAAGCTCTACAACAGCCACACCGAGCCCGAGCCGTTCGATTCGATCGAGGGGCTGGACTCTTTCGACAAGGTCATCAACGTCGACCAGTCACCCATCGGCCGCACGCCGCGCAGCAACCCGGCCACCTACACGGGGCTGTTCACCCCCATCCGCGAGCTGTTTGCCGAGGTGCCGATGGCGCGTGAGCGCGGCTACGGCTCAGGCCGCTTCAGCTTCAATGTTGGCGCGGCCAGCGGCGGTGGGCGCTGCGAGGCCTGCCAGGGCGACGGTGTGCTCAAAGTAGAGATGCACTTCTTGCCCGATGTCTACGTGCCCTGCGACACCTGCACCGGCAAGCGCTACAACCGCGAGACGCTGGAGGTGGCCTACAAAGGCCGCAACATCCACGAGGTGCTGGCCATGACGGTAGAAGTAGCGCGCGGCTTTTTCAGCGCCGTGCCGGCCCTGGCGCGCAAGCTGCAAACCCTGCTGGACGTCGGCCTGGGCTACATCACGCTGGGCCAGAGCGCCACCACGCTGAGCGGCGGTGAGGCGCAGCGGGTGAAGCTGGCGCTGGAGCTGAGCAAGCGCGACACCGGCCGCACGCTCTACATCCTGGACGAGCCCACCACCGGCCTGCACTTTGCCGACATCGAGTTGCTGCTGCGCGTGCTGCACCAGTTGCGCGATGCCGGCAACACCCTCGTCGTGATCGAGCACAACCTGGACGTGATCAAAACCGCCGACTGGCTGATCGACATGGGGCCCGAGGGCGGCGCCGGTGGTGGCCGGGTGCTGGCGGTCGGGCCGCCGGAGGTGATTGCGGCTTGTGCGGGCAGCCACACGGGGCGGTTTTTGAGGGTTTTGCTGGCGACGGGTTGAGCGGTGACAGTGACCCATTGGTTCAAGTGCCTGGCAAACCCCGTTGCCCGTTGTTGAGCCACGCAGCATCGAAGCCTTCGGCCAGCAGGATGGTTTTAAGGGTGCATTTCCCTGCTTCATTGAGGCGATGAACATACCGCACCAGTGTTTGAGCATCCTCGGTCAGGACATGGGTCAGTGACTCGCAAATGGCCTGTGCGATCAGCTTGATGTCGTCCTTGACGGCATTGCGGTCGTCATTGAGATCACGCTTCAGCGCTCGCATCAACAACCCCGCCATCATGGCGTGGTCATAGTTGAACGGCAGCACTTCAAGATTGCGCATTGGCAAGTCTGTGACAGCCTGCTTGACATGGAATTCAGCGGCGACAACCGCCGACAGGTAAAGAGGCACTTAACGGCGGATCGCTTCTCGAAAGTACGCCACCGCTGCCTGGTGGTGTTTGCGGCTCGGATCGGCCAGCGAAATCAAAAAGCTGGTATCGAGCAGAATCGCAATCAATCCTCAGTCCCCCGCAGGGCATCTATCCAGGCGCCAGCATCAGGCACATCGCGCCACGCCTTGAGCCCGCGCTGAGTCAGCCGCTCAAGGTCTTTTTCATCGAGACGATTTTCATGCTCAACAAACGCAATCAGACGCGCATTGCGATGTTCGCGTGTGACCACGTTGTATTCGGCCGTGATGCGCACCATCGCAGGCTTGTAAAGGCGGTTGATTTTCTCGTCACGCAAAACTTCCCGCGCGGCATCCACCCGCAACAACTTGCCGTCAGGCAAGCGAATATGAGCGTTGGGCTTTCCATGACCTCCCATATCTTCGACCTCGCCGCGCACATAGCGCTCGACCCGCACCCACTGATTGGCGTCTTCGGCCCGAAAATCGGTAGCGGCACTGATCACAATGGGCTCGGGCAGAAACGCGGCGCTGATTTGTACTCGAATTCGCTG
>JAYUGJ010000118.1:0-12172 GCA_043738425.1 Burkholderiales bacterium
GCGGCAGGTCAGGCACCGGTCGAGGTGCATTTGCGTCTTGCGCGTCGGCATTTCACCTTCCAGCACCTGCTTGATCAGGTAGATGCGGCCGCGCGGGCCGTCGAGTTCGTCGCCCAGCAGCTGGTAAGTCGGGCAGGTGGCGTTGCAAAAACCGCAGTGCACGCACTTGCGCAATATGGCTTCGGCGACTTCGCCGTCGCGCGTGCTTTTGAATTCCGGGGCGAGGTTGGTTTGCATGGTGCTCAGAGTGTGTCAGGGCGTTGGCTTAAACAGCCAAATGCCGCAAAAGCAGCGGGATAAGCCAGGGCAGCCACAGCGATGCCACCAGCACCTGCAGGCCGAGCGCCAAACCCGCGTAGGCCCCGGCATCGGGGTGTTCTTGCAGCGCGTGCGCAGCACCGATGCCATGCGCTGCGGTGCCGACCGCAAAGCCGCGCACCGCGGGCGATCGGATGCCGAGCGCATCGAACAAATAAGTGCCGCTCAGCGCGCCGATCAAGCCGGTCAGCACCGCGAACACGGCGGCCAGCGCGGGTATGCCACCCAGCTGCTCGGCGATGCCCATGGCCACGGGTGCGGTGACCGATTTGGGCGCGAGCGAGCGCAGCAACTCGACCGGCAGATCGAGCCACCAGCCAACCGCCACCGCGCTGCCCGCAGCCGCCAGCCCGCCGGCCAACGCGGCGGCACTGAGCGCTACGGCGCGCGCACGCAACTCGGCGCGGCGTTGCCACAGCGGCCAGGCCAACGCGACCACCGCAGGCCCGAGCAAAAAGTGAATGAATTGCGCGCCCGAAAAGTAGGTCGGATACGGCGTGCCGCTGAGCGTCAACAACGCCGCCAGACACACCACCGTCCACAACACCGGATTAGCCCACGGCGCGTGGTGTGTGCGCACGTAAATACCGTAGGCCAGCACATAAGCCACCACGGTGGCGGTCAACCCGAACAGCGGCGTGGCCGACAGGTAAACCCAGAGTTCGACGAAGTTGGGCATGGCGCTGGGAAAAACCTGGCCGGGCGTCAGGACGATGCGGAGATCGATTTCGGCAACAGCGCGCGCAGCACCAGCGCCGTCACCGCCATGCCGATCCAGGTCGACAGCACCAGCACGACCGAAAGCCGCGCGCCGTGCTGCGAGACCAACCCGAGGTGCGTCATCACGCCCACGCCGACCGGCACAAACAGCAGCGACAGGTGCGCGAGCAGCACATCAGCCGCCGCGCCGACCGGCTCGCGCAGCGGCGGCCAGGCCAGCGCCACCATCAATATCAGCATGCCGATCACCGGCCCTGGCAGCCCGATCGGTACCGCGCGCGCCAGCAGCTCACCGGCTGATTGGCAAGCGAGCAGCCAGGCCAGGCCGGTCAGCGGGCTGAGGCTGGTGGTCATCCGGTGCCGGTGCAGATCAACACGCGGCCCGGCGATGCCCGCCTGCCAGCCGATCGGCATACGCACGCCATGCGATGGGCGATTTCGAATGGGCCTGCAACCTGGGCCGACATCACAGCCCCGGGTACTGCCTGCCCGGATTGAACACGCCGTGCGCATCGAACGACTTTTTCAGTTCGCGGTGAATGCGTGCCAGCGGTGCGCCGAGCGGCGTGAACACGCCCGCCGACTTATCGCGGCTGCGAAACAGCGTGGCGTGGCCGCCGACCCGTGCCGCGATGCCGCGCAGTGTGGTGGCGGTTTGCACATCAGCCGATGGCGTCACGCACCAGCGCTGCGCACCGGCCCATTCGATCAGCGGCGTGCCCGGCAGCGCCAGCATCGGCGCGGTTTGCGGCACCGACAGCCGCCACAACGCACCGCCGTCGCGCACAGCCGCATCGGCGGCGACGAAGAACTCGTCGGTGTGGTTGCGCAAGCCGGTCCAAAACGGCTCGGCGATATCGGCGTCGATCATTTCCGCGCCGCTGTTCTTGAATGCACTGGCGGCCGCGTGCACTGCGGCTACTGCACCGCGCAGTCGCACCACCAGCAGGCCGTTCCACAACGCGCTGGCGTTCAGCGGCAGCGGCTGACCACCCCACTGGTGCAATTGGGCCAACGCGGCGGCGGCCTCCATATCGAAGCGCAGCGTGACGCTGGCCGGTGCCACCGGCAGCACCTTGATCGACACCTCGGCCAGCACGCCCAGCGTGCCGAGCGAGCCCACCAGCAGCCGCGACACGTCGTAGCCCGCAACGTTTTTAATCACCTGGCCACCGAAACTGAGCACCTCGCCCTGGCCATTGAGCAGCGTGGCACCGAGCACGTAGTCGCGCACCGCGCCGACCGCCGCGCGCGACGGGCCGGACAAGCCCGCGGCGACCATGCCGCCGACCGTGCCGCCGCTTTTGCCCGCGCCAGTGCGCACCTCGGCGGGGTCAGGTGTTGAATCGGCGTCGGCGTGATCGGCAACAAAATGCGGTGGCTCGAACGGCAGACATTGGCCTTGCTCGGCCAGCGCCGCTTCGAGCTCGGCCAGCGGCGTGCCGCAGCGCGCGGTGACCACCAGCTCGGTCGGCTCGTAGCTCGAAATACCCGACAGTGCGCGTGCATCGAGCAGCTCGCCGTGTGCTGCCTCGCCGTAGAAGTCTTTGCTGCCGCTGCCGCGTATGCGCAGCGCGGTGCTCGCGAGTTGCGCGGTTTTTACCTGGTCGATCAAGCGGGCCAGCTGCGGGTGGGCGTCGGCCGTGTCTTGCGCCATGAAGTTCAAAACCGCGGCAACTCAGGAAACGGCAACAGGCCTTTGCGCACATGCATTTTTCCGTACTCGGCGCAGCGGTGCAGCGTCGGGATCACCTTGCCGGGGTTGAGCAATTCCTGCGGGTCGAAGGCGCGTTTCACCGCCAGCATCTGTTCGCGTTCAGCGGGCGAAAACTGCACGCACATCGAGCTGAGTTTTTCGATGCCGACACCGTGCTCACCGGTCACGGTGCCGCCCAGGCGCACGCTGGTTTCCAGAATATCGGCACCGAACAACTCGCAGCGTCGCAGTTGGTCGGCATCGTTCGCATCGAACATGATCAGCGGGTGCAAGTTGCCGTCACCGGCGTGGAACACGTTGCAGCAGCGCAGGCCGTAGGTGGTTTCCATCTCGGCGATGCGCACCAAAATTTCGGCCAGCTTGTTGCGCGGAATGGTCGAGTCCATGCACATGTAGTCGGGGCTGATGCGCCCGCTGGCCGGAAACGCATTCATGCGCCCGCTCCAGAATTTCAGCCGCTCGGCTTCGTCGCGGCTGATGTCGAAACGGGTGGCACCGGCCGCCTCGAGCACCGCCACCATGCGGCCGATTTCTTCTTCGACTTCTTCCGGCGTGCCGTCGCTTTCGCAGATCAGCAAGGCCGCGGCGTCGAGGTCGTAGCCGGCGTGCACGTAGGCTTCGACGCACGCGGTCATCGGCTTGTCCATCATTTCGAGTCCGGCCGGAATGATGCCCGCGCCGATCAGTGCCGCCACTGCATGGCCGGCCTTGCGCACGTCGTCGAAGCTGGCCAATATGGCGCGCGCCAATTGCGGCTTGGGCACCAGCTTCACCGTGACTTCGACGGTGATCGCCAGCATGCCTTCGGAGCCGATGACGATGGCCAGCAAATCGAGCCCGGCTGCGTCGAGCGCCTCAGAGCCGAACTCGACCGCTTCGCCTTCGACCGTGTAGCCACGCACGCGCAGCACGTTGTGCAACGTCAGACCGTATTTCAGACAGTGCATGCCGCCGGAGTTTTCAGCGACGTTGCCGCCGATGGTGCAGGCGATCTTGCTGCTCGGGTCGGGTGCGTAATACAGGCCGTGGCGCGCAGCGGCTTCACTGATGGCGGCGTTGCGCACGCCGCTTTGCACCACCGCCGTTCGGCTGACCGGATCGATCTTGATGATGCGGTTGAACTTGGCCAGGCTCAACGTGACACCCATGGCGTGCGGCGTGGCACCACCACTGAGCCCAGTGCCCGCGCCACGCGCCACCACCGGCACGCCCAGTCGGTGACAGGTCTTTAACACCGCAGAGAGCTGCGCTTCGGACTCGGGCAGCGCCACCACCAGCGGTGGCTCGCGGTAAGCGGTGAGGCCGTCGCATTCATACGGCACGGTGTCTTCGGCGGTCCACAGCAGCGCGTGTGCGGGCAGCTGGGTGGACAGCGCGCCGACGACCTCGGCTTGCCGCCGAGCGCGCTCGCTGCGTGTGGCAGCAACCGTCAGGTGTGTCAGGTGTGTCAGGTCGGTGCTTGCGTTCATGGCGTGTGGATCCGCAGGGTCAGAAAAATGCCGGGCCGGCGGTGAACACCGTCAACACGCCGGCATAACCGTACAAATGCCGGTGCGCAATTTCGCCATTGGCAAAAAAGCCGACCAGCGGCACGTCGCCCAGCGCATGGCGGATCAGCGCCAACTCGGCTGACGGCGCGCCGAAATGCGGGCCGCCGCGACCGGCGCAGCTGATGTACACCGCACCGGCAATTTGCCGCGCGGGGTGCGGCGCGCTGTCGGCTTCGCCGCCGTGCAAGGCCATCGCGGTTTCCAGCGGCAGCGTGTCGGGTTCGAGCTCTTCGCGGATTTCGGCGCACAGGCGCACCAGGTCGCGGCGCGCGGCTTCGGTGTTGCGTTGGCAAAACGCGAGCTGCATGCCGGTCTCCACCGTGTCGGCTATCGCAATGCCGTGCTTGGCGGGCTCGATGCCGATCAGGTGGCGCACCCGGGTTTCGACGCCGAAACTGCTGCCGCGCAATTGCGCGTCGCCCGAATCACTCAAGCCGACCAACGTGCCGCGCAGCAGCGGCATCGCCGCACGTGGCTCCATGACCTCGGCTTTCAGGTCGCGCATCAGGCAATCGAGCGCCGGCTCACCGTCGAGCGAGATCACCAGATTGCGGTCGCTTTCGGTGATGCGGCGCACCATACCGATCGGCTGGCAGCCTTGCGTGACGCGAGAAATCAGCGGCACCTGCGCATCGAACGCCACGCCCGAGAGCCCGCCGGTGAACACGTCTTTGGCGATGTGCAGCGTGCGTTTGCGCGACGACGCCAGCCCGCCGAACAGGCAACCCGAGGCCATGTGGTCGGCCAACTCGGCGATCAGTTCGGTGGCGTCTTGCGCCGCCGGGTCGGCGTGCACCAGCGCGCAGTCGGGCACGAAACCTGGCTGCGCCGACAGCGGCTGCACGCCCGAAAACACCCGAAAGTGCGCCGCCGGTATGTCGCTCAACATCACCGACAACGCGGGTTCGTTGAAGTACTCGACCCCGTTGGCAGCGATGCCGACACCGACCGAGCCGACCCACACCACGCCAGGCCATGCCTCTTTCAGCGCGCCCAGCAGCGCCTCGGCCTGCGCCGCGTAATGGTCGGTCAGGTACAGCCAGCCGAGCGTGGGCACTTCGATGTGGTCGGGGCGGCGGTGCTGCGCTTCGAGTTGCACTTGCGCTAGCGCCAGTGCAGCGCGCCAATCGGGGTGCGTCGCGTGGGCGTGTAAAAACAATTTCATGGGCGTGATCGGCTGGTGGCGCGGTTGCGCGCGGGGCGGGAGGACGCAGCGGCTGGGCGCGCGCTGGTTGGCGGGGCAGATGTCGTTGTGGCAGATGTCGGCGCGGCCGATGCGGCCGATGCGACTTTCGTGCGGCGTGTCATCGGTTGCCCCGCCGTTGATGGCGTCGCGGTGTGTGCCGAAGGCAAGCCTGACGCGCCGTCTTTCAGCGCATTGCTCGCCAGCTCGCCGAACTGTTGCGTCAACGCGCTCCACCATTGCATCGGGTCGACGGCTGGTGCCGCAGGTGGTGCCGCGGCGGTTTCGGTTTGCGCCGCCACCGCACTCGCCTCGACGGCGGCGTCTGCTGTGGGCTTGCCGGTCAACGCCGCTTGCAAATCGCCCATTTGCACGTTCATGGTTTGCAGCGTCGACAGCGTCATTTTTTGCACTTCCAGTGCCTGGATGGTGGCACCCAGCATGCGCGCGTTCTGCTCCAACCAAAACTGCACCGTGCGCAGGTCTCGAATGCGTTTATCGAGCTCCTCGGGGTCGAGTGTCGGTGCGACCCACTGGCCGATTCCAGGCAGCGCGCCGCCAGAATTTTTAACGAGGCTTTGCAAAAACTCGAAGCCGGGGGCGAAAGAGGCAAACGGGGTGGTCATGACAGCTCCAAAACACGCAGCGAAGTCATTGTGCGCTGCGCTTCATCGCGCAGCGCGGTGTGCGGATGAAGTCGCTGCGCGTGCCTCGGCAGGTCGGACTCGGCACGCATGCCGGGTGACGTCAGCGCGCTTGCGTGTCGATGCGCAGCACACCATCGGCCTGCGTCCAACGCAGCCGACCCAGCACGTCCATGCCGAGCAACGGGTGGTCGCCCATGCGTGGCAGGGCGGTCAAACGCAACCGCTCGGCCACTATGCCGCCGCGCAGCGTCACATCGGCGCGCATCACGGTGCCGGAGACGACGCCGCCCGCGGTTTCTGATTGCACGCGGCCGATCGACTCGAGCCCCAGTTCGCGTGCCAAGTCGGTAGAAATGGCGGTCGAGGTGGCCCCGGTGTCGACCAAAAAATCAACCTCGCGGCCATTGATGTAGCCCGGCCAGTGGTAGTGGCCGTCGGGAGCGCGGCGTATGTCGATGACGCCGCCGCGGCTGCTGAAGCGGGTTTGTTGTTGCTGGTGCTGCCACCACTGCAGCGCCAAAAAAATCACTACGCCGACCAGCAGCCAAACAGTCACCACCTTGGCGGTGTGCGGTAATTCGTCGCTCATTGAATCGGGTCAATAGCGGCGATCACCGCCACCGCGTTGACCTCGGTCGTGGTAGCGAGTGGCGGTCGCCGGTCGCATCACACAGGGAGTCATTGGCGATTCAGTGCAAGTCAGGGCGTTCAAGGTTGCCTTTATTCTCGATGCGGGTTGTGCGGCCACGCCGCGATGCGGGTTGCTTCTTGGGCTCAGCGCGACGCGAATCGAGCCCTCGTGGTCGGCCCGCGCTGCGTTCGGGTAACTCAAGGTGCGACACATTCGATCACGCGGCATGTGGTTTGCGCCGTGCCGCCCGGCCTGAAAACAAGGTGCGCCGCGTCGCGAACATACGTGCACCGTCAACCTCGTCGCGGTGCTGATTTTTGTCGACAGTGTTTGTTTTGCGAAAGCGTTCGTCCATGCGCCCTGAAAACCGATCCACTTTGCCGCGCGGCCGCCCACCCGCGTTGACCCTGGTCGCGTTGACCGGCGCGGCGCTGGCGCTGCACGGTTGCCTGCTCGACGGCATGCCGTTGGAAGCGGTGAATGCAGCAGATGTGGCGCACAGCACGCCCGGATTGATTGCGCCGGCAGTGCAGGTGCGCGAGCTGCCCGCGGCGGTGCGTTTTGCTGCGCTGTCTGCCGACGCGTCGGTGCCGGCGTCTGCCGCGCCAGCGTTGTCGGTTGCGCCAGCGTTGTCGGTTGTCCCGGCGTTGCCGGTTACGGCAGTGGTGACGGCTACCCCAGCGGCGCAACCACTTCAATCGGGCTCAACGGCGCAGCGGCCGACCGCGTCGCCCGCCACGCCGTTGACTGCGCAGTCGGCAGCTGCGTGGTCCGCGCAGGCTGCGCCACCCGCTACACCGCGCGTGGCGAAACCTGCCGTGCCAGTCGTGGCCGCGGTTGCATCGCCTTCACTCGCACTGCCCGCGCAATCATCCACGCTTGTGCCTGTGCCTGTGCCTGTGCCTGTGCCTGTGCCTGTGCTTGTGCCCGTGCCCGTGCCCGTGCCTGCGCTGCCGCCCCACGCGGTCCCGGTCAGCGTGCTCACTGCCGTCGAGCCATCGCCTGCCTTGCCAGACCCCGCGCTCCGCGCCGATACGGCGACCTCGGCCGCGCAGGCTGCGCCGGATGCGCCGCCTGCCTCGGCGCTGGATGGCAACCCGGACGCGGTGGTGCCGCCGCAGCCATTGATGCGGCCACCGCGTCAGCCGGACCGCGCCACGCCAACGGCACCGGTGGCCGCAACCACCGGCGCCACTGCGCTCACCGCGACCGCCGTCGCCGTTACCACCGCGAATACGGCTACCGCCACCGCCGGCATCGAACCGATGCCGTTGCGTCAGCCCGCCCGCCCGGTGCCGGTCTACCGCACGCGCATTCCGCCGGCCACCACGCTGGACTACGACATCCGGCGCGGCATGTTGTCCGGCACCGGCGAGTTGACGTGGCGTCCGGAAGGCACGCGCTACGAAGCGCGGCTGCAAGCTCGGGTGGCTGGATTCACCTTGCTGACGCAGGTCAGCCAGGGCGGCTTCGACGCGGCCGGTTTGGCACCTGTGCGCTTCACCGACCAGCGCGCGCGCAAAGCAGCCAAGGCCGCCAACTTTCAGCGTGATGTCGGCAAGATCACGTTTTCAGGGCCGCGCGACGAATTCGCGTTGGCGGCCGGCTCGCAAGACCGGTTGAGCTGGATGATCCAGCTGCCCGCGGTGCTAGCGGCCGAACCGAAACGCGCTGCGCCGGGTGGCGAGGTGTTGTTGTACGTGGCCGGCGTGCGCGCCGATGTCGCGCTGTGGACAGTGCGTTACGCCGCGGTGGAAACCATAGACACCGCGGCCGGCCCGATCCGCACCGTCAAATTCATGCGCGAACGCGACGACCCGAAAGACACGTTGGCCGAGGTGTGGCTCGACCCCACGCGCCACTACCTGCCGGTGCGGGCACGGCTGACGCACGGCGACGACGAGGCGTTCGAATTGGTGTTGCGCGCCGCGCCGGCCACGCGTTGATGGGCATGGCGTGGCCGGCCAGGCGCATGTCGATAGTGCTGCCGTCGCCGCGGGGCGGCCGCGGCGATTTGCGCAGTGCGACTTGAAATGCGAGCGGCCACACGCACATAACTCCCACGGAGTTCAAGCGAGTGGGAGCACTTTCCGCTTATGCGATGAAGCTTCGACGCGTGCTGTCACCCCAGGAGGTCCCGATGCACATGCTCTACAACTCAGACAGTTTTGTGGTGGTGCAGTTCGACGTGCCCGCCATTGCCAGTGCCAGTGCCAGTGCCGATAACGTCACCGGCACGGCTGCACCGGCCTCAACCGACGCGCCCGAGGCGCTGACGCGCGGCGGCTATGAAATCGTCGACAAGTTCTTGCGCAAGGAAATTTTCATTGAAGGCGCAATGGCGCAAAGCTTCAAAGAAGGTGTCGAAGCGCTGATAGAAACCGGGCCGTCCGAAGACGATATGGACGCCTACATCGAGCGCTACGCCGCGCTGATGCAGCAGCCCGTCGTGCTGCATTAAGGGCCGCACGAGCGGCAGTACCTTGCGCTGATTGAACCGGCCCAGCCCTGGGCGCGCTGAGCCGGTACCCGTTCCATGTCGCAGCGCCGCCGGTGCCGTGCGCGCCCTGCGGCCTCAAGTCGGCCGATGCGCTGCCGATAGGTTGACCATGACCGAACTACGAGTGTTCCCGCTGGCGTGTCGCATCCGTATTGCCCCGCGGTTGCGCGCGCGCGGCGGGGTGCCGCGGTGAATACGGCGGTGGTCGTTGCCACCCCGTGGGGTTTTGTACTGAATGCATTGCTGGCCTTTTTGGCAGCCTTCGCCGCACTTGATTTGGCGATGCGCTTTGCCAAAGTGCCGAGCCGCGAAAAATGGGGTTGGTTGCTCGGTGCGTGCATCGCGTTAGGCACCGGGCTGTGGGCGATTCAGGTGCTCGGCATCGGCGCACTGGCGTTGCCGTTTGCCGTCGGCTACGACGCGGTCCGGTCGCTGGCCGCGTGGCTGGGTTGCATTGCGGCGGTGGTCGCCGGCCTGGTGTTGGCAGCGCACCGCGGTGCCACGCTGCGACACACCGTGGCCGGTGGGCTGTTGCTCGGCACCGGCGTCGTGGCCGCGCACGTGTTGGCGATGGAATCGCTGGGTTTGCTGCCCGGGCTCAGCTGGCGGTTTGCAGGCGTCGGCACGGCGATGGTGGTGGCCATGACGGGCTGCACCGGCGCACTGTGGATGTTCGTGCACCTGCGCGCCCGCGTGAAAAAAGCGCGGTCGGCGTACCACGTGGCGGCGGCCGGGCTGCTGGCGTCGGCCATGGTCGCAAGCCAATTCATCGTGATGGATTCGGCGGGGCTGGCGCTGCAAATGTCATCGGCGTACGCAGCGCAGTTGTCAGCCGACACGCTGCGCGTGTTGGCCAGTGTCGGCTCGCTCGGCTTGTTGTCGATGTTGTTGGTGGTGTCGCAAATGGACGCACGACTGCGGGCGTCGTTGCAGCAGGCCACTGGCGAATTGAAAAGCCAGTCATTGCGCGACCCGTTGACGTCGCTGCCGAACCGACAAATGTTCGAGGGCACGTTGGCGCAGGCCGTGCGCCGGGCAGATGCCGATGGGCGTAAATTGGCGCTGCTGCTGATCAACCTCGACGGCTTCAAGCCTATCAACGAGTCACTGGGCCACCGCGCCGGTGACCGCCTGCTGCGTGAAACCGCTGCACGTTTGCGCACCCTGGCCGCGCCGCACATGGTGGCGCGGTTGGGTGCCGATGAGTTTTTGCTGTTGATGCCCGACGACCCGCACGCCGAAGATGCAGCCCAGCTCGCCAAGCGCGTGCTCGGTGCGTTGAGCCTGCCGTGCCGTATCGAAGGCAAGGCCGCGTCGGTGACCTGTTCGGTCGGTATTGCGATGTACCCGCAACACGGTGCATTGTCGACACTGATCGCGCATGCCGATGCGGCCACGCGCTCGGTCAAGGCCACCGGCGGCGCGACCTATTGCTTCTTCGAAGCACGCATGGTCAGCGGGGCGCGTGAGCAAACCGATTTGTTGCGTGACCTGCGTCTGGCGTTGGCGCAAAACGAAATCGAGCTGTACTACCAGCCGAAAATTCATGCGCCCACCGGCGAGATCACCGGTGCCGAAGCGCTGATGCGCTGGCAACACCCGCGGCGCGGCATGATCAACCCGAGTGACTTCATTCCGATTGCCGAACGCTTCGGGCTGATCTGCCCGCTGGGCAACTGGTTGATCGACGAGACCTGCCGACAAATTCGCACCTGGCGCGACGGCGGGCTGCGCATGCGGGTGGCCATCAATTTGTCGGTACACCAATTGCGCCAACCCGACTTGCTGGAGCGCATTGCGCAGGCGCTGCGCGAGCACGGTGTCAACCCGGCGCTGCTGACCTGCGAGATCACCGAATCGGTGGCCATGGAAGACCCCGAAGGCACGATGAAAATCTTGAGCCAGCTGGTGCAAACCGGCGTTAGCGTGTCGATCGACGACTTCGGCACCGGCCACTCCAGCTTGTCGTACCTGCGCAAACTGCCCGCCACCGAATTGAAGATCGACCGCAGCTTCGTGCTCGACCTCGAAACCAGTGAAGACGCCCGCAAGGTCGCCTCGGCGGTCATCAACCTGGCCAAATCGCTCGACCTCAAAGTGGTTGCCGAGGGCGTCGAGACCGAAGCGCAAAACCGCATCCTGCGTGAATTCGGCTGCGACCAACTGCAAGGCTATTTGTTCGCCAAACCGATGTCGGGCAAAGCGCTGGCGTTGTGGGCGATGCACGACGTCGGCCCGCGCACCATCAGCTTTCGCGACTCGCTGTTCGACGAAACCCGTCAGTCCGAAACCGGTGAGTCAGCCGCCGCGGTGGCCCAGACCGAATCAGGCCGGCGACGCGTTTCCAACATGGTGGTGTGAACTGCTGTGCACGCGCAGGCAGACCCCGGTGACGGTGACTTCTTCCAACCTACAATTCGACCGGTAAGTCGTACTTTTAGGAGCCCTGTATGGAGCACGTTTACGCCAACAAAACGATGGGTATCAGCGAGTTGAAGGCCAATCCGTCGGCGGCGCTTATGGCGGCGCAAAGTGAGCCGGTCGCCATCCTCAACCGCAACAAGCCGGCGGGCTACCTCGTCAGCCCTGCGGCCTGGGCGGCGATTGTCGAGAAGCTGGACGATGCCGAACTGGCGTCGGTGGCCCTGGCGCGCTTAAGCGACGGGCACACGCCAGTGAAGGTCACGCTCGACGAACTTTGACCCGCACGACATGGGCTATGCCCTGGCTTTCCACCCGCAGGCGCTCGCCGAGTGGCGCAAGCTCGATGCATCGGTGGCGCAGCAGTTCAAGAAAAAACTCGCCGAGCGGCTGGAGCAACCCGCCGTGCCGAGCGCGCGCGTGAGCGGCGGGCCTGATCTCTACAAGATCAAATTGCGAACGGTGGGCTACCGGCTGGTGTATCA
>JAYUGJ010000119.1:0-4429 GCA_043738425.1 Burkholderiales bacterium
TGGTCGACCTCGAGCACGCGGTCGATGGTTTCGTAGCCCTCGACCGCGCTGCAGCCGGCCCACCTGGCGCGCTTGCCTGCGGCATCGTTGTCGCGGCCGGCCTTGGTCATGCGCTGCACCACGATCGCATACACGTTGGCCAGCAGCACGTCGCGCGCCAGCGTCGACTTGCCCGAGCCGCTGACGCCGGTGACCGCCACCAATCGATGCAACGGCAGCGACGCCGTCACCTCCTGCAGGTTGTGCAGATTGGCACCGCGCACCGTCAACCAGCCGGGGGCACCCACTTCGGGCGCCGGCACCGGACGGCGCTCCTGCAGCGGATGCTTGATGGCATTGCGCAGATAGCGGCCAGTCTGCGAATCGGCGGCGGCCTCGATGTCGGCGACCGAGCCCTCGGCAACCAATCGCCCACCGCGCTTGCCCGCGCTCGGGCCGATGTCGATGATGTGGTCGGCGCGCCGGATGGTGTCTTCGTCGTGCTCGACCACCACCAGCGTGTTGCCTTTGTCGCTGAGCGTTTTCAACGCTTTCAACAAGATTTGGTTGTCGCGCGGATGCAGACCGATGGTCGGCTCGTCGAGCACGTAGCACACGCCTTGCAGATTGCTGCCGAGTTGCGCGGCCAGCCGAATGCGCTGCGCCTCGCCGCCGCTCAGCGTGGGTGCGGCGCGGTCGAGCGTTAAATAACTGAGGCCGACTTCTTCTAGAAATTCGAGCCGACCACGGATCTCGCTGACCACATCGCGCGCGATTTCTGCATCGCGCCCTGCAAGCTGCAACGCATCAACCCAGGCCCGCGCCTCGGCCACCGACCATTGCGCAATCGCGGCAATCGAATGGCCGTCGAAGGTGACCTGGCGCGACACCGGGTTCAAGCGCGTGCCTGCGCAATCGGGGCACGGCGCATCGATCAGGCCTTCGGCCTCGCTTTCCTCGGAAGGGAAGCTTTGTTCCTGGCCGCGCTTGTCGGCCCGCGCGTCGTCGGCCAGTACCGAATCGTCATAGACCGTGCGCTGCTCGCGCGTCAACGCCAGGCCGGTGCCCACGCAACTGCTGCACCAGCCGTGCTTGCTGTTGTAGCTGAACATGCGCGGGTCGAGCTCGGGGTAACTGGTGTTGCAGGTGGGGCAGGCGCGCTTGGTGGAAAACACTTTCACACCGCCGATGCCGAGCGTGGATGCGCCGGTTTCCATCGCAGCGGCCAGGCCGTCGAGCGGCGTCAACAAATGCATCACGCCTTTGCCGAGTTCGAGCGCGGCGGCCAGTGCGGCGCGCAGCTCGCCTTCGCGGTCGGCGCTGACCACGAAGTCGGCCACCGGCAGCTCCACCGTGTGTTCTTTGAAGCGATCGAGCTTCGGCCACGGCTTGACCGGCACGAACTCACCATCGACCCGCAGGTGCGTGTGGCCACGCGCTTCGGCCCACTTCGCCAGGTCAGCGTAGATGCCTTTGCGGGCGACCACCAGCGGCGCGAGCAGGCCGACATGCTGGCCGCGGTGGCCGCCGAGCGTCGGCTCGCGCAACAGCTGCGCGGCGATGCGGTCGGCCGATTGCGGCCGCACTTCAGCACCGTCTTTCACGCAACGCTGCAAGCCCAGCTTGACGTACAGCAGCCGCAAGAAGTGCCACACCTCGGTGGTGGTGGCGACCGTGCTTTTGCGACCACCGCGGCTCAAGCGCTGCTCGATCGCCACGGTGGGCGGGATGCCGTAGACCGCGTCGACTTCTGGCCGGCCGGCCGGTTGCACGATGCTGCGCGCATACGCGTTCAACGATTCCAAATAGCGGCGCTGGCCCTCGTTGAACAAGATGTCGAACGCCAGCGTGCTTTTGCCCGATCCCGATACGCCGGTGACCACGGTGAACTGACCGCGCGGAATGTTGACGTTGAGCGATTTGAGGTTGTGCTCGCGGGCGTTGATGATTTGGATGTGCCCTTCTGCATGGGCTCCCTCTCCCTCTGGGAGAGGGTTGGGGTGGGGGCCGGAGCGGGCACGGTGGTTCGATGAAATGCTCGGTGAAAGCCCACCCTCACCCAAAGGGAGAGGGAGTAAGAAACGCGCCTTTCCCGAAGGATGAGGGGGTAAGACGCGCGCCTCTTCCGAGGAGAGAGGGAGTCCATCCGAGGAGCCCTTCTCGCGCACCTCATGCACCAACCCCATCGCGCGGTCGTAATCTGCCAGCGCGTGGCCGGTGTGCGATGTCGGGTGCTGCTTCACCGCATCGGGCGTGCCGGTGCACACCACCGAACCACCGCCCTCGCCGCCTTCGGGGCCCAGATCAATCAGCCAATCAGACGCCTTGATGACGTCGAGGTTGTGCTCGATCACGATGACCGAATGGCCCGCGTCGAGCAGTTTGCGAAACGCGCGCATCAGCTTGGCGATGTCGTCGAAGTGCAGGCCGGTGGTCGGCTCGTCGAACATGAACAGCGTGCCGTTTTTGGCCACCGCTTGCTTGCTCGCGGTGCGGCTGTTGGCCGACTCGGCCAGGAACGCCGCCAGCTTCAAGCGCTGTGCTTCACCGCCGCTGAGCGTGGGCACCGGCTGGCCGAGCTTCACGTAATCGAGGCCGACATCGATGATCGGTTGCAACACCCGCAGCACCTCGCGGTCGTGCGCGAAACGCTGCACCGCCTCGCTCACCGTGAGGTCGAGCACATCGGCCACCGACAACTCGTGGCTGACCTCGCCGGGCAGTTGGCGGTCGATTTTTACTTCGAGCAATTCACGCCGAAAACGCCTGCCGTCGCAGTCAGGACAGCGCAGGTACACATCGCTCAAAAACTGCATTTCGACGTGCTCGAAGCCCGAGCCGCCGCAGGTGGCGCAGCGGCCATCGCCGGCGTTGAAGCTGAACATGCCGGCGCTGTAGCCGCGCTGTTGCGCCAGCGGTGCGGCGGCAAACAGCTTGCGAATTTCATCGAACGCGCCCACATAGCTGGCCGGATTCGAGCGCGCGGTTTTGCCGATCGGCGACTGGTCGACAAACACCACATCGCTCAGCCAATCGGCACCCAGCACGCGGTCGTGCGCGCCGGGGGTGTCGCTGGTTTTGCCGAAGTGGCGGGCCAGCGCGGGGTACAGCACGTCTTGAATCAGCGTCGATTTTCCGGAACCGCTGACGCCGGTGATGGTGACCAGATGCTGCAACGGAAATTCGACGTGCACCTCGCGCAGGTTGTGTTGCCGCGCGCCTTCGACGATCAGTTTCGGCGTGGCCTGCGTGACCAAACGGGCAATGCCCACGCCGATGTGTTTGCGCGAACCGAGGTACGCGCCGGTCAGCGTGTCGGCATGGCGTATCGCCTCGGGTGTGCCGTCGAACACGATCTGCCCGCCGCGCTCACCGGGGCCCGGGCCCATGTCGATCAGCCGGTCGGCGGCCAGCATCACCGCCGGGTCGTGTTCCACCACGACCAGCGTGTTGCCGGCGTCGCGCAGCCGGTGCATGGCCAGCGTGATGCGGTTCATGTCGCGCGGGTGCAAGCCGATGCTGGGCTCATCGAGCACGAACAACGTGTTGACCAACGAGGTGCCGAGCGCGGTGGTCAGGTTGATGCGCTGCACCTCGCCGCCACTCAGCGTGCGGCTTTGGCGGTCGAGCGTGAGGTAGCCGAGGCCGACTTCGCACAGGTATTTAAGCCGCGTGCGAATTTCATCGAGCAGCAGCTTTAGCGCCGGGTTGACTGTCTCTGCCTCTGGGAGATTGACGACCTCTCCCTCGTGGAGATTCACTTGTGCTCCCTCTGGGAGATTCACTTGTTCTCCCGCTGGGCGATTGACTCCCTCTCCCTCAGGGAGAGGGTTGGGATGAGGGCGCGCTGCGTCGATCAACCAACCGCCCTCATCCTGCGCTTGCCCAACGTGAGCAGGTTCCCACCTGAAGAGCCGGTCGAAAAACACGCGCAGCTGGTCGATCGGCAGCGACATCAGGTCATGCAGCGACAAACCCGGCAGCGCCTCGAGTTGCGCACGCGACCACGCCGCGCCCACCGGCAGCGAACGCAGCGCAGGCGACATCACCGCGGCAGCATCGGCAGCCGTGCCCAACCGCCACAACAACGCTTCGGTTTTCAGCCGCGCGCCGCCGCACGCACCGCACGGCGTGTAGCTGCGGTACTTCGACAGCAGCACCCGAATATGCATCTTGTAGGACTTGGTCTCTAGGTACTCGAAGAAGCGCTTGACGCCGAACCAGTGCTGGTTCCACTTGCCGTTCCAGTTGGGCGAGCCGTTGACGACCCATTCGCGCTGCGCCTCGGAGAGGTGCTGCCACGGCGTGTCACGCGGGATGCCGGCCTCGCCGGCGTACTTCATCAGGTCGACCTGCTGTTCCTTCCAGGCAGGGGTCTGGATCGTCTTGATCGCGCCGTTGCGCAGCGTCTTCTTCGCATCGGGAATGACGAGACCCCAGTCGACCCCGA
>JAYUGJ010000120.1:0-1677 GCA_043738425.1 Burkholderiales bacterium
CGTCGACCCTCTCGGCCTTGGCGCGCGTGTCGGCCTCTCTTACCATTGCCACGTCGTAATCGACGCCGTGGACTTCGCCTTTAGGCCCGACGATGCGCCCGAGTGCGACGGTATCGATACCCGGTCCGCAGCCCAGATCGAGCACCCGCGCCCCTTTGCTAACCGCCATCCGTTCGAAACTCTGCTGCTTAACGCCCGCGACCAGCGCGGCGGCGGCATTGAGGTATTCAGCGTTTACGTAGCCTTTGGGAGAGCACATGGTTCTATTCCGGTTTGGTCGGCGCTTGATTCAGCGTCGCACCGAAGTGCGTTGACTTGGCGAGGATTGAACTATCGTCCTTAAGTCCATTCAGGTCTTTGGGTGCGACCTTAATTGTTCTGAATCCGCGCCGGCGTCGGTGTTGCGCCGGTGTTGTAAGATGCGTATAGGCGTAAGGGGGGACAATGCCGCAATCGAACATCGCTGCCGAACTCGTATTCGACCGCTGCATCGTCCGCTGTGAAGCGCGGCAAGTCGTCGTCGACGGCCAACCCGCGAAGCTGGGCGCACGGGCGTACGACTTGTTGCTGGTGTTGATTGAGCACCGCGACCGCGTGGTCAGCAAGAACGAGCTACTCGAAATCATCTGGCCGGGGCTGGTGGTCGAGGAAAACAATCTGCAGGTGCATGTTTCAGCACTGCGCAAATTGCTTGGCCCGCAGACCATCGCCACCATTCCCGGTCGCGGTTACCGCTTCACCGCAACGCTTGCAACTTCCGCCGCCGACGTTGGCGATGCTGTTGCGGCACCCGCTTCCATGCCAACGACTGTCGCGCCGGCTCAACTCGCGCGCCGATCCTCTGACCGCACCACCGAGTCGCCGACCTTGTTCGGCCGTGACCTCGACATAAAGACGCTCACCGGGATCATCCATGCACATCGGCTGGTCACCATTGCCGGCGCAGGCGGCATCGGCAAGACCGCGCTGGCGCAAGCGATTGCACGAGCCATGGCAGGCGACTTCACCCACGGCATGGCGCTCATCGATCTGGCACCGCTTACCGACGGCGCACAGCTCGCGCCGACCATCGCCAGCGCCTTGCAGGTGACGCTCCGTGGCGACCATGCGGGCGACCTGGTGCGCGCGTTGGCCGCTGCGGTGCATGATCGCCACATGCTGATCGTGCTGGACAATTGCGAGCACCTCGTAGAAGCAGTTGCGCGTCTGTCGAGCGCGCTGCTGGCGGCGGCACCAACGCTGCACCTGCTGGCCACCAGTCAGGAGCCGTTGAAACTCAACGACGAGCAGGTGTATCGCGTCGGTACGCTGGCACTGCCGACCGGAATCACGCTGGCCGAGGCAAGACTCGCGGGTGCCGTGCGGCTGTTCGAGAGTCGCGCGCACGCGGCCGATGCGCGCTTCGTGCTGAACGACGCCAACGTCGCCGCAGTGGTGGATATTTGCGCGCAGCTCGACGGCATCGCGTTGGCCATCGAGCTCGCGGCCGCCCGCGTGCAGTTGCTTGGCGTGCAGGGTCTTCGCGACCGCCTCGGCCAACGGCTGTTTGTGCTGAGCGGCGGTTCGCGGGTGGCGGCACCGCGCCACCGCACGCTGCGTGCGGCACTGGAATGGAGCCACACATTACTTTCTCCGGAACAACAAGCGGTGTTCCGCCGGCTCGGCGTGATGTCCGGC
>JAYUGJ010000121.1:0-107346 GCA_043738425.1 Burkholderiales bacterium
CGGGCTCGGGTTCGAGGCTTTGCATCAACCGGTCGATGAGTCGGCCCCGCTCTTCGGGAGGCAGTTGCAAGGCCTCGGCTTCAATGTCTTGGATGGGCACGGTCATGGGGTTTCCTCCTGACAACGTGGCTGACAGTTTAATTCGATGAGTGCAAAGGTTGCCACGCATGGAAGACCTCGACCCCGTCCCCCTCTCTGCCCTGCAGCACTGGGCCTACTGCCCGCGCCAGTGCGGGTTGATTCACCTGGAGCAGGCGTTCGACGACAACCTGCATACGCTGCGCGGGCAGGCAGTACACAGCACGGTGGACCAACCCGGAGTTGAAGTGCGCGCCGGGCTGCGGGTCGAGCGGGCGCTGCCGCTGTGGCACGACGCGCTGGGCCTGATCGGCAAGGCCGACGTGGTCGAGTTCGAACCCGATGGCACGCCCTACCCGGTGGAATACAAGCACGGCTCGCGCAACAAGGCGGCCGACATCGCCGCTTGCGACGATGTGCAACTGGCCGCGCAGGCCATGTGCCTGGAAGCGATGACGGGCCGGGCCGTGCCGGAAGGGGCGCTGTTCTACGCCACCTCCAAACGGCGCCGGGTGGTGCCGATTGACGATGCCTTGCGCGCGCAGGTGGTGACCGTTGCAGCAGAGGTGCGCGCCATGCACGCCAGCGGCGTGTTGCCGCTGCCAACAGGCGACGTGCGCCGCTGCAAAGGTTGTTCGCTGCGCGACCGTTGCCAACCCGAAACTGTGGCCCGCTTGCGCGCGCCCGATGCGCACCTCGCGCTGTTCGACCCTGACGTTTGATTTGTACCAAGGCGGCTTCGCATGCAATTGCTCAACACGCTTTACGTCACGCTGCCCGACAGCTATTTGCGGCTCGACAACGACACCTTGCGCGTGCAGGTCGATGATGAAACCAAGCTGCGCGTGCCGCTGCACCACTTGCAGGCGGTGGTGTGCTTCGGTCATGTGAACCTGAGCGCGCCGCTGATGCACCGGCTGGCCGAGGCGGCTATTGCGTTGGTGCTGCTGGACGTGAACGGCCGCTTCAAAGCGCGACTGGAAGGCGCGGTGTCGGGCAACGTGTTGCTGCGGCAGGCGCAGCACCGGGCCGTCGACAACACCGCATTCACACTCGAAGTGGCCCGCGCGGTTGTGGCCGGCAAACTGAAGAACCAGCGTCAGGTGCTGCTGCGCGGCGCACGCGAGGCCAAGCTGCCCGACGAAGAAGCGCTGCTCACGCGCGCTGCGCAAAACCTGGCGGCCAGCCTGCGCGCTTTGCCACCAGCCCCCTCGCTCGATGTGTTGCGTGGTGTGGAGGGCGAAGCGGCGCGCAACTACTTCGCGGCAATCAACCTGATCGTGCGGGCCGATTTGCGCACTGAGTTCAGCATGGACGGCCGCAGCCGCAGGCCGCCGCGCGATCGGATGAATGCGTTGCTCTCGTTTCTGTACGCAATGTGGATGAACGATTGCCGCTCGGCTTGCGAAGCGGCCGGGCTCGATGCGCAGCTGGGTTTTTTGCATGCGGTGCGCCCCGGTCGCGCCGCGCTGGCGCTCGACTTGGTAGAAGAGTTCCGCCCGCTGGCCGACCGGCTGGCGCTGACCTTGGTCAACCGGGGCCAGTTGCGCGCCACCGACTTTGCTCTGCGTGAAGGCGGTGCGGTGAGCCTGGAAGGCGATGCGCGCAAGGCGGTGGTCGTCGCCTACCAAGAACGCAAGCAAGAGTTGCTGACCCACCCGCTGTTGGCCGAGAGCCTACCGCTGGGCGTGGTGCCGCTGGTGCAGGCGCGCTTGCTGGCGCGCCATGTGCGTGGCGAAGCACCGACTTACTTGCCGTTTGCGGTGAAGTGATGTTGCGCCGGTTGTTGCCATGCTGGTGATCGTTTGCTACGACGTGAACACGGAAACCCGCGAGGGCCGACGCCGCCTGCGCCGTGTCGCAAAGGTATGCGAAAGCACCGGTCAGCGGGTGCAAAAGTCAGTGTTTGAATGCCAAGTCACGCTGTCTGAAATGGAGACACTGGAGCGCAGATTACTCACCGAGATCAACCTCGAACTAGACTGCCTGCGTCTCTACCGCATGGCCGAGACACGAGGCTGCGAGGTGCGCGAATACGGCAAGTTCAAAGCCACTGACTTCGACGGACCGCTGGTTTTATGATGCATTGCGCGAATCCAAAGCGACCGGCAACGAGCGCACAGGTTCGCGCTTCACGCTAAGTGCTTGCTGCCGATGACAAACCCATCTGTTCGAAACGACCGCACGCGGCGCTACGAATTGCTACGCCGCAAGTTCGCGCACAACGGCAAATTTGCGGAACTGAATCAGTAAGTTAGGCAGGTGAGGGGTCGCGCGTCGCTCACGCGACGCGCGTGGATTGGCACAAACAGTCATCACTGACTTGACCAGCGCCAGCGTGGACGCTGCAGGAAACGGCTAGAGGCCGCGGATCACCGCCCTTCGTGACGCAACGGGTTCACTACCCTCAGCACTTCATTGAGCATCTGCCCGTGCTGCACGTCCTCGATCAACAAGCTGCCGCAACCTGACCGCGGTGAAGCGGCGGCGATCTGACAGTCACAGAAGAAAAACCCGTATCGGTTGCGCAGGTCTAGGGCGTTGGTCAGTACCTCAACGTCCGCGGGTTGCAATTGCGTGCACTCGAACACGCTGCGCAGGTTGACTTGGATCCACGCACCACAGCGGGCGTTGCGCAGCATCACGCAGTCGTACTCGGCTACCACCTGCGGGCGGATGACCAACGCGGCTCGCAACTGCACCACGGCCAACGCACGTTCGTGGCGCGGGTCGTGCGGCGCTTTCAGATGCGCACACACCCAGATGTTGGTGTTGACGAAGGCGGGAGGTTGCGTTGCCGCATTGGCCGACTCATTTGAACCGGGCATTGCGCGGAACTAGGGTGGGCATGACGACCTGTTCGACCTCGGCGATTTGAAACGCTGGGCACCCGCGCTTGCTTGATCCGCGCCGGCACGCCGGTGTCACGCGCCAAGCGGACGGGTCGCAAAACAATCACGCCGCTGGCACGTTCTTCCAGCTTGGAGTGCCGGACTGAATACCGTTTACCCAGCTTGAGTTGGCCGCTGCTGCCTACGATTTTCAACATTTCTTGTTTCAAGCTGCATGCTTTGCCGAGTCTGGAAACATGCGTGCATTTGTCGATTCCCTCATGCAATCGTGGGCTGGCACCTCACCCACACGCGCCGTGCTGTTTGCGAAACACGCCCGGCCTGATCGCCCCGGCGTCGCTGAACAGCCCGCGTCGTGCGGCGCGGGCGCTGTGTTCTTCGGCGGCGTAGCGGCCGGGGGATTTGCGGTTGCTCGCGCTCCAGGCGTGGCCGCTGCTGACCATCCAGCGGTTGATATCGATGCCGTCCAAACGCAACTCGCCCAGCCAGCGGCCGTAAACATCTTTGGCGACCAGGTGCACCGTGAGGTTGCGCTGCAGCACACGCGATTGCAACGCGGCGGTGGCTTCGGCACCGCCGGCCTGGCAGCGCTCGGGTGCGTCGATGTAGAGCAGGCGCACCGGCACGCGTGCGCGCTGTGCGCCCGCGCTGTCGATGCGCAGCCACAACGTGTCGCCGTCGACCACATACGTCACGGTGCCACTGACCACGGTGGTTCGCGAGCTTGCGCCGGTTGATCGCATGGCTCTGCCGGCCGCGTTGGCCAGCGCGGGGCAGCCTTGAAGCAGCACACCGAGCAGCGCCACAGCCCAACCGATGCGCCATGCGGCCGATGGCCTCACCACCCGCGAGATCGGTAAGCGCGCATGGGCCGAATTCATCGGGGTCGACTTGGCGATGGGCGGCGCACCGGGGCTTTCGCCATCGCTTTGGCGGCGATCTTGTCGGCTGCCGTCTCGGCATCTTTGACGATGCGGGCCAGCCGGTCGGCGAGCTTTTCGGTGCTGAGCTTTTCACGCAGTCGCTCGACCATCAGCGGCAAACTGAACGGGCTGGGCGCGGCCAACGCCACATGCGTGAGCGGCAGGTTTTTCAGGCGTTCCAGCGTGCTGCGCAGCTGGCTGATGTTGAGTTCTTGGCTGAGCACTTCGGTTTGCGCCTGGGTCAGCAGCAGGTTGCTGGCGTCGTATTTTTTGAACACCTCGAAGAACAAGCTGCTCGACGCCTGCAGTTGTTTGGTGCTTTTCGGCGCGCCGGGGTAGCCGGTGAATATCAAACCGGCCACCCGCGCAATTTCACGAAAGCGGCGCTGCGCCAACTCGCCGCTGTTCAAACTGTGCAGCACGTCGGCCAGCAACTCGGTGGTGTCGAACAACCGGCCATCGGACAACGCTGCCAGGTCGACCGGCTCGGCGCTCAGCAGCTCGAAGCCGTAGTCGTTGACGCTGACGCTGAAGGTGTTGGGCGCAACGCGCGCCAGCCGCCACGCCAGCAAACTGCCGAGGCCCAGATGCACATTGCGGCCGGCAAACGGGTACAAATAAATGTGGTGGCCTTCGCGCGATGCGATGGTTTCCACCAGCACCGCCGCTGGCGTGGGCAGCGCCGACAACCGCGCTTGCGTTTGCAGCATCGGCAGCGCGGCGATCATTTCGGGCTCGACCGGCACCGCGTTGTCGGGCGCGGCGGCCGCCACCGCCAGCAGCTCCAGCACCGCATCGGCCAGCTCGGTCGACAGCGGCATCTTGCCGCCGGCCCAGCTCGGCACCACGCCTTTGTTTTTCGTCGCGCGCTGCACGTAGGCGGTCATGTCTTGGGTGCGCAGGTACTCGAGCACGCGGCCGGCGAACACAAAGCAATCGCCCTTGCGCAGCCGCGCAATGAAACCTTCTTCAATGCTGCCGATGCGCCCGCCGCTCAGGTATTTCACGTGCATGGACGAGTCGCTGACGATGGTGCCGATGGCCAGCTTGTGGCGTTTGGCAATCTGCCGATCGGGCACGCGGTAGATGCCATCGACGGCTTGCAGGCGGTGGTATTCGGGATAGGCGGCCAGGCTGCCGCCGCCCCCTTCGACGAAGTCGAGCGCCCACTGGAACTCGGCGGGTGTCAGGTCTTTATAGGCATGCGCGGTGCGCACTTCGGCAAACAGCGCAGCGGCGGTGAAGCCGGTGCCTAGCGCCACCGTCACCAGGTGCTGCACCAACACATCGAGCGGCTTGTCGGGCGTGGCACGTTTTTCTATGCGTCCGGCTTGCGCGGCACGGCGGGCGGCAGCGGCTTCGATCAGCTCGAGCGTGTTGGTCGGTACCAGCGTGATGCGGCTCGGCCTGCCCGGCGCATGGCCGCTGCGGCCGGCGCGTTGCAACAACCGCGCCACGCCTTTGGCGCTGCCGATTTGCAGCACCCGCTCGACCGGCAAAAAATCGACCCCGAGGTCGAGCGACGAGGTGCACACCACCGCTTTCAACTGCCCCTGTTTGAGACCCGCCTCGACCCACTCGCGCACCGATTTATCGAGCGAGCCGTGGTGCAGCGCCACGATGCCGGCCCAATCGGGCCGCTCACGCAGCAGCAACTGATACCAAATTTCGGCCTGCGAGCGGGTGTTGGTGAACACCAGCGTGTGGCGGGCCGATTCGATTTCGGCAATCACCGGCTGCAGCATTTGCGCGCCGAGGTGGCCGCCCCACGAAAAGCGGCCGGGGTTGGCGGGCAGCAGCGTGTCGATCAGCAGCGTTTTGTCGACGCGGCCTTGCACGATGGTGCCGCAGGTGTCGGCGTCGGTCACGCCCAACAACACTTGCATCGCGTCGGTCAGGTTGCCTAGCGTGGCGCTCAGTCCCCACACCACCAGCCCTGGGTGCCAGGTTTTTAATCGGGCCAGTGCCAACTGCACCTGCACGCCACGCTTGCTGCCCATCAGCTCATGCCATTCATCGACGATGACGGTGTGCACACCGGCCAACTCTTCAGCCGCGCGTTCGCGCGTCAGCATCAGGCTGAGCGACTCGGGCGTGGTGACCAGCGCGGTCGGCATGCGGCGGTCTTGCCGCGCCCGCTCGGCCGCTGGCGTGTCGCCGGTGCGCTGGCCCACCGTGATGTGCGGTGCGGCATCGGCCAACGTGAATTGCAGCGCGCGCGTGGTGTCGGCCGCGAGAGCGCGCATCGGCGTGATCCACAGAACGCCGAGCGGCGGGGCTTTGCCGGGTTTGAAAGTGGCATTGGTTTTTCCAACTCTCGCGCCGGGAGCGGGTTGGCGAGCTGTTGGGGTTGGGGTGGGGGAAATTTCGGCAAGGCTGCCCTCACCCCAGCCCTCTTCCGGAGGGAGAGGGAGTGCGTAAGGCTGCTCTCCCAGAGGCAGAGGGAGTAAGCCTGCGCCGCGCATCAACGCGCCGAACCACACCGCATAGGTTTTGCCGCTGCCGGTGGTGGCGTGCAGCAAGCCGCTGCGGCCGGCAGCCATCGCAGCCCACACCTCACGCTGAAACGCGAACGGCTGCCAGCCGCGCGCAGCGAACCAATCGGATGCGCTGGCCGCGTCGCGTTGCAACTCGGGCGTGGGGTTCACCGCACGAACGCGCTCAGCGCTTGGGAGTTTTTCGGGCGTGCCCGAGCAACGTGACAAAAAGCGGTCGGTCTAGGCGCAAAGCGCCGCCACAGCCCGGGCCGTGGCGAGCATTTGCAACGACGAGCGGGCGTCTTTTGGCATGGCGAGCGGGCATGAACGAAAGACTCTGACTCGCTCAGGCGTTGGGCACCGGCACAGGGCTGGGCACGGGGCTGAAGACAGCGCTCGAATGCGATTCGGCTTGGCTGTTGCCAGCCTGCGCACCGCTGTCGATGCCGCGTTCTTGCTGCACCCGCATGCGCGCATGAACGTATGCGCCTTGCGGCACATGCAGCAAATCGGCAATGCGCCACAGCACATGCCGCTCGTGGTCGCTCAGGTGGCCGTCGGCATAGGCCACGCGCCACAGGTGCTCGACCATGCGCAGCTTTTGCGGCATATCGAAGTGGTCGTTGATGCGCGAGGTGTAGCTGAACAAATCGGTCGCATCGCGCGCGGCGTCTTCGGCCAGCTCGGCCAGCCGAGCGCACTCGTCGTCAGCCAACTGGAACTGGTCGCGCAATGCGCTGCGCACCGCGTTGCGTTCGTCCGCATGGAAGGTGGTGTCCGCGCGCATCACCTCGACCAGCATGACGGCGGTGGCCAACTGCAGTGTGTGTTCCGCGCCTTGCGGGTCGGCATCGGTGGCCGCGGCAGCCAATTTATCGAACAGGTCTTTGAGTGTTTTGAGCATCGCAAATGATGGCATGGGCGCTGCGGTGCGCGCCGGGTTCGGGGCCAATTGAACGAATGTGATCAGCTGGGCGACGTGGTGATCCAGCCTTCGAGCGCGTCGACCGCGGCCGGCACGCCGTAGTGGGGCTGCGCGCGCGACCAGGCGGCTTGCAGCAGGCACAACACCGCGTCGAGTCGGTCGCCGGAGGCATCGGCGACCAGGCTGTCGCGCTGCGCGTGGCTCAGGCGCAAGCGCAGCGCAAGCCGCGTACGGCCTTGCTCCAGCGCGTCGATCAAATCTTTGCGCGCGATCAAGCGCTCGGGCGTTTGCTTTTGCTTGTCGTCGCTTTTGTACGAGCGGCTGCCCAGCACCTCGCGCGCCAGCAGGCCGGGGTAGCCCTCCACAGCTACGCGGCTGGCGTCGCCCGCATGCAGGCCCGGCAGATGCACGCCCGCATCGATCAACAGCGGCACGCCGGCGTGCAGCATGAACGCCACCGGCGGGTTGACCCATTTCATCGATGGTGAGGAGCCCGCGCCGCCATCGCAGGCGCGGTGCGCGAACTTGCCGCCGACCGGCCGCGCGTTGCAAAACGCGGCGAAGGTGGCGCGTATGTCGTCACGCGAAAGCGCTGCGTAATGGCGCATCAGCGGCAGCCATTCGGTAGGCCACCCGAGCGTGGTGACGAGCTCGCGCGGCAGGCCGAACGGCAGGTCGAACGCGCCCACCCAGTGGCCCGGCGTGTGCAACCACGCGCTGAATAAATCGTTGCTGGCAAACGTGCACAGCGCGTCGAGCCGCACGCTGCTGCCGTCGAAACTGCCGAGCGCCACCACGATGGGTTTGCGTGCCGTGGGTCGGCTGGTGAAATCGACACCGGCCACCGGGCCGGGGCCTGCAGTGTGGTTGTCGCTGTCACTGTGGCGGCGGCTGCTGACGGGGGCGTCGGCGGTGTCGTTGGCGGTGTCGTTGGCGCTTGTGGTCTGAGTGGCGCAGCCGGGCAGTTTTCTGACGGGTTTGGTTTTCACGGCCGCGACTCTAACGACCGCATCTGATCGATGCACATTGAAGGGGCAGTGCTCGGGACAACGCCCGAAGGGAAGGCGTTATGGTTCGTCGAACACGGCCATCGCCTGGTTACCTGATCGCTGCACCGCCCGACCGCATGAACGAAACCACTGCCCGCCGTGTGCTGTTGATCCAGGCGTTCGAGACTGCCGCGCCCAACGGGCCATGGTGGACCGCGGAAGACCGCCAGTGGGCGAGCCGCGTGGCGCGCGAGTCGGCCGGACCGACGGCAACCGCCGACACCTACCTTGCCCAGCGCGCGCACCACGCGATGCAACGCCTCGGCCCACGCGTGCCCGCATTGGCACGCTGGGTGGGTCAGCCCGTATGGCGCTGGCAGTGGCTGCTGGTCGCCATCGCGCTGGGGCTGGTGGCGGGCGTGGCGGCCGACAGCATCGGCACTGCGCAGCGCATCAACCTGCTCGCGCCGCCGCTGTGGGCGCTGGTGGCGTGGAACCTGGTGGTCTACGCGTTGCTGCTCTGGAACGGCGTGGCGATGTGGTTGCGCCGCCGGCCGCCAAAGACGGCGTCGACGCTGTCGGCCACCACGGGCGCACTGCGCCGCGCGGTGCAGCACCTGATTGAACGCAGCGTGCCGGCGGCGCGGCAGCTCGCCGCAGGTCGCGATGACGGCTTGAAAGGCAGCGCCAACCCATCACTGATACCGGTGCTCGATGCGTACGCCACCCACTGGAGCCAGCGCAGCGCGCCATTGCTGACCGCGCGCGCTGCGGCGGTGCTGCATGCCGCCGCGGCCGCGTTGGCGCTGGGGCTGATTGCGGGCCTGTACGTGCGCGGGCTGGTGCTTGATTACCGCGTCGGTTGGCAAAGCACATTCCTCGATGCCATGCAGGTGCACGCCGGCTTGTCGGCACTGCTGGGTCCGGTGGCCAGCGCGTGGGCATGGCTTGCGCCTGCGTGGCAACTGCCCGCATTGCAACTGCCCGATTTGGCGGCGGTCGAGGCCTTGCGGATCTTGCCCACCACGGTGTCGAACGTGACCGCTCCGGCGACTTCCCAGAGCAGCGCCGCCAGCTGGATTCATCTGTATGCGCTGGCCTTGGCGCTGCTGGTGGTGCTGCCGCGCAGCGTGCTGGTCGGTTGGAACTTGCTGCGCGCGGCGTACCAGTCACGGCGCTTTGCACTGCCGCTTGCCGACAGCTACTTTCAGCGACTGATGCGCCAACACCGCGGCAGCACCGCGCGGTTGCTGGTGCGGCCCTACGCCCACACGCCCTCGCCGGCTGCCACGCTGGGTTTGCGCCTGGTGCTGGCGACGGTGTTCGGCGACGACGTGCAGCTCGAGGTGTTGCCGACCACCGCCTATGGCAGCAGCCCGGCCGTGTCGGCCGCCGCAGCCGACGCCAGCGCGTCGGTGGCGCTGTTCGATATGGCCGCCACGCCCGAGGCCGAAAGCCAGGGCAGATTTGTGCGCGCGCTGCCAACGCAAGCCTCACGCACCGCGGTGCCGCGCCAGGCTGCGCCGCCCGCGCTGTTGATGCTGGTCGACGAATCGGCTTTTCGCCGGCGCTTCGCCAACAGCCCGGAACGCATCACGCAACGCCGCCACGCGTGGCAGCAACTCGCCGCCAGTCTGGGCTGCGTGGCGGTATTGGTCGATTTGGAGCAGCCCGATTTGCCGGCTGCCGAGCGCGCGGTGCAATCGGCGCTCGACCAACTGCCGCGCGTGCCGGCATGAATGCAACGTCAACTGCAGCGCCAACTGCAGCGCCAACCGCAGCGCCAACCGCAGCGCCGAACACCATTGCACTCAGCCTGGTGTCGCACACCAATGTCGGCAAAACCACGCTGGCGCGCACGCTGCTGGGACGCGACATCGGCGAGGTGCGCGATGCGCCGCACGTGACCGAATTCGCCGACGTGCACCGCTTGATCAGCACCGCCGAAGGCGATGTGTTGCAGCTGTGGGACACGCCCGGTTTCGGCGACAGCGTGCGGCTGCTGGCGCGGCTGCGCAGCGCGGCCAACCCGATCGGCTGGTTCATGGGTGCGGTGTGGGACCGCTGGCGCGACCGGCCGTTTTGGGCCAGCCAGCAAGCGCTGCGCAATGTGCGCGACCACGCCGATGTGGTGCTGTATCTGGTCAGCGCGGCCGAAGCGCCCACCGCCGCGGGCTATGTCACGCCCGAGATGGAGCTGCTGGGCTGGACCGGCAAGCCTGTCATCGTGCTGCTGAACCAAATGGGCGCGCCACGCGAGGCGGCGCTCGAAGCGGCTGAAATCGCCGATTGGGTTAAACACCTGGCACCGTTCGGCCAGGTGAAAACCGTGCTGCCGCTCGATGCATTTGCCCGCTGCTGGGTGCAAGAGTTGACGCTGCTGGCTGCGGTTGAACGCGCACTGCCCGCGGTTGCACAACCGCGCATGACGCGGCTGCGCGCGGCGTGGCAAGCCAACCGCGAGGGCACCTTTCACGCCGCGATGGATGCGCTGGCGCACAGCCTGGCGCGCATGGCCGCCGCGCGCGAGCCGGTCGCCGAACGTGACGGCCTGGGCAGCACCTTGCGCGACTTCGGCAGCGCCGTGAAACGCGGCGTGGGCCGACAAATCAGCCAACGCTGGGCACCCGCTTCGGCTGCATCGACCGCGGCTGCGAACGAGGCTGCCGACACGCGCCCGGTAGCGGTGGCGCAACGCGCATTGGCCGCGCAGCTGGAGCTGGAAGTGCGGCAAAGCACCGCCCACCTGATCGCGCTGCACGGATTGAACGGCAGCGCACAAAGCGAAATATTGGCCCGGCTGGCCAGCCACTTCGAGGTGCGGCTGCGTGTCGGCGAAGGCAGCGCCGCGGTGTGGGGCGGCGTGCTGACCGGCGCGTTGGTCGGCCTCAAAGCCGACCTGGCCAGCGGCGGGCTGACGCTCGGCGGCGGCGCGTTGGCCGGCGGCTTGTTGGGTGCCCTCGGCGCGGCGGGTGTGGCGCGCGGCGTGAACCATGTGCGCGGCACGCAGCACAGCTGGCTGAACTGGAACGCCGACGCCCTGCACCAGGCCACCGAGGCCGCGCTGTTGCGCTATTTGGCGGTGGCCCACTTCGGGCGCGGCCGCGGCGATTGGGCGCAGTCGGAAGCGCCTGCACACTGGCAAGCGGTAGTCACCACCGCGCTGGCACCGCACCGCGACGCACTCACCGCGCTGTGGTCGGGCCGCAGCCAACTCAGCGCCGACAACGCCGCGGCCATCAACGCCGTCACCGACATCAACGCCGTCAATGACATCGACGCCTTCACTGACATCAGCGCCGTCAATGACACCCGCGCCACCGATGCCGTCAATAGCACGCTGCGGCAACCAGCGCGGCAACCAGCGCTGCAACCAGCGCTGCGTTCACGGCTGACCCAGGCGGCGCGCGCGGCGCTGGAAAGTCTGTATCCGGGCAGCTGGCCCGCCGATCTGCCCGCCGACACACACCCGAGCGAAACCCGATGAGCCGAAAAACCAAACGCAACCTGCCGGCCACGCCGCTGCCGGGCACCACCACCACCACCACTTCGCGCGAACCGTTTGGTTTGACCGATGCGAAGCGACGTGCCATCCGCCGCTGGATGTTCGGCGGCATGGGCGCGCTGATGGTCGGCGGCATCGCGGTCGGCTTTGTGCCGTTTTTTTTGGCCTCGTACCAGCTGAGCCGGTTTTGCGAATCGCTGTCCATCGGCTCACCGATGGCCGACGCGCAAGGCCTGGCGCTGGCGCGCGGCTACGAGTTGTCGATCCAGCCCGATGGCGAAGTGCGCATCACCGTGCCGCGCATGACCTCGCAATTCGTCGCGCAACGTGGCTGCATGCTGCGCCCCGGTGAGCGCGGGTTGCAGTCGGCCACCTTCGGCGTGTTGCCATAAGGCGGCAGCGTCAGCCTGGGTGGTGGGCAACGCCGAACTGTGCATCAAGCGCGTGCAGCCATGCGGCTTTTTGTTCGACGCGGGCAAAGCTGGCCTCGACGCTGTGGCGCGCCAACGCGTAGGCGTGGCGCGCGTTGAGCATCGGCAGCGCGGCAAACGTGTCGACGAAGTTTTGATTCAGGTAGCCACCGAAATACGCCGGGTCGTCTGAGTTGAGGCTGACGCGCAAGCCCGCGTCGAGCAACTGCGGCAAGTTGTGCTGCGCCAGCGTGTCGAATACCCGCAGCTTGACGTTGGACAGCGGGCACACCGTGAGCGGCGTGCCCGCTGCAGCCAACCGCGCGACCAGCGCCGGGTCTTCCAGGCAGCGCACACCGTGGTCGATGCGCTCGGCGCGCAGCACGTCAAGTGCGCTGCAGATGTAGGCCGGCGGGCCTTCTTCACCGGCATGCGCCACGCAGTGCAAACCGAGCGCCCGCGCACGCGCAAACACCCGCGCAAATTTTTCAGGCGGGTGGCCGCGCTCGCTGCTGTCGAGGCCGACGCCTACCAGCCAGCGCCGGTGCGCGGCAATCGACGGCATGCCAGCGTCCAGCGTCGCCAGCGCAGCGTCTTCGCTCAGGTGCCGCAAAAAGCACAAGATCAGCAATGCGCCGATGCCCAACTCAGCCTCGGCCACTTCGCATGCGCGCACCAGGCCGTTGATGACCACCGCGATCGGCACGCCGCGGTCGGTGTGGGTTTGCGGATCGAAAAACAGCTCGGCATGCACGATGTGGTCGGCCGCAGCGCGGCGAAAGTACGCCACGCCCAGATCGAAAAAATCAGCTTCGTGCAACAACACCGCAGCCCCGGCGTAATAGATATCGAGAAAGCTTTGCAGGTCGGTGAACGCGTAGGCCGCCCGCAGCGCCGCGACGCTGTCGTAGGGCAACGCGAGCCGGTTGCGCGCTGCCAGCGCGAATATCAGCTCCGGCTCGAGCGAGCCTTCGATATGGATGTGCAACTCGGCCTTCGGCATGGCGCGCAGCAACGCGGCAAGCCGGTCGGGCGCGACGTCGGGAATACAAGGGAATGCGGTCAACACGGTGCCAGTCTCCAGCGGTAATTTTTCACGTTTGCCCGGTCGATAATCACGCCGCAGGCACTTTTGCTTAGCCAGTCCACCACCACCCCAGGAGTCAGTCATGAACACCCGTTTTCTAGCCTACAGCAGCGCTGCTTTGTTGCTGGCGCTGTCGACTTTCGCGCAAGCGCAGACCGCCTCTGCACCCGACGCAGCCGCACCGATGGCTGCACCGGCACCGATGCCGGCCGCCGCACCGGCACCGGCAGCCACCGTGAAAGCCGCGCCAGCCGCCAAGCAAGCGCCTGCGGCCGCTGCTACCGGCGACGCCACCGAAGGCAAAGTGGCCCATTACGGACGCAAGTTTGCCGGCCGTAAAACCGCCAGCGGTGAGCGCTTCAACCCGAACGCGATGACGATGGCACACAAGACGTTGCCGTTCGGCACGCTGGTCAAAGTGACCAACGTGAAAAACGGCAAGCACGTCACGGTGCGCGTGAACGACCGCGGCCCGACCACGGCCGACCGGATCGGTGACCTGACGACCGCCGCGGCCCGCAAGATCCGCATGACCCACGCTGGCGTGATCGATGCCAAGCTGGAAGTGGTCGGCATGTCCAAGCACGGCCACCGCCGTCACCACGGCAAAAAGCACTGAGCCGGTTTCGCTCGAATCAAAAACCGCCGCACGCGCCACACGCCTGCGGCGGTTTTTTCGCGCGAATTTTTGCTGCCAGGTAAAGCCGCGCAGGCGCTGTCAGCCAGTCTGCAAAACGCGGCGTTCAACAGGTGGGCCGGCGAATGGAATGCACGTCGTCCATGCGATCGCAGCCCGGTGCACGGAACCCGCACTGCCACTGCGCATCGAACCAGTCCAGGCGAAGCAAGTTCGCAGCGAACTGCAATTCGCAGCTCGCAACCCGCAATCCGCAACCGCCAGTCCCCTGTGCCACTACCCCGCCGGAGTCCACCATGAACCTCGTTACCCGTTGCTGCACCACCGCGCTGAGCGCCTTGGTGATGATCATGTCGCTGCCCGCGTCGACCGCGTGGGCCGGTGGGGGTGGGCATGGTGGCTACGGACATGGCGGCTATGGCGGTGGGCATTACGGCGGCGGGCATGGCGGCGGCTATTACCGCGGCGGCCACGGCTCGCACTGGGGCGGGCTGGGCTGGGGGCTGGGCATCGGCGCGGGTCTGGGCTGGCTGGGTGCGCGGCAGTTTTATGGTGCGCGCAGTGATCAAAACCGCATCTATGAAAGCCGAATCTATGGCGGCAATGTTTATGGGCCCGGTTACTCAGAGTATTCGAGCTACGGCAGCCCCGACTACGTGGTGGTCGAGCCGCCGGTGATTTACCGCGAAGCGCCACGCCGCGTGTACCGCGAGGTTCCACGCTCGGTGTACCGCGAGGTACCCGCACCGGTGTATGCGCCGCCCGCGCGCCCCGACCCGATCATTTACCCGCGCAATGCGCAAAGCGCCGTGCAAACCGAGGCCGACCGCCAGGCTTGCAACCGCTGGGCCACCACCCAATCGAACGCGATGAACGACAGCAGCGTGTTCAACCGCGCCACCGAAGCCTGCATGGACGGGCGCGGCTACACGCTGCGCTAGGGCACTGCGCCCAGGGGTCGGCGGCAGCAATCGTTATCAGCGTCGACTCACCTCGCGCATCGTCACGAACTCTTCTGCGCCGGTCGGGTGGATCCCGATGGTGCGGTCGAGTTGGGCCTTCGTCAGCCCGGCCTGCAGTGCGGCCGCAAACCCCTGAATGACTTCACCGGCATCGCAGCCGACCATGTGCAACCCCAGCACCCGATCGGTCGCGTCGTCGACCACGACTTTCATCAACACGCGTTCGCTGCTGCCGCTGAGCGTGTGTTGCAGCGGCTTGAAATCGGTGCGGTAGATGCGCACCGCACCGCGCGCTCGGGCAGCTTCTTCGCTCAGGCCCACGGTGCCGATATTCGGGTGGGTGAACACCGCCGTGGGAATCAACGCGTAGTCGACCGGTGGCCGCGCGCCGTCACCCAGCAAGCGGTCGACCAGCACCATCGCCTCGGCCAACGCCACCGGTGTCAGTGCCATGTGGCCGACCAGATCGCCGATGGCATGCACCGACGGCACCACCGTTTGAAAGTGCGCATCGACCGGCACGGTGCCGTTCGGGTTCAGCGTGATGCCGACTGCCTCCAGGCCGAGCCCGGCCGTGCGTGCGATGCGACCGGTGGCGTGCAGCACGGTGTCGGCATCGACCGCGATGTCGGCCGCATTCGCATCGGCAGCGCCTGCTTGATTCAAGCGCAGCGTTTGCACACCGCCGGCATGCTGCACCTCGGCCAACCTGGTGTGCAAATGCACCGCGATGCCTTTTTTGCGCATCTCGGTGGTGATGAATTCGGCGACCTCCGCATCGAAGCCGCGCAGCAACTGCGGCCCGCGGTGCACCAGCGTCACCTGCGCGCCCAGGCCGTTGAAGATCGAGGCGAATTCGCACGCGATGTAGCCGCCCCCGATGACCACCAGCCTGCGCGGAAACGGGTCGAGATCGAACATGTCGTCGGAGCTCACCGCCCACGCGGCACCCGGCCCGGTCACCGGCTGAGGCTGGCCGCCGGTGGCCAGCACGATGTGGCGCGCGGTGTGATGTTCAACGGGTGCATCGGCCACGCCATTCGACGCGCGCACCGCCACCGTATGCGCATCGACCAGGCTGGCCCAGCCGCGCAACAACCGCGCCCCAGCCGACCGCAACACGCCGTCGTAAATGCCGTTCAACCGCGTGATCTCAGCCGCGCGGCGCGCCTTCAACACGCTCCAGTCGAAGCGCGGCGCGTCGGCACCCGCACCCCAACCCCAGCCGAAGCCGTGTGCCTCCTCGAACGCCTCACCGTAATGCGCCGCATAGCTGTACAGCTTCTTCGGTATGCAGCCCACATTCACACAGGTGCCGCCCAGCGCGCTGCCTTCGACAATCAACACCCGCGCGCCGCGCTGCGCTGCAAACCGCGCTGCCCGCACACCGCCGCTGCCCGCGCCGATGACGATCAGGTCGTGGTCGTAGTGGGGCGCTGATGTGCTTGGGGTGGTAACGGTGATGGTGGTGGTGGTCATCGGTTGGTTGCTTGGTTGGTTGGTTAGTGATGCAGCTGGCACAGAGTGGGCCACAGGCCGAGAACAACGCTGAACAAGTCCGCGCCTACCCACCAGCGCAGTCGGGGCACCCGGTCGATGCCGCTAGCGGGCGGCCATCAACGAGCGCAGCGTGTCCGACGTGCCCGCCTCATGCAGCCGTTTGTCGTGCCGAATGCACAGCATGCGCGCAACCCTGCGCCGTCGGGGCGGCGTAGCCAAAACGTACCGCGCCGTGCAGCGGCGCTGTGCGGTTCACGCACTCGCCATCAGCGCTTGCAGCGTTGCCAGTGTGTCGGCCTCGTGCAGCGGCTTGTCGTGGCGGATACGCAGCATGCGTGGGAAGCGCACCGCGATGCCGCTTTTGTGGCGCGGGCTCGGGTTGATGCCTTCGAAGCCGAGCTCGAACACCATCGTCGGCCGCACGCTGCGCACCGGGCCGAATTTCTCGAGCGTGGTTTGGCGGATCACTTTGTCGACCGCTTTGAATTCTTCGTCGGTCAAGCCGCCGTACGCTTTGGCGAAGGCGACCAGTTGCAGGCCATCGGGCGACGCTGGCACGCGCGCGGCGATGGCGTCGATGACGGCTTGCGCTTCGGCCGCATCGTGTGGTGCACGGCTCCACACCGCGAAGGTGTAGTCGGTGTAGACGCTGGCACGGCGGCCGTGGCCGGCCTGCGCATAGATCAGCACCGCGTCGGCCGTCAGTGGATCGACCTTCCACTTCCACCAGCCGATGCCGATGCGCAGTGGGGATGCCATCGATGTCGGCGCGGGAGCTGGTTCCAGTGAAGGTGCCAGGTCTATAACGTCGACGCCCATCGATGCCACTGGCGCGGACCGCGCATTTTTCGATGCCGGATCGCCCGCCGCCGCTTGCTTGCGCCGACCGCTGCCATAGCGTGCATCGCGGTGCTTGAGCATGCAGCCTTCGACGCCGCGCGCGCGCGACTCGCTGCGCAGCGCGGCCAACTCAGACCAGCTGCCGCACAACAACGGCGAGACACGCAAATCAGCACCGGCGCAGCGCAAAGCGTCGGCAAGCGACTGCAGCACCGAGCGGCGCGCGTGCTGTGGCAATTCACGCAGGTCGACGCCGCCGTGCTCCAGCGCGTCGTACGCCATGAAGGTCACCGGCGCATCGGCGAGTATTTTTTTTGTCAAATTTTTGCGACCGATGCGCTGCTGCAATAAGTTGAACGGCGCAGGCCGGTCACTGCCGTTGGGCCACACCAAAATTTCACCGTCGAGCACGGTGCCATCGGGCCACGCCGCAGCGATGGCGACGACTTCGGGGAAGCGGTCGGTCATCAATTCTTCACCGCGCGACCAGACCCAGACTTGGCCACCGCGGCGCACCACCTGCGCGCGAATGCCGTCGTATTTCCACTCGACCAACCAGTCGTTGGCCGGCCCCAAAGCCGCATCGAAATCGGCGGTCGCGGGGTCTACCGGATGGGCCAAAAAAAACGGATACGGCTGCCCCGCATCGCCGCCCGGCTCGGCATCGGGCGACACCAACCGCGCATAACTCGCCGCACTGGGCCGCGCGGTTTTGTCGGTGCTGCCCATCATGCGTTGCGCAATGACTTTGGCATCGACACCAGACACCTGCGCCAACGCGCGCTGCACCAGCAGCTTGCTGACGCCGACCCGAAAGCCGCCACCGATCAGCTTGGTCAGCAAAAACCGCTCCGCCGCATCGAGCTCGTCCCAGTACGCAGCGATGCGCACGGCTTGCGTCTCGGGCGTGGCGTCGCGCAGCGGTAGCAAGCGCTGCTCGATCCACACCGAAAGCGCCACCTCGCTGCGCGCCGAGGCCGGCGGCAGCACATGCGCAATCGTTTCGGCCAGGTCGCCGACCGCCTGGTAGCACTCGTCGAACAACCAGTCGTCGATGCCCGCGCGTGCGCAGGCCAAGCTGCGCAGCACCCCGGTGGGCACCACCTGGCGCGGTTTGCCACCGGCCAAAAAATACGCCGCCCAGGCCGCATCGGCAGGATCAGCCGACGCGAAATAGCCCGCCAGCGCATCGACCTTGGCGGTGGTGGCAGTGGTGGCGTCGAGCTGGGTGTACAGGTGCGAGAAGGCCTTCATTGGGTCACACGCATAAGTGAACAGAGTTTTCTAGGAAGGGTTCAGCGACTGCCGACGCGGGCCTGATTTCCGCCCCAGAAGTAGCATCAGAAATGTTCAGCCACCGCTTCAATCGACCCGTCATCCTGACACGGCATGCGGTTCAGCGGATGGGCGAGCGAGACATCTCGTCACCGTTGTTGCTGGAGGTGATTGAAACCGGCGCCGTTCGCTACAGCGATCCAAACCGTCTGTGGGTGTCACTGCACGTGCCGCAGCGTGATGACAACTTGCTGTGTGCCGTGCTGATTCTGGAAGATGCCGTGGTGGTCAAGACCGTCATGCACCATTGGGAGTTAACGCCATGAAAACCACCTATTTCGACGATGACGACACGCTGGTGATCAGGTTGTCGGACAAACCCATCACGCGCGAAGTTTCACAAGACTGGCGCACCCATGTCAGCTATGCAGCCGACGGCAGCGTGGTCGAAACCGTGATCCTGGAGGCACGCGAATGCGGGGCCTGGCCTTTGCAGGTCGAGCATCGGCAGGTGGCTTGAATGTCAGACGCGGGTGGATTCATTTGGCTCCGCCGGAGCGTCGCCTGAATCGTCAGCGCCGTCCCCGTACTCGGTCTTGAACGACCCTGCCTGCAGCCCTTGCTGTTCCAGCCAGCGCACCATCACCGCTTCATAGCCGTGGGTGACGATGACGCGTTCGGCGCCTGTGGCGGCGATGGCGCGCTGCAGGCCGGGCCAGTCGGCATGGTCGCTCATGACAAAGCCGCGGTCTACCGCACGGCGGCGGCGCGCGCCACGCAGTTGCATCCAACCGCTGGCAAATGCATCACTGGCCTCGACACCCGCCACCGTGAAGTTGCGCGCCCAGCTGCTGCCTTGCACCGATGGCGGGCCGATGGCGATGGCGCGTTTCAGGCAGGACTTGTCGGTCACTTCGCTGATGAGTTGCGTCGGCGGCAGGCGCACGCCTTCGGCACGGTAGGCGCGGTTGAGCGGCTCGACCGCGGCGTGCACGACGATCGGGCCGATGCGCGCATCGAGCCCGGCCAGTAGCCGTTGCGCTTTGCCGAAGCTGTAGCCCATCAGCAAACTGGCGCGGCCGGCATCGGCGTTGGCGCTCCACCAGGCGTTGATGTCGGCGTAGACCTCGTGCTGCGGCTGCCAGCGGTAAATCGGCAAACCGAAGGTGCTTTCGGTGATGAAGCAATCGCAGCGCACCGGCTCGAAGGCCTCGCAGGTCAGGTTGTCTTCATGCACCACATGCGCGGTGCCGAGCGCGCTTTGCGGGCCGCTGACAAAGTAATCGCCCGACGCCACCCACACCCGTCCGCCGTGTTCGAGGCGCACCTGCGATGAGCCCAGCACATGGCCGGCCGGATGCAAGCTGACGCGCACACCACGGTGCTCGACCACCTCGCCGTAGGCCAGCGGCTGCAAGGTGATGGTGCCGAGCCGCGAGCGCAACACGCCCTCCGAGCGGGCCGACGCGAGGTAATGGCCATGGCCGGGCCGCGCGTGGTCGGCATGCGCGTGGGTGATCACCGCGCGGTCCACCGGCCGCCACGGGTCGATGTAGAAGTCGCCCGCCGGGCAGTACAGGCCCGCCGGGCGTTCGATAACCAGATCAGCGGCGCGGCTCGTGTCGGGGTGATTCACGGTGGTACCCATCAGGTCAGTTCGCGCCAGTTCGAATCAATTCACGCCATTGGGGCCAGGTGTTTAACGACAGCACAAACCAAGCAACCGCTCAATAGCGCCCGGTAGCACCGGCCACTTTCAGATACGCATACGCGCCCCACGCAATCAGGCCGCGGCGCAGTGCGCCCCACATGCCGGGGCGGTACTTTTGCGTCGGGTCGATTTCGGTCGACACCGCCACCGCCGCATCGAACTGCGCCGACAACTCGGCGTTGAACGCCGCGTCGCGCACGATCACGTTGGCTTCCAAGTTCAGCAGCAGCGACAGCGGGTCGATGTTCGAGCTGCCGACGGTGGCCCAATCGCCGTCGACCAGCGCCACCTTGGCATGCAAAAACGCCGGCGTGTACTCGAAGATGCGCACGCCCTGGCCGAGCATTTCGTCGTACATCGCGCGCGCTGCGGCGCCCGCCAGGCGGTAGTCCAGCTTGCCCTGCAGGAGCAAACGCACCTGCACGCCGCGCCGCGCGGCCCGGCGCAGCGCGGTGCGAAACGAGCGACCCGGATAGAAATACGGCGAGATCAAATCGACCCGCGTGCGGGCGTTTTTGATCGCATCGATATAGCTGCGCTCGATCGTGCGGCGCTGGCGCACGTTGTCGCGCAGCACGAAGGCGGCCAGCGTGGGCAGCAGCGCGCCGGGGGTGGCCTGCATGCCGACGCCCGGCGTCATGCGCAACCGCTTGATCAGGCGGCGCACCCGAGCCACCGGTTCGGCACCGCGTGCAATGGCGCGCACCTCTTCTTTGAACGCGCGGCCGAGGTGCGCGCGCGACCAGGCCGCGACGCTCGCCTGGTGGATCGGGCCGACCACCGGGCCGCTGAGCTGCACCGCAAAGTCGAGCCGCGGCTCGGCCGACCAACCGTGCGTGAGGTCGTTGCGGTCGTCGATCAGGTTGATGCCGCCGACAAAACCAACCTCGGCATCGACCGTGCACAACTTCAAATGCAGCCGCCGCAATTGCCCGGGCTGCAACCAATTCCACCAGCGGTCGATCGGCCGGTAGACCGCGACCTGCACGCCGGCCTCGGACATGCAGCGGTGCAGTTCGGCCATGCGGCCTTTGCTGCCGAAGCCATCGAGCACCACCTTGACCGACACACCGCGCTGCGCGGCTTGTACCAACGCGGTGGTCACGCGCATGGCCGCCGGGTCGTCGTGAAAAATGTAGGTGGCCAAACACACTTCGTGGCGGGCCGCGTCGATCACCGTGACCAACGCCGGAAACAGCGCATCGCCGCCGCGCAGCAACTGCACCGCGTTGCCGCCACTGAACACCGGGCGCGGTACGGTGGTCCACATTTCCTCGAGCGCCGCGCGGTCGGAATGGGTGTCGGTCGACAACGGATCGGGCGTAGCCATCGGGTGCGTGCGCCGCGCGTTCAGGCCAACCGCAGCTCGGCCACCAGCGGCAGGTGGTCTGACATGCGCGCCCACGCCGCGCCACGCGGCACGCTGCTGCCGGTGCACCGCAAGCCGCGCACGTAGATACGGTCGAGCGCAAAAAAAGGCACCCGCGACGGGAAGGTACACGGCGGCGATTGGCCCTCGGTGCGCGCCGGCATCAAACCCATTTTGCGGATCGGCGCATCGAGTTTTTCGCCCCAGTCGTTGAAGTCGCCGGCCAGCACCAGCAGCTCACCGGCCGGCACGTGCAACGCGATGAAGCCGGCAATGCGTTCGACCTGGCGCACGCGGCTGGCATGTATCAAGCCGAGGTGCGCCACGATGGCGTGCACCAGCACACCGTTCCATTGCACCGGCACATGCAGCAAGCCGCGCTGCTCGAAGCGGTGGTCCGACACATCGTGGTGCTGCACATCGCCGATCGGCCAGCGCGACAGCAACGCGTTGCCGTGCTCGCCGTGGCGGGTGATCGCGTTGCTGCGGTACGCGGCTTCGTAGCCGGCGGGTGCCAGGTAATCGGCCTGCGGCATGCGCGGCCAACCAATTTGGGTGTCGGGAAAACGCAATGCCTCGGCGCGGTTCGCGCTGCGCACTTCCTGCAAAAAAATCAGGTCGGCATCGAGCGACTCGATGCCCTGCGCCACGTTGTGAATTTCCAACCTGCGCCGCGGCCCGACGCCACGCACGCCTTTGTGGATGTTGTAGGTGGCCACCCGCAACACATCGGTCGACGGCGCGCGCGCGCGGTCAGGCTCGGCGGCTTGGGCTGGCGCGTGGCGGGTCAGCAACACGGCATCACGCGGGCGGCTTGGTCACGACGAGCATGGTGAGCGCGGCGAGCACGGCGCACGCAGCCGCGCATCACAGTGACACCAGACGCGGCAGCTGCATCACTGCCTCGGCGTTCGATGGCGAAAAACAGCGGTCGGCAGCGTCGCGCCACGGCAGCCACACGTGCTGCAGATGCTCGCGTGGTGCCAGCGTGATGGGGATGTCGCGCGGCACCCGCAGGCCGAACACATGTTCGGTGTTGTGCGTCACGCCGGGCGCATAACGGTGCCGCCACACCGGATAAATCTCGTACACGTTGCTGAGCTGCCAGTCGCGCAGGTGATGCATCGGCACCGACGCCGAGCCGATGGCGATGCCGGTTTCTTCGGCCACTTCGCGTTGCGCGGTGTCACGCAACGGCTCATCGACCGCGTCTTTCGAGCCGGTCACGCTTTGCCAAAAGCCGGGCCGGTCGGCACGCTCGATCAGCAGCACCTGCAGATCGGCGGTGTGGATCACCACCAGCACCGATTCGGGAATTTTGGGTGTCACGGCAGGCTGCTCGCCGAATCAACCGGCCGCATCACTTCGCAGCGCGCACCGCGTGCGCGTGGGTGCGGAAAAAAAACTCTTGGTCCAGCTTCATCAGCACCAGACCCCAGGTGCTGGGCGGACACAAGTCGATGAACTGCGCCGACACCTCGTCGAGCCGCAGCGACAGGTGAAATTCTTGTATGCAGGCGCGCGCTTTGGCGGCAAACATGGCGCGGTTGTCGGCTGCCAGCACACCGGCGCGGTACCAACGCGAGGCCGAGCTCAAATCAAACAGCCAGCCGCCGACCTGCCTCTGCACCGTGAAGTCGAGCGACGGGTGGAAAAACGAATCAGCGGTTGCGCCGCCCGCCACCAGCTGGTCCAGCTCGGGCACCCGCACTGCGTTGTCGAGCACGCGTAACGCGCTTGCGTTGAGTGCAAAACAATGGGTGCGCATCCAGCGGCTGCTGCGCCGGCCTTGCAATAAAAACGCGTGGTCGCGGTGGCACTCGAAGCCGACGATCGTCGGCATGTCGGTAGCAGGCCCTGCGATTGCCGCAGCCAAACGCTGCAACGCCAACCGCGGCAAGTGCGCGTGGCTGCCGATGGTGTCGTTCATGAAGATGACCCAGCCCGGCTGGCTGCTGTGCAGCGCATGCGCCAGCCCGCGCTGGTAGGCCCCGAACTCGTGACCCTCGTTGTCGTGGGCGATCCATTCGGTCGAGCGTGACGCATCGGCACCGCGCACCGGTGACGGCGCGCGCGGGTCGACGTTCAACACCGCGACATGGCGATCAACCGGCACGGCCGCTTTGAGCCGGCGCAGCTGCTGCAAATTGCGGCTTTGGTAACCGGCATAGAAGTGCGCCGACACCAACACCACCGCAGCCCGCGTCACGCCATCTGGATGCGACACCGGGTGGCCCATGGCTGCGTCAGCGCACCGCGTCCGGCAACTCGATTTTGACCTGCAGCACTTCCAGATCGCCCTGCCGCTCGACTTCGACTTTGATGTCGCCGGGGCCGACCGACACGTACTTCGAGATCACCGCCAGCAGCTCGCGCTGCAAGTCGGGCAGGTAGTCGGGGCTGCGCGTGCGGCCGTTGCGCTCGTGCGCCAGGATGATCTGCAGCCGCTCTTTGGCGACGGTGGCTGTCTTGGTTTTTTCACCCAGAAAAAAGGACAGAAAACCCATGGCTCACTTCCCCCCGAACATGCGCTTGAAAAAGCCCGGCTTCACCGCATCAATGAAGCGCATCGGTTTTTCTTCACCCAGGAAACGCGCCACCACATCTTCATACGCAGCGGCCACATCGGTGCCCTGCATGTGGATGGCCGGAATGCCCTGGTTCGACGCGTCGAGCACCGACTCCGACTCGGGAATCACACCCAGCAGCTTGATGCGCAAGATGTCGTGGATATCGGCCAAGCTCAGCATCTGACCGCCTTCGACCCGGTTCGGGTTGTAGCGGGTGATCAGCAAATGTTCTTTGATCGGCGTGAGCTTTTTGATGGCCCGGCGCGTCTTGCTGTTGAGCATGCCCAAGATGCGGTCCGAGTCGCGCACCGAAGACACCTCGGGGTTGGTCACCACCAGCGCCTCATCGGCAAAGTGCATCGCCATCAGCGCACCTGTTTCGATGCCTGCGGGTGAATCGCAGACGATGTATTCGAAGTCCATGGCGATCAAATCGTCGAGCACTTGCTGCACGCCGTCTTGTGTCAACGCGTCTTTGTCGCGGGTTTGCGAAGCGGCCAGCACATACAGGTTGTCGCTTTGTTTGTCTTTGATCAGCGCCTGGTTCAGGTTGGCTTCGCCGTGGATGACGTTGATCAGGTCGTACACCACCCGGCGCTCACAGCCCATGATGAGATCGAGGTTGCGCAGGCCGACATCGAAGTCGATGACGGCAGTTTTGTGCCCGCGCAGCGCCAAGCCGGATGCAAAGCTGGCGCTGGTGGTGGTTTTGCCCACGCCACCTTTGCCGGAGGTCACCACAATAATTTTGGCCATGGGAAAGCGGTTCCTTTAAAGAGCGGTCAGCCGCGCGATGGCGACCCGAGCCGCGGCAAAAACAAACTGAAACGCGGGCGGCGCAAACATCACGCCAAAGGCTCGAAGACCAACCGCTCACCGTCGAGGCGAATTTGCGCTGGCTTGCCCAGCACGCCGTGTGGCAGCGGGTTGTCGGTGGTGCGGTAGGTGCCGGCAATCGAGATCAATTCGGGTTCCATGCAGGTGCTGAAGATGCGGGCGTCGGCGTTGCCGCGCGCACCGGCTATGGCTTTGCCACGCAAAGGCGCATAGACGTGGATGCTGCCGTCGGCAATCACTTCGGCACCGAAATTCACCGCGGCCAACACGACCAGGTCGCCACCGCGCGCGTAGACCTGTTGACCCGAGCGCAGCGGTTTGTCGACGATCAGCGTGGCGGCAACCGCCGCGGGTGCGGCCGACATGACCGACATGGCTGGCGCGGTGTGGCTGGAAAGGGCGTGGGCACTGGCGTCGGCGTCAGGCCGTGTGACCGGTGCGGCAGATTCAGTTCCGGTCGCCGCGGTGGTGGTGGCGGTGGTGGCGGTGGTGGTGGTGGCGGTGGTGTTCGCGGTGGTGGCAGGTTGGGCCGCGATCTCACGCACCGGCGCAATCGGCGTGGGTGCCGATGAAGGTACAGGCATAGGCAAAGCCTCAGGCGCTGCGCCCAAGCCGGCTGCCGATGCCGCTGCCATCTGCTCGACGGAGCCACCACGCACCGCCGCCGCCAGCATGCTGAAGCGGCGCAGCAGCAGGCTTAACTGCGCATAGTCGATGGCCAGCGGATCGCCTGCGGCTTGCGCAATGTCGATCACTACCGGGTCGTGGCTGAACATGTCCGGCGTGTCGGCGAAACGCGCGGTCAGCTCGCGTTCAATCGCCGCCATGTCGGTGGTTTTGAGCGCCACCACCACCAATGTCATCGCCGCACTGCGCAGCTCGAACACCTCGGGCGCGCGCGCCTTGTTGCGGTTAGCCATGGGTCAATTCAGCCCGCGGTCTTCGGTTGATCGGCCGCGCCGGAAGCGCCTTGGCCGGTGTTTTGCACATTACGCAACCGTATGTGCAACTCGCGCATTTGCTTGTCGTCGACCGCACTCGGCGCGCCGGTCAACAGGCATTGCGCGCGCTGGGTTTTCGGGAACGCAATCACATCGCGAATGCTTTCGGCCTTGGTCATCAGCGTGACCAGGCGGTCGAGACCAAACGCCAGGCCGCCGTGCGGTGGCGCGCCGTACTGCAGCGCGTCGAGCAAGAAGCCGAATTTGAGTTGCGCTTCTTCGGGTCCGATCTTCAACGCGGTGAAGACCTTGCTTTGCACCTCGGCGCGGTGAATACGCACCGAGCCGCCGCCCATCTCCCAGCCGTTGAGCACCATGTCATAGGCCTTGGCAATGCACTTGCCGGGGTCCGTGTCCATGTAGTCCTCGTGCCCGTCTTTCGGCGCGGTAAACGGGTGGTGGGTGGCGTTCCAGCGCGCACCGTCTTCGTCGTACTCGAACATCGGAAAGTCGACCACCCACAGCGGAGCCCACACATCGTCGAACAAGCCGTGGCTACGACCGAAGTCGCTGTGGCCGATCTTCACGCGCAACGCGCCGATAGCATCGTTGACGACTTTTTCCTTGTCGGCACCGAAGAACAACAGGTCGCCGTTTTGCGCGCCGGTGCGCGACAAGATTTGCGCGACCGCAGCGTCGTGCAAGTTCTTCACGATCGGGCTTTGCAGCCCTTCACGGCCTTTGGCGAGGTCGTTGACTTTGATCCACGCCAGGCCTTTGGCACCGTAGATCTTGACGAACTCGGTGTACGCATCGATCTCGCCCCGGCTGATGCCGCCGCTGGCCTGGCCGCCGTGCGGCACGCGCAGCGCCACCACGCGACCGCCCGGGGTGGTGGCCGGGGTGCTGAAAACTTTGAAGTCGACATCGGCCATCACGTCGGTGAGTTCAGTGAATTCGAGCCGCACGCGCAGATCGGGTTTGTCCGAGCCGAAGCGGTGCATCGCCTCGCTGTATTTCATCTGCGGGAATTCAGGCAAATCAACCGCCACCGTGTTCTTGAACACCGTGCGAATCATTCCTTCGAACATCGGCCGAATTTCTTCTTCGGTGAGAAAGCTGGTCTCGATATCGATCTGCGTGAACTCAGGCTGGCGGTCGGCACGCAGGTCTTCGTCGCGAAAGCACTTCGTGATTTGGTAGTAGCGGTCGAAGCCCGCCACCATCAACAGCTGCTTGAACAACTGCGGGCTTTGCGGCAGCGCGAAGAACATACCTTCGTTGACACGGCTGGGCACCAAATAATCGCGCGCGCCTTCGGGCGTGCTTTTGGTGAGCATCGGGGTTTCGATATCGATGAAGCCTTCGGCATCGAGAAACTTGCGCACCTCCATCGCCACGCGATAGCGCAGCCGCAGGTTTTTTTGCATCAACGGCCGGCGCAAATCGAGCACGCGGTGGGTCAGGCGGGTGGTCTCCGACAAGTTTTCATCATCGATCTGGAATGGCGGCGTGACGCTCGGGTTGAGCACCTCGAGTCCCTGGCACAGCACCTCGATCTTGCCGCTGGTCAGGTTGGCGTTGTCGGTGCCTGCGGGCCGCGCGCGCACCTTGCCGACCACCTTCAAACAGAACTCGTTGCGCACGCCTTCGGCGACCTTGAACATGTCGGCGCGGTCGGGGTCGCAGACGATTTGCACCAAGCCTTCGCGGTCGCGCAGGTCGATGAAGATGACACCACCGTGGTCGCGCCTGCGGCTGGCCCACCCCATCAAAGTCACGGTTTGGCCCATCAAGGCTTCGCTGACCAAACCGCAGTACGTTGTTCTCATGTGTTCACTCCGGTGTCATTTTGTTTTGCGGTGGCGCTGCGGCGTGCGCCACACGCCAGCGCAGGCGGCATGCGCTCAAGCGGCGGGCTTCGTCGGCAGCGCAGAGCTGGTAGCGGGCGGTGCCACCACGCCCATCGAAATCACGTACTTCAGCGCCTCATCGACGCTCATGGCCAGCGCGACCACATCGGTGCGCGGCACCATCAAGAAAAAACCCGAAGTGGGGTTCGGGGTGGTCGGCACATACACGCTCAGGTAGTCGCCCTGCAGGTGCGACGCTGCCTCACCGCCGGGCTTGCCGGTCACGAAGGCAATCGTCCACGAGCCCTGCCGTGGGTACTGCAACAGCACCGCTTCACGGAACGCATTGCCACTGCTTGAAAAAAGTGTGTCCGAGACCTGCTTGACCGAGCTGTAGATCGATTTGACGATGGGAATTTTGCTGAGCAGCCGGTTGCCTTGATGCAGCCACCACTGGCCGAACATGTTGGCGGCGAACACACCGGTGAGCAGCAAGCCCGCCACCATCACGATGACGCTCAGGCCGGGTATGCCGCGCAGCATGTCGATGGCCGGGCGCGCCGCGTTCGGCAGCACCGCCTGGGTGGCCGAGAGCACGGCACCGAACATGCCATCCAGCAACCCCAACACGCTGTGCAGCACCCACAGGGTGATCGCCAACGGCAACCACACCAACAATCCGGCCAGCAGGTATTTTTTCAACACAGCGCCTGCGACATGTGGCGGCTCAACGGCGGCATGTCACGCACCGCCCGAAGCGGGTGGGCCCGCCGGTTTGACCGCTGCGGCCGGAGCGGGCGGGGTCGAGGTGGCCGGCGAATTGGCCGCGGCAGGTTTGGCCACACCGGTGCCCGCTGACTCACTTTGCTTGTCGGTGTGTTTGTCTGCCTGCTTGTCAGTCGCCGGACTGCTGTCTTTGCCGGCGTCCGCCGCACCCTCGGCAGCGGCGGTTTTCGACGCCTTTGCGGAGTCGCCACCGCGAAAGTCGGTGACGTACCAGCCCGAGCCTTTGAGCTGAAACCCAGCCGCCGTGACCTGCTTTTTGTACGCTTCGGTACCGCAGCTCGGGCAGGTGGTGAGCAGCGGATCCGAGATCTTTTGCAGCACGTCTTTTGCGTGGCCGCACGATTCGCACCGGTAGGCGTAGATCGGCATGGCTAAGCCCTTGATTTGAAAAGGAAAACCAAAAATTATACGGCGCAGCGGCGCGCAAGCGATGGGCCTCGAAGCGCCTTGCGGCAATGCGGCCGCCGGTTGCCGTTGCCGTTGCCGTTGCCGTTGCTGTTGCTGTTGCCGTCGTGGCCGTGGCTGTGGACGCGGTTGCGAACGCCTCACGCGTTGGGCAGTCCGCCCAGCGGGGCTCGTTGCGTTGTCGATGGGCCGAATACCTGCGGCAACAGCGAACCCGCGACGATGCCGAACGCTGCCATCAACAAGCCAGCCAACTGCGCCGGGAATGCAACCCCGAGCGGTGTCGCCATGAAGACCAGCCAACCGCCGAGCCCCAGCCCGATAGACAACAGCGCGCCTTGCCGGGTGGCGCGCTGCCAATACAGGCCGGCGACCAGCGGCACGAACGCGCCGACCAACGTGATTTGGTATGCGCCGGACACCATGTCGTAGATAGGCGTGCCCTGCGACGTGATGGCGTAGGCGCACACGCACGCACTGAATAGCAGCACGGTGATGCGCATGGTGCGCAGCTCCTGCTGGTCTGACATGGCCGGGTTGAATTGGCGCCAGATGTTCTCCACGAAGGTGACCGACGGCGCAAGCAGCGTGGCCGACGCGGTCGACTTGATGGCCGACAGCAACGCACCAAAAAAAATCACCTGCATCGCAAATGGCATGTGGGTAAGCACCAACGTGGGCAGGATTTTTTGTGGGTCGTCGCGCAACAGCGCTGCGGTTTGCTCCGGCATGACGATCAGCGCGCTGACCACGATGAACATCGGCACAAAAGCAAACGCGATGTAGCACACGCCGCCGATCACCGGCCCGCGGGTGGCTGCCTGCACCGAGTTGGCCGACATCACGCGCTGATAAACGTCTTGCTGCGGGATCGAGCCGAACATCATCGTGACCGCGGCGGCGATAAAGAACGCGATGTCGGTGAAGGTCGGCGGCGGCAGAAATTTGAACATGTCGCGGCTGGCGGCGAGTGCCACCACTTTGTCGGCACCGCCGGCCAACCCGGCTGCGTAAAACGCAATGATCGACAAACCGACCACCAGAATAATCATCTGCAAGAAGTCGGTCACCGCCACCGACCACATGCCGCCGAACAGCGTGTACGCCAGGATCGACACCGTGCCGATCACCATGCCGAGCGGCATACTGATCGCACCGCCCGACAGCAGGTTGAAGACCAAACCGAGCGCGGTGATTTGCGCCGACACCCAGCCCAAATAGCTGACGATGATGATGACTGAACACAGCACCTCGACGCTGCGGCCGTAGCGCTCGCGGTAGTAGTCGCTGATCGTGAGCAACGACATCTTGTACAGCTTGGCGGCGAAAAACAGGCCGACCAAAATCAGGCATGTGCCAGCGCCGAATGGGTCTTCGACCACGCTGCTCAGGCCGCCGTTGGCCAGCTTGGCCGGGATGCCCAGCACGGTTTCGGAACCGAACCAGGTGGCGAATGTGGTGGTGACGATCATCACCAGCGGCAGGTGGCGGCCGGCCACCGCAAAGTCGGCGGTGGTTTTGACGCGCCGAGCAGCCCACAGGCCGATGGCAATCGTGATCAACAAGTAGGTGAAAACCAGAGTCAACAACATCGCGGCCCCACTCCCTGCCAAATAAAACCGACTGTGAAAAAGTCACCCCGCCCGGGCTGCCCACCGCGATAGGTATGCGACTTTCATGCCGCTGCGACAGCCGCCTTGCGTTGCGTTAGGTTGCGTTAGCGGTCGCGCCAATACGGCAGCAGCCACATCAACAACACGCCCAACAGGAAACCGATGCCGGCATACACGATGCCTTGCAGCAAGCGGTTGGTGCGCCGCTGTTCGACCAGCAGCGCTTCGATCGCTTTTTGTTCGCTGGCCGGTTTGGGCTGCATCGCCTGGTGCAGCAAGCGCGGCAGCTCTGGCAGCAGTTGCACATAGCGCGGCGCTTCGTTTTTCAGCCGCGAGACCAAACCGCGCCAGCCGATCTGGTCGTTCATCCAACGCTCTAAAAACGGCTTGGCGGTGTTCCACAAATCGAGTTCGGGGTCGAGCTGGCGGCCCAGGCCTTCCACGTTGAGCAGCGTTTTTTGCAGCAGCACCAGTTGCGGTTGTATTTCGACATTGAATCGGCGCGAGGTCTGGAACAAGCGCAGCAGCACCTGGCCGAGCGAGATGTCTTTCAACGGACGGTCGAAGTGCGGTTCACACACGGCACGGATTGCGCCTTCCAACTCGTCGACCCGGGTGTGTGACGGCACCCAGCCCGACTCGAGGTGCAGCTCGGCAACGCGTTTGTAGTCGCGCCGAAAAAACGCGATGAAGTTTTGCGCGAGGTATTCCTTGTCGACCTCGGTCAGCGTGCCAACGATGCCGAAGTCGAGCGCAATGTAGCGGCCGAAAGTCGCCGGTGCCAGGCTGACCTGGATGTTGCCGGGGTGCATGTCGGCATGAAAAAAACCATCGCGAAACACCTGGGTAAAAAATATCGTGACGCCGTCGCGGGCCAGCTTCGGAATGTCGACGCCCGCGTCGCGCAGCCGCTGAATCTGGCTGATCGGCACGCCGTACATGCGCTCCATCACGATCACGGTTTGGGTGCACAGCGCCCAATGCATCTCGGGCAGCATGACCAGGTTGAGCCCGTCCATGTTGCGGCGCAGCTGCGCGGCATTGGCCGCTTCGCGCACCAAGTCCAACTCGTCGTGCAGGTAGTTGTCGAATTCGGCCACCACCTCGCGCGGCTTCAACCGCTTGCCGTCGGCCGACAGCCGCTCGACCCACTGCGCCAGCGTGCGCATCAACGCGATGTCGTCGTCGATCACTTCCAGCATGTGCGGGCGCAACACTTTGACGGCGACTTCGCGACCGTCTTTCAAGGTCGCGAAGTGCACCTGTGCAATCGATGCGCTGGCCACCGCCTCCGGCTCGAAACTGGCAAATACCTCTTCGATGCTTTTGCCGTAGGCCCGCTCGATCAACTGGCGCGCCACCGCGGCCGGAAACGGCGGTACGTTGTCTTGCAACTGCGCCAACTCGTCGGCGATGTCGGCCGGAATCAGGTCGCGACGGGTCGACAGCACCTGACCGAATTTGACGAAGATCGGGCCGAGCTTTTCAAGCGCCAAACGCAAGCGCTCGCCGCGTGGCGCGTCGAGCCGGCGCCCGGCGGTGATCACGCCGACCACGATGCGCACCCAGCGCTGCCGAAAATTCGACAGCGCCAGCTCGTCGAGCCCGTAGCGGTAAACCGTAAAGAAGATGAACAGCAGCCGCGAGAGGTGCCTCATCGTGCAGGCGGCTCCGCGCCCGACGGCGTGGTGTGGTGCGGCGCAGCGGCTTCATGCGCACGCTTGCCAGTGGCCTGATTCACCAGGTGCACGGCACGGCGCAAGCCTGCCTCGACCAATGCACCCGCTTGCGCCAATTGCGCGGCCGGGCCGACCCCGACGACGCGCGCCAGATCGTCTCGTACATCCCAGCGCAGGTGTTCGACCAACCAATTCACATCGGCCGCGAAGGCCGCATCGCCGGCCACCTCGACTGGCGGTTTGTCGCCGCCCAAGGTGTCGGCCACCATCTGCGCTGGTTGCGACGCGTCGACCGTGATGACCAGTTCAGACGCCGCAGATTCGCCTTGCGTCCAATCCAGCAACCCGGCCGGCGTGACGCAGGCGGTGACGGCCGACGGAAGCCACGACACCAGCGGCGACGCATCGCGCAGTTGCAGCCGAACCCGCTTGCCCGCATGCGCGCGCAGCCTGTCGACAGCGGCGGGTTCGGCGGCCAGTACATGGTTGATGAACAAGGCCAGCCGCGGCATCAGCGCGGCTGCGACAAACTGCTGAAACGCATTCTTCATCGTGAGATTGTAGGCAAGCAGCCTGTGGCGCAGCACCGCCAACACGCACCGACAACGTGCCGTTGTAAGACACAATCCGAATGGATGTAGCCCGGCCATCGGCCCTACGCAATTGACCGCCTCGATGCGTGAGGAACGCTCCCGGTGCCGCGTTGGCTCGGGCCTCACGGCAATGCTTTGCCGCAAAGACCGCCGCCCGCTTATGGCCTACGCCTGATGTTCGAAGACCGCACCTACAAACGAACCTTTTACAGCGCACCGCAATCGGTCACATCGCTGGTGGCCGCGTTTCTCGAGCCCACCATCACGGTGCTGGTGTTCCTCGCTGCCTGCGTGTGGCTGGACGATGCCATTGGCCGGCCACAACTCACGCTGTGTTTGTTGGTGTTTGCCTTGACGTTTCCGGGCCGAAATCGGTTTCGCGAAAACCTGCTGTCAGCCGCCGTCGACATCGCCACCTCGTGGTTTGCGTTGTTGACGATCTTGGCGCTGTGCGCCTACGCCACCCGCAGCTTTTACTTGTTCGAGACCCGTACGTTGTTGTACTGGGCGGTGGCGACCCCGCTGCTGCAATGGCTGGCCTGCGGGCTCGGCAACCGCATCTTGCGCCGCTTTGCTGCGCGGCCCGAGGCCAGGCGCACGGCGGTGGTGGTGGGTGCCGGACCGTTGGGCGTCAAGGTGTCGCGCGCGCTGATGGCCAGTGCCGACGACGGGGTCGACTTTCTCGGTTTTTTCGACGACCGCACCGACGACCGGGTGCAGGACTCAACCGTCGCGCAGCGGCTAGGCAACCTCGCCAACGTCGCGTCGTATGTATCGCAGCACGGCGTGCGCGAGGTCTACATCACGCTGCCGCTTGGCTCGCAGCCACGCATCGTCGAACTGCAAGAGCAGGTGCAAGGCACCACCGCATCGCTGTTTTTCGTGCCTGATGTGTTCGGCATCAGCATCATCCAAGGCCGTTTGCACGACATGAACGGCGTGCCGGTGGTGGGCATTTGCGAAACGCCGTTCACCGGCACCAACCAACTGGTCAAGCGCATCAGTGATGTGGTGCTGGCCAGCCTGATCCTGGTGTTGATTTCACCAGCATTGCTGGCCATTGCGATCGGCGTGCGACTCAGTTCACCCGGACCGGTGGTGTTCAAGCAGCGGCGCAACGGGCTGGCCGGCGAAGAAATCGTGATCTACAAATTTCGTTCGATGACCGCGCAAGACAACGGGCCGGTCGTACGCCAGGCCACCAAAGAAGACCCACGCATCACCCGCTTCGGCAGCTTGATACGGCGCACGTCGCTCGATGAACTGCCGCAGTTCGTCAACGTGCTGCAAGGCCGCATGAGCATCGTCGGGCCGCGCCCTCACGCGGTCGCGCACAACGAGGAATACCGCCGCCTGATCAAAGCCTACATGGTGCGCCATAAGGTCAAGCCCGGCATCACCGGTTGGGCGCAGGTCAATGGCCACCGTGGCGAAACCGACACCATCGAAAAGATGCAGGCCCGCGTCGAATACGACCTCGAGTACCTGCGCAACTGGACGCTCGGCCTGGACTTGCAAATCATCGTGCGCACCATCCGGCTGGTTTTTTTCGACCGTGGCGCGTACTGAAGCGCATGGCATGGCTACGTGCTTTCAAAAAGTAGAACCTGGGAGATCGAACATGACGAGACCGACATCCGCCCGCCGACTGGGCGCTGCCCTGCGTCTGCTCGCCACGACCGCACTGGTCGGTGGCAGCGCGCTGCACGGCACCGCATGGGCGCAGGCCAATCCGTACTTCATCGGCGCAAGTCAGGCCTTCAGCCACGACTCGAATGTGTTCCGGGTCGACAAGCGATTCGGACCTATCAGCGACACCATCTCGGCCACCTCGCTGTTTGCCGGCATCGAGCAACCATGGGGACGCCAGCGTCTGTTCGCCAACGTCGGCCTTGAATACAACGCCTACAACCGGCTCAGCCGGCTGGACTTTCTCGGCACCGACCTCGGCTTTGGGCTCGACTGGGCCACGGTGCACCGCCTGACGGGCTCGTTGCGTTACACGCGCAAAGAAGGCCAGGGCGACTATTCGCGGCCGGGTGCCGCGACCACCCGCGGCAAGAACGTGCAGGAAACCCAGCGCGCCGAAGCCACCGTGAACTACGAGCTGACGCCGCGGCTGGCGCTGGTGGGCGGGCTGGAATACCGCGAAATCAACGTCGATAACCGGGCCTACGCCAGCTCGGAGGTTGCGGGTCAGGTGGCGCGTTTGGGCGTGAGCTACAGCGTCAGCCCGCTGCTCACGGTAGGAACCGGCGTGCGGTACACCGAAGACCGGCGGGGCAGCGCAATCCAGATCGGCGTCGACCAGTTCACACCGCAAAACACGCACACCACCGACCTCGATTTGACGGCGAACTGGACGCCTGCGACGCGCATCAACCTGAACGGCCGGCTGAGTTTCGGCAATGAAAAGCAGTCACAACGCGACTCCCGTTCGTCGTCGCGGGTGACCGGCTCGCTGGGCCTCAACTACACCCCGACCAGCCGTCTGGCGTTCGACGCGTCGGTCAGCCGGGACACCGGCACCGAGACCACCTTCCGAACGTCGCCTACTTCGCCGACCGCGCCCACCTCGCCCGCGCCGGGTGGCGGTGGCCCGCGCGGGTTTTTTGTCGACAGCAACCGCCTGACCACCACCTACTTGCTGGGTGCCCGCTACGCAGTGACCTCGAAAATTGGTCTGACCGCAAGCTACGACCGGTCGCAAGGCGCGTACCAAAACCCGAATGGCCGCGACGAGGACAACAACACCGACCGCTATTCGCTCGGCGCGCAGTACGCGGCGTTGAACAACCTGGTGTTCGGCTGCGCCGTGCGGCGCGAGACCCGTTCGGGTTCCGGTGCTGCCACGGTCAACAGCGGCGTGCAAGCCTTCGTCTCGAATTCGGTCAATTGCAACGTGCGCTACATGATCCGCTGATCGATGGCGCGCATCTGGCTGAGGCCGTAACGCATGGCCCGCATTCTGCTGACTGGTGCCACCGGCTACATCGCGTCGCACGCGTGGCTGGCGTTGCAAGACGCCGGCTTCGAGGTGGTCGGTGTCGACAACCTGTCGAACAGCTCGGCCGAGGTGCTGACCCGCATCCAGCGGCTGGGCGGCAAAGCGCCGGTGTTCGAGCAACTCGATGTGTGCGATGGCGCTGCCATGCACCAGCTGTTCCAGCGCCACCCGGTGTCGGCCGTGATTCATTTCGCGGCGCTCAAAGCCGTCGGCGAAAGCAGCACCCGACCGCTGGACTATTACGCCAACAACCTCGGCGCGCTGCTGTCGCTGCTGCGGGCGATGGATGGACACGGCGTCAAGTCGCTGGTCTTCAGCTCCAGCGCGACGGTATATGGCGCCCCGCAAAGCCTGCCCATCACCGAAGACGCACCGCGCATCGCCACCAGCCCGTATGGCTCGACCAAACTGGTCGGCGAAACCATCCTGGCCGATCTCGCGCTTGCGAAGCCGGAGTGGAAAGTCGCCACGCTGCGCTACTTCAACCCGGTCGGCGCGCATGAAAGTGGCCAGATCGGCGAAGACCCCCGCGGCATACCGAACAACCTGATGCCGTACATCACGCAAGTGGCGGTAGGTCGCCGCGCGCGCCTGAGCGTCTTCGGCGGCGACTACCCCACGCCCGACGGCACCGGCGTGCGCGACTATGTTCACGTGCTCGACTTGGTCGACGGGCATATTGCGGCACTGCGGTATTTGCTCGACCAACGCAGCTCGGTTACCGCGAATTTGGGCACCGGCCGAGGCCACAGCGTGCTCGAGCTGGTGCGCGCATTTGAAAAAGCCAGCGGGCGCGAGATACCGTTCGACATCGTTGCCAAACGCCCGGGCGATGTCGCCTCTTGTTATGCCGACGTGTCGTTGGCACGTCGCGTGCTGGGCTGGCACAGCACGCGCGATATCGATGCCATGTGCGCCGACAGCTGGCGTTGGCAACACCGCAATCCGAACGGCTACGGGCCGTGACGCCATGAACACACCTCGCAAAGACACGCCCGATACCGATGCAACCGACCCGCCCATCACCGTGATGCCGGTGGTCATGGCCGGCGGCAGCGGTACCCGCTTGTGGCCGCTGTCGCGGGCCCAACATCCGAAACAGTTTTTGGTGCTGCACGGGAATCGCAGCTTGTTTCAGCAAGCCGCTGGCCGCGTGTGCGCGCTGGCTGCCGATGACATCTCACTGCGTGCAGCCTGTGTGGTGGGCAACGAAGAGCATCGCTTCGTGGTGCTCGACCAGTGGCGTGAAATCAACCTGCCTGCAGCCGCACTGCTGCTCGAGCCGATGGGCCGCAACACCGCGCCGGCCATGACGCTGGCCGCGCTGCACGCAATGGAAGGCGGTGACGATCCGGTGCTCGTGGTCACCCCGGCCGACCAAACGGTGACCGACGAAGCCGCATTCAAAGCGGCGTTGCAAACCGCCATTCGGGCAGCTGCCAGCGGCTCATTCGTCATCTTGGGCGTGCCACCGGATCGGCCGGAAACCGGTTTCGGCTACATCCAGACCGACACTAAAGACCCGGCACCGGCCCGCCGAGTGGCCAGCTTCGTAGAAAAACCCGACCACGCCACCGCGCAGCGCTACCTGCTGGACGGCCGCTATTTTTGGAACAGCGGCATCTTCGTGGTGCGCGCCTCGACCTGGCTTGCCGCACTGGCCCGCCTGCGTCCCGACATCGAAAGCGCCACCCGCAGCGCATGGGCAACGCGGCACACCGACGCGGCTTTCGTGCGCCCCGACAAAGACAAATTTGCGCTCATTCCAAGTGAATCGATCGACTACGCGGTGATGGAAAAGTGCGCCGGTGGCACCGACCACCCGGTGCAGATGGTGCCGCTGCACGCCGGCTGGTCCGACTTGGGTGCGTGGGACGCGGTGTGGCAAGTCCGCGAGAAAGACGCAGCCGGAAACGCCAGCGTGGGCGACGCGCTGGTGCGCGACAGCAGCAACACGCTGGTCCACGCCACCAGCCGCCTGGTCGGCGTGGTCGGGTTGGACAACGTGGTGGTGGTCGAGACGCCCGATGCGGTGCTGGTGATCGACCGCAGCCGCGCGCAAGAGGTCAAGCAAATCGTCAACCAATTGCAAGCTGCGGGCCGCACCGAACATTCGCTGCACCGCCTGGTTCACCGGCCGTGGGGTTGGTACGACAGCATCGATGCGGGGGCGCGGTTCCAGGTCAAACGCATCTTGGTCAAGCCGGGCGCGTCGTTGAGCCTGCAAAAACACCACCACCGCGCCGAGCACTGGATCGTGGTGCGCGGCACCGCCGAGGTCACCAACGGCGACCAGGTCATCTTGCTGACCGAAAACCAAAGCACCTACATCCCGCTGGGCCAGGTGCACCGCTTGGCCAACCCCGGCAAGGTGCCGCTGGAAATCATTGAAGTGCAATCGGGCAGCTACCTCGGCGAAGACGACATCGTGCGCTTCGACGACACCTACGGTCGGGTCGCCGCTGCGGCTGGCTGACGCGACGCGCGCCACACGCACCACGCCGCAGCGCCGTCGCAGCGCTGCCGCTTTGCTGAGCCCCAGCTACGCTCCACCAACGCACCACCTCACACCAGCGCGCCACATCACTTTATGAAAATCACCGTCATCGGTACCGGCTACGTCGGCTTGGTCAGCGGCGCTTGCCTCGCTGAAATGGGCAACCACGTGATGTGTGTCGACGTCGATGCGGCCAAGATCGACCTGCTCAACGGCGGCGGCATGCCGATCCACGAGCCCGGTTTACACGACCTGGTCGAGCGCAACCGCGCGGCCGGCCGGTTGCAGTTCACCACCGACACCATCGCTGCGGTGAACCACGGCACGCTGCAATTCATCGGTGTGGGCACGCCGCCCGACGAAGACGGTTCCGCCGATCTGCAATATGTGCTGGAGGCTGCGCGCAATGTCGGTCGGCACATGACCGACTACAAAGTCGTCATCGACAAAAGCACGGTGCCGGTGGGCACCGGTGCCCGGGTCAAAGCCGCCGTGGCAGAAGAGCTGGCGCGCCGCGGCTTGACGATGGAATTCGCGGTGGTGTCGAACCCGGAGTTTTTGAAAGAAGGCGCGGCCATCGAAGACTTCATGCGACCCGACCGCATCGTCATCGGCGCCGACGATGACCGCGCGGTGTGGCTGATGCGTGCGCTGTATTCACCGTTTTTGCGCAATCACGACCGGCTGCTGGTGATGGATGTGAAAAGCGCCGAATTCACCAAGTACGCCGCCAACGCGATGCTCGCCACCCGCATCAGCTTCATGAATGAGTTGGCCTTGCTGGCCGAGAAAGTCGGTGCCGACATCGAGCTGGTGCGCAAAGGCATCGGCAGTGATCCGCGCATCGGCTACCACTTTTTGTACGCCGGCGCGGGCTACGGCGGCTCGTGCTTTCCGAAAGACGTCAAAGCCCTGGTGACCACCGCGCGCGCGGCCGGCGTCGAGTTGCAGGTGCTGCAAGCCGTCGAGGCCGCCAACGAGCGGCAAAAGCACGTGCTCGTCGACAAGGTGGTGGCGCGCTTCGGTGCCGATCTCACCGGCCGCCATTTCGCGGTCTGGGGGCTGGCCTTCAAGCCGAACACCGACGACATGCGCGAGGCACCCAGCCGCGTCGTCATCAGCGAATTGCTGCGCCGCGGTGCCAGCATCACCGGCTACGACCCGGTGGCCATGCCCGAGGCTGAACGGGTGTTTGCCGGCGTCAGCGGAATTCGATTCGCCAGCAGCCAGGCGCAGGCACTGACGGGTGCCGACGCGTTGCTGATCGTCACCGATTGGAAGGAATTTCGCAGCCCCGACTTCGACGCCATCAAAGCCGCGCTGAAGCAGCCGGTGGTGATCGACGGCCGCAATTTGTATGAGCCGGCGTTGATGGCCACGCTGGGCATCGAATACAGCGGCATCGGCCGCAACGGCCCGGCCTGAGCGCACGCAGCTGGCACGCGTCGGCGTGCCCGCAAACGGTCAACTGCCGTCGACCCGTGCGCCCAGGCCGCTCAGGCGGCGCCTGCTTTCAATGGGTACGGCGCCCAGCAGGTCTTTGACGAACGCGTCGTGCATGGCGTAAGCCTGCTCCGGGTTGTCGTCGATCGATGACACCCGAAACAGCAATCCATCTGGAATTTGGCCGGTCAGGCCGAGCTTCATTTCAACGATGCGTTGTTGCAGCTTGTTTTTGATCGCGGTGTCACCAACCGCGAACCAGTAGGTGACCGGTTCCTTGCGCGTACCCTGGCTGGTGGCCATGCTGGTATTGAGCCGTTTGGCCGCAATGCCGCCAAACGGTGTCGACACCTCGGTTTCGGTCAGCGACTGCAAAGTGAAGCCCTGCGCGGGGTAACAAATCTCTGGCTTGTGCGCCGCCAAACCACCGCGCTGGTCGTCGCCATAGGCCAGCGACAGCATGATGCGGTAGCCCTGCGGGTTGACGTAGGTGCGGCTCAGCAGCTGGCTGTACAGCTTGTCGAGCAATTCCTTGGTTTGCGGATTGACCACCTGCGCGCCCTGATCGGGCAACTGCTTCCAGGCGGCAAACTGCAGTGGAACCGCAGCGTCGAGCACGAACTTCGGACCGGTAGCAGATGATTTCGCAGCCGGCCTGGCGGCCACTCCGGCCACCGAAACCAGCCCCATCAGTACCGACAAAACAATCGAGGCGGTAAGCGTTTTCATGGTGCACGCACGGCGGGTTTGAGAACGCTTGAGTTTACGTGTCGCGTCGTGCATCACCTCGCCGGATAACGCGCCCGCAGTTCGATCAAGCGTGCGAAAAGCACACCCTGTGCGGTGCCGCGCGATGCACGCCGCCACCTGCCGCAACAGTTGGTGAACCCGCGGGCCTCGCGGGGGGAACCGACACCGTCGCCGGCACCACAAACGGCGAGCGGATCCGAACGGGTCGCACAGCAACATTTACTTGCATCAAACACGCAACCTGCGCGTGTGGCCGGCCTCAAGAAAGGGCGGGTGAGAGTCGATAAGACCGTGTGTAGAGGCCGAACGCGTGTTGCTTGTGTGTTCGGTGTGCAAGTAGAAAAATGATCCTGTGGGCATTGCTCACAGCCATACCGACGATGTCGGTGTGTCCGCAGTTCATCAGTCAACCGCAGTGGGTTGGCGAGCCATCGTTGTTTGGACCACCGTGGGGCGTGTGCACGAGCAGCCAGCCACACCGCCCACCGCCGTTGGGTAGTCCGAGCCACGCGAGCCGCGGACCGACTGCCATTGCGCGGATTTGCGTATGTCGCGCCAACTTTTCGCTGTGGAAGATGCTTTATGAATGAATCAATCAAACTTTCAATCGCCGCCTGTTTGCTGGGTGCCAGCAGCGCCTGGGCGATGGCACCCGACGGCGACGCGACGCGGCCTTCCGGGCCGGACGTTTCTGATGCAACCGCGGTGGACGCAGCCTCGGTTCACGCACTGCCAGTCGACGCATCCCGGCGTGAATCGCGGTCGGAAGATTCGGTCTTGCAAGACGCCCCGCCTGCAGCAGGAAGCACGACCTTCAAATTCAAGGGCAAAACTTTTTCGAACACCGCATGCGCGCCTGAAGGTGCCACTTGCCAGGTGTCGGCAGGCACTACCGTGGCATACGGAGCCAAAGGCTCGTACGCCGTGCGCAACGTGGCCGCTGGCACCTTTGGCTGCAACAACGCCGTGTTCGGCGACCCGGTCTACGGCTCGGTGAAAGCGTGTTTCGTGATGGTGGCACCGTCGACCGTGGCAGCGGCTTCGACCCCTGCAGCAGCGGTGCCGGCCGCATCGACCAGCCCCGCCCCAACGGCGACCCGCACGGTAGCTGGCACCGTGGTGGCCACCCTGCCCGCCACGCCGGTACCGGTCAACGCAACCCCTAACGCCAAGCCGCTGAGCGCAGCCGAAACGGCCTCGCCAGCACAGATTGAAGCGGCCCGTTTTCTGGTGCAGGCCACTTACGGCGCGACCATGAGCGACATCAATTCGGTCGCGCAAACCGGTCCGAAAGCGTGGATGGAACGCCAGTTCGTGACGCCGCCGATGGACAGCCATTGGGCCTATGTGATGGAGCGCAAGGGGCCGATTGGTTGCACCGTGTGCGACGCGGCCCACAACAACGCAGTGATGGAGAGCTTTTGGCTGCAGGCGGTGCAAGGGCCCGACCAGTTGCGCCAGCGCACGGTGTTGGCACTCAGCGAGATATTCGTGGTCAGTACCGAAGGCACCTCGAAGGGTCACTTGAAAGACGCGAACGCGGCCTACCTTGATTTGCTGTCGCGCAACGCATTCGGCAACTACCGTACCTTGCTGGAACAAGTGGCACTGAGTCCGACGATGGGCTCGTATTTGTCGCACATCAAAAACCTCAAGGAAGACCCGGTGACCGGCAGGTTGCCCGATGAAAACTTTGCGCGCGAAATCATGCAGCTGTTTTCGATCGGGCTGTGGGAACTGAACAGCGACGGCAGCCGCAAAAAGGATGCCGGCGGCAGCGACATCCCGACCTACGGTCAAGCCGACGTGATGGGCATGGCCAAGGTGTTCACCGGCTGGAGCTGGGGCAACGGCAACTTCGAATGGGGTGTCGTGTGCGACATGAACGATTGCTTGTTTCCATTCAACCAACCGATGCGGATGTACCCACAGTTCCACAGCAGCAGCGAAAAACGCATCGTGCGCGGGGTAGTCATTGCGGCCAATACGTCGGGCGAACAAAGCCTGAAGATCGCACTCGACACGTTGGCCAACCACCCGAACGTCGGCCCGTTTTTTGGCAGCTTGCTCATCAAGCGGTTCGTCACCAGCAACCCGAGCCCGGCGTATGTATCGCGTGTCAGCGCAGCATTCAACGACAACGGTGCGGGCGTGCGGGGCGACATGAAAACGGTGCTCAAAGCGGTGTTGCTCGACCCGGAAGCGCGCGACCCCGCGAAGGTGACCGACCGCAATTGGGGCAAGTTGCGAGAGCCGCTGGTGCGCTATGCCAACTTCATGCGCACGTTCGACGTGAAGTCCAACAGTGGCAAATACCGACTCTGGAATCTGGAAGACCCGGTGTCGAGCATCGGCCAAAACCCGCTGCGCGCACCCAGTGTTTTCAACTGGTACCGCGCCGACTACGCGCCACCCGGTGAGGTGTTGAGCCGTGGCATGGTCGCTCCCGAGTTTGCGATCACCCACGAAACCACCACCACCGGTTACACCAACTTCATCGTCGACGTGGCGGCGCGCCAAACCACCTACTACCGCGACAACGTGGCCAAAAATTGGGGACCGATTACCGATTACCTGGCCACCGACTACGCCGCCGAGTTGCCCTTGGCGGCCAACCCGGCCGCCTTGGTCGAGCGTTTGAACCTGGTGTTGGCGGCGGGACGCATGAGTGCGACTACCAAGCAAACATTGCTGGATGCGATCAACTCCATCCCTCTTTCGGCGACATCGGCAAACGCACGGGTCGCCACCGCGGTTGCATTGACGATGGTGTCACCCGACTACATCGTTCAAAAATAGGAAGCTGACATGAAACACACATTCGGCCTCGCAGCGCGCAGGCAATTTCTCAGGCAGTCGGCGGCCATGACCGCCCTCGCGGGTTCGCCTTTTGCGGCCAACATGCTGGCGATGGGCGCTGCCAGTGCGCAGCAGGCCACCGACTACAAAGCGCTGGTGTGCGTCTACCTGAACGGCGGCAACGACCAGTCCAACACCTTGGTGCCTACTGGCACCGCGGAATACGAGGCGTACCGCAAATCGCGACCCACGCTGGCGTTGCCCAAAGAGCAATTGCTGTCGCTGTCGCCCACCGACTGGGCCGGCACCGGCTTGGCATTGAATGGCGCGATGACCGGCTTGAAAGGTTTATTCGATCAAGGCAAGGTAGCGGCGTTGGCCAACGTCGGCACGCTGACTGCACCGACCACACAGGCTGACTTTTTTAGCGGCCGCATGCGCGGTCCGTTTCAGTTGTTTTCGCACGCCGACCAACAAGGCGCGTGGCAAACCGGGCTGCCGGACCGACCATCATCCACCGGCTGGTTCGGCCGCATCGGCGACCTCACTGCAAGCGCCTTCAATCCCGGCAGCGGCGTTTCCATCGCGATGTCGGTAGCGGGCAACAACCTGCTGCAATCCGGCAACGGCACTATTCAATACCAGCTGACGACCCAAGGCGCGGTGAAAGTCTCGGCGCTCGACAACATGAACGGCAGCAGCGCGGCCGGCGCGGCGCTGCGCAAACTCACCACCCAGCCGCAGGCCGGCACGATGTTCGAAAACGAGTTGTCCAAAGTCTCGGCGCGGGCGATCGCGGCAGAAACGCTGGTGCGCAGCTCACTGGCCGCAACCAGCGTCGCCACGGCGTTTCCGGCCACTGACATCGGCAGGCAGCTGCAAATGGTCGCCCGCATGGTCGCCGCGCGTGGCCCGCTCGCGCAGAAACGGCAGCTCTTTTTTGTGCAACTCAACGGCTTCGACATGCATGACGACCTGGTGGCGGGCCAGACGATCAAACTGAAGGAACTGTCGGACGCGATGAACGCGTTCTACCAGGCGACGGTGGCACTCGGCGTGGCGCGCAACGTCGTCACGTTCACAGCCTCCGAGTTCGGCCGCGCGCTGCAAAGCAACGGACGCGGGGCGGACCACGGATGGGGCGCACACCACTTCATCATGGGCGACGCCGTGGTCGGCAACCGCATCTACGGCAGCTTCCCGACGGTCACCTTGAAAGGGCCGGAGGACGCGGGTCAAGGCCGGCTGATTCCCACCACATCGGTCGACGAGTACGCCGCGACCTTGGCGTCATGGTTCGGCGTATCGGACACCAATATGAAAACCGTGCTGCCCAACATCGATCGGTTCGCGCACCGCAACCTCGGCTTCCTGAACAAGGCGTGAAGGTGACCTGACCACCGTGCTGCATGCGCGGTGCAAAAAGCAAACCGCCCGACCAAACCACGGTTTGTTCGGGCGGTTTGTCTTTATGGCGAAGGATGTTGCCGGTGCAGCGACTGCCGGCAGTGCGGTGGTGCGGCAGTGCGGTGGGTTCGCTGGGCGCAAGGCGGTGTGCGCGGCAGCGAGTCACTGGCGCAACCGCGACAGGACCTGCTGGCTGAACCCGCAAGGCGCTGTTGTCGCCAGACGCGCCACGCCGGAAAAATCAAATGGGCAAGGATGGTGGGTTGTGCGGGGCTCGAACCCACGACCTACGGATTAAAAGTCCGCTGCTCTACCAACTGAGCTAACAACCCCTCGGAGGAACCCCGAAACCAGCCCAAGATTCTAGTATGAGTTTGCGCCCCGTAGGCTGAATCCACGCGTTGTCGATGCGCAGGGTTCCTGATGCGAACGGGCCGCAAAGAATCGCCCGCACGCACGCAATGACACACGCCTGCGCACACGCCCGCACACACGCCAGCACACGCGAACACACGCCCGCACACACCCGCACACGCCGACCGCACGGCGCGCTGGCCGACCTGGTTCGATACACCAGCGTGCTTGCTCGGCGGCCTTCACGCCGCGCCGCTGCGGCACAGCAGCATGCGTATCGCTGCACTGGCGGCCACCATGCCGAAGGTCGCTGTGACCGTCACGCTCGAGCCATAGCCGTGGCAGTTGAGGTTGGCTTCGCTGCGCGGTGCGCCTTCACCGGCACCCGCAGCGGCGTTAGCCGGCGGCCGCACCGCTTCGCGCGAGTACACCGCCGTCACGCCGATGCGGCCGGTGCGCGCGGCACCGTGGTGCTGGCGCAGCCGCTGGCGCAGTGCCGCGAGCAGCGGATCGTGCGTGGTGTCGGCCAAATCGGCGACTTCGACCGCCTGCGGCTGCTGCTTGCCACCGGCCGCGCCCACGCTAACCAACGGCACGCGGCTGGCCAACGCCCACGCGGCCAGCACGGCTTTCGCGCGCACCTGATCACAGGCGTCGATCAACACATCGAGCGGATGGCTCAGCAAGCCAGGCCAGTTGTCGGCATCGACAAACTCTTCGATCGGCCGCAGCACGCAACCCGGGTGGATATCGGCCAGCCGTTCGCACAGCGCCAGCGCTTTCGAGCGGCCCACGGTGAGGCCGCAGGCTTGGACCTGGCGGTTGATGTTGCCTTCGGAGACGTGATCGAGATCGATCAATGTCAACTCGGCCACACCGCTGCGCGCCAATGCTTCGGCAGCCCAAGAGCCGACTCCTCCCAAGCCGACCACCGCAGCGCGCGCACCGCGCAGTTGTGCGTAGGCCGCATCGCCATACAGACGCCGCAAACCACCAAAGCGGCGCTCCAGGTCGGCCTCAGACCGCGCCGCGAACCGGTCGGCTGACGCGGCGTGGCTGCTCATTTCATGGCGGACAGGCGTTGCTTGCCAGCCGCGGCGGCTTCCGAGTTGGGGTAAGTTTTGAACAACTCGTCGAGCGCTTTGCGGGCTGCCTTCGGGTCTTTCAATTCGAAGTGGCAGTTGGCCACCGCCAACAACGCTTCGGGCGCGCGCAGGTCACCCGGGTAGGTGCTGACGAAGCTGCGAAACGAAGCAATCGCTTCGGCGTAATCGCGCTTGCCGTATTGCGAATTGCCCAGCCAAAACAGCGCCGATTTCGCATAGCCGCTGGTCGGGTAACGGCTGCGAAACACCGCCAGCGAAGTCGATGCCGCGGCGAAGTCGGCGCTGCGCACTTGCGCCATCGCGGCTTCGTATTGGCGAATTTCCTCGCCATCGGCCATGAACTCTTTGCCGTCGACCGAGGCCTTTTGCGGCTCCAGTCGGCTCACCCGCTCATCGGTGCCTTGCTTCAGGTCTTTCACTCGCACCTGAAGCTCGCTGACCTCGCGGGCCAGCTGCTCGACCTGCCCACGCAGCCGGGCGTTCTCGCCGCGCATCAGTTCGAGCTGGTTGTTCAGGTCGAGCAAGCTGTTGCGCAACTGGCCGAGCTGGTCGAGCGTTTGTGCGTTCAGCTCGTTGTTGCGAAGACGCTGCGCCTCGTCGCTCTTCTCGACTTTTTGCCGCAGGTCGTTGATGGCGCGCCGGGCCTCATCGTCGTTGAACAACCCGGCCTGCGCCGCGGTGGACAGCAACGAGATAGACCACGCCGCCATCGACCACCGCCGCGCTGTGGCCAGCCACCCGCGCCGCGCAGCAACGCGTTCGATCACCACACGCATGACGCGCCCCTCAGCGGTTGCTCAGTTCAACGCGGCGGTTTTTGGCAAACACCGCTTCATCCGAGCCGGTGGCGGCAGGCCGCTCTTTGCCGAAGCTGACCGCTTCCAGCTGGCCGTCGGTTGCGCCCGATACCGTCAGCGCGCGTACCACCGCTTCAGCGCGTTTTTGGCCTAGCGCGAGGTTGTATTCGCGGCCGCCGCGGTCATCGGTATGGCCCTCGACGGAGAGTTTTTTGGTGCGGTTGGCCGCCAGCGTTTTACCGTACGCGTCGATCGAAGGCCGCGCATCTTCGCGCACGGTGTAGCTGTCGTAGTCGAAGTAAATCACGCGGCTGACGCCAGCTGTCAGGTCGCCACCAGCACCGGCTGCGCCCTTGGTCAAGTCCACGCTGGTGACGCCCGACTGTGAGGTGCTGCCCGACATCGCACCGGTGCTGCCATCCGGGTTCACCACCGTGCCACTGCGGCTTTCAACCGCCGGCGCCTTGTCATCGAGCTTGACGTTCGAGCCGCAGCCCACCAGCGTCAACACAGCCGCCGCGCACAGCGTGGCGCACACCGAACGTGCGGCAGTGAATGGTTGCTTGGGTGCGCTGTGGAGGTGAATGGAATTCATGGTGTTTCCTTTATCGAGGTTGAACGAACAAAAGTCGGCAGGTTGCGCGCAGCGGCAAAACCACCCACACAACTACCAACGCGATTAGCAACGTGATTACCAACGCAACTACTGCTTTCAGCGCCCACAGACAACCACCCGCAAACGATGGGTGAGGCAATCAATCGGCCATTCATTCAGCGCCCGAACGGGCCCCACACCGGCTCACGCACATCAACGGTAGATGACACCAGGCGTGCCCGAATTTTGCCGTCGACGGTGCTGGTCATCAACACATCGCGGCCTTGCGCGCGCGACGCGTAAATCAGCAAACGGCCGTTCGGCGCAAAGCTCGGGCTCTCGTCGTCGGTGGTGTCACTGATGGCCTGCGTGGTGCCACCGGCCAGGTCTTGGGTGTACAGCTTGAACGCATTGCCAGCGCGCGAAATGTAGGCCAGCGTGCGGCCATCGGGGCTGATCGCCGGGCTGATGTTGTAGCTGCCGGTAAAGGTCACCCGTTCCGCGCTGCCGCCGCTCAACGGCGTGCGGTAGATCTGCGGCGCGCCGCCACGGTCGCTGACGAAGTAAATGCTGCGGCCATCGGGCGCGAAGGCCGGCTCGGTATCGATGCCGATGCTTTGCGTCAAGCGGCGCAGGTTGTCACCGCCGCGGCCCATCAGGTAAATCTGCGAGCCGCCATCGCGCGACAACGTCACGGCCAACGTTTGGCCATCGGGCGACCACGCCGGTGCGCTGTTCGAGCCACGAAAATTCGCCACCGCGCGGCGCTTGCCGCTGGCCACGTCTTGCACGTAAACCACCGCTTTTTGCAGCTCGAACGACACGTACGCCAGCTCGCGGCCGTCGGGTGACCAGGCCGGCGAAATGATCGGCTCGTTGCTGTTGAGCGCCACCTGACCGCCCTCGCCGTCGGCGTCGGCGATGCGCAAGGTGAACTTGGTTCCGGCCTTGGTGACGTAGGCGATGCGGGTTGAAAAAACGCCTTTCTGACCGGTCAATTTTTCATGCACGTAGTCGGCAATGCGGTGCGCGGCCAAGCGCAGGTCAGCGGCATCGACCACCGTGCTTTTGCCACCCAGCTCAGCGCCTTTGACCACGTCCCACAACTTGAAGCGCACATCGAATCGGCCATCGGCCAGCCGCGATACCGAGCCGGCGACCAGCGCGTCGGCTGCGCGGCCGCGCCACTCGGCCATGACCGGCGCGGCTGCTTCATCGAGCACGCCGGGCGCGTCGATGCCGCGAAACAACCCGCTGCGTTCGAGGTCTGCCCGCACCACGGCGGATACCGCTTGCGATTGCTTGTCTTCGTCGCGAAATCTCGCCACCGCGATCGGCACTTGCGAGGCACCCACGCCCGACATCTCGACCCGAAACTCGGCGTGCGCGGCAGGCAGCGCGGCGATGAAAAGTGCCATGGCGAGCGACCAGCGGGCCGCGAGGCGGGTGAAAACAACAAGCGGAAATGGGCGCATGGGCAGTCGGAAAATAGGCAATCGGTACCGGGGCGGTAGGAAAAACATGCGGCTCGCACGGTCGTCGAACGAAACATCGCGTATCACGGCGCTGCGGGTTCTGTCACCGCAGCGCAGTCATGCAACCGGGCCGTTGCAACCGGCGGCAATTGGCTGAATCGCCGCCGCGCCGAATGATAGGCGCGCGAAGTCGACCGGCCGACAGCCGCAGGGTGGGAGTGCCGCAGCGGCCCGCAGCAAGGCGGCAGCGACAGCGCATGCATCAATCGACATACGCCGCGCAGCCGAGCAAGCCCATCAGCCGCCGCGTGCGCCGGCCCCCGCAAGCGGGTCGTGCATCGCGGCATGCGCCGTACACCGCGCCGCGATGGTTGCGTTCGCAAGCCGCGGCAGCTGAAGCAGCTTCGTTTCGCGAAGCACCGTCAGCTGCAATTGGTCCAGTACGGCCACCCACTCCAGCACGCTGCGCTGCAGCTGCGCAAGGGCACCGGGCGGCTGTGCGTCGGTTGCGCACTTCGCATGCAGATTGGTTGGCAGTGCGGACTCGGCAGCGCTGGCTGGCGCGCTCGATTGCACACTCGTTTGCGCGCCGGGAATGCGGTCGGGCTTCACGGCGGTGCGGCGGTGCGATGGTGCGATGGTGCGATGGTTACAGCGGCGCTGTCTGCTCGGCCGTGACCGTGGCCGCGGTCGAGGCCACCGCCACCGCCACCGCCACTGCCGGCGGCGAATCATTGGCCTGCGCCGCAGTCACAAACCAATGCGTCTGCGCCACCGCCCCCGGCGCGGTGTAGGCCGCATCGCGCACCGTGATGTCGGTCGGTTTTTTGGGCTTGGTTTCGCGGCTGGCCATGCGGTAAATCATGCGGGGGTTCCTCAGCTGCATCAAAAAATCAGGCGGGTGATTGGGCGCGCCCAACCGACAGGCGCGGTGCGGTGAGCCGCGCGGTAAATAGTCAGCCCCTCGGGCGTTCGTGGCGGGCGTGTGCAACGACCAGCACACCCAACATTGGCGGTGGTACCGAAGCGTCGTTGCCGCAGCGCCGCGATGCCAGCTGCGCCGAGCGCACGGCACCGAAGTGGGTTTGCCCGTCCGCCCATGGCCATCGCCGCTGCATCAAGGTGATCGGCCATGCGCGGTGCAACCGCACGCTGAGCAACGAAACGAACCCCGCTCGAATCGACAACATCGCGGTCTCCTGCTAGACACACTACCGTACGTCGCCAGGCGCGCTGTGTCTGTGCGCTAACGAACGCGCGCCGCGCGGTCGGGTACCGATGGGGCGGGCCGGTGACCCAACATCTGCTCGGGCACCACCCACGCATCGAACTGCGCTGCGCTCACCGCACCCAACGCCAGCGCGGCTTCGCGCAAGGTGGTGCCGTGGTCGTGGGCGCACTTGGCCACTTGCGCGGCGCGCTCGTAGCCTATGTGCGGAGCCAGCGCAGTGACCAGCATCAACGAGCTGTGCAGCAGCTGGTCGATGCGCGCAGCGTTCACCGCAATGCCAACTACGCAATGGCGGTTGAAACTGCGCATCGCGTCGGACAGCAAGCGCATGCTGTCGAGCGTGTCGAGCGCAATCAGCGGCTTGTACACGTTCAGCTCGAACTGGCCCTGTGCGGCGGCAAAGCCGATGGCCGCGTCGTGACCGATTACTTGGGCGCACACCATGGCCAGCGCTTCGATCTGCGTCGGGTTCACCTTGCCCGGCATGATGGAGCTGCCGGCTTCGTTTTCCGGCAACCGCAATTCGCCCAAGCCGGCACGCGGGCCGCTGCCCATCAAACGAATATCGCTGCCGATTTTCAGCAGTGCGATGGCCAGCATCTTCAAGCCGCCATGCCATGCCACCAGCGCTTCGTGGCCAGCCATGGCAGCGAACAAATTGGCGGCTTGCACCAACGGCGCATTGAACCGGCGGGCCAACGCAGCGGCGACCCGCGTGCCGAATTCGGGGTGGGTGTTGAGCCCGGTGCCGACGGCGGTGCCACCGATGGCCAGGCTGTGCACTGCCACCACCGCGTGGCGTAACGCCGCATCGCACAACGCCAGCTGCGCGGCATAGCCACCGAATTCTTGCCCCAGGGTGACCGGCGTGGCGTCTTGCAAATGGGTGCGACCGATCTTCACCACCTCGGCGAATTTGTCGGACTGCGCGACCAGCGTGGCCCGCAACTCGCTCAATGCCGGCTGCAGCTGCTGCGCGTAGGCGGCAACCACCGCCAGGTGCATGGCAGTCGGAAACACATCGTTCGACGACTGGCCGAGGTTCACCTCGTCGTTCGGGTGGATGGCGCGAACCTCGTTCAGGCCACGCTCAGCCGACACCTGTGGTGCCAGGTCTATAGAAGCCGTGCGGCCAGCCGCCGGTTGTTGGGCCGCGAGGTGTTGGCTGGCCAGCTGGGCGATCACCTCGTTGACGTTCATGTGACTTTGCGTGCCCGAGCCGGTTTGCCACACCGACAACGGGAACTCGCCGTCGAACGCGCCGCGCGCCACCCGATCAGCCGCATGGGAAATCGCGTCGGCACGTTCAGCGTCGAGCAAGCCGAGGTCGCGGTTGACGCATGCAGCCGCCCACTTGACAGCTGCCAGCGCATGGATCAACGGCAGCGGCATGCGCTGTTCGCCAATCGCGAAAAAGCGCAGGCTGCGCTCGGTTTGCGCGCCCCACAGTGCGGCTGCCGGCACCTCGATCGCACCGAAGCCGTCGGTCTCGATGCGGGTGGCGGCAGTCGGTGCGGTCGCTGCGGTCGCTGAAGTCGCGGCAGTGAAGTCGGTCGTACCCATCGCGGTCGTCGATTTACTCACCAGGCAATCGCCACGAAACCGGCAGCGCTGTGACCGCCGGCGGCTGCCGGTGCGCGGCTGGCTCAGCGTGCGGCTCAGCGTATGAATGCGCTGCCGCAACAGCCCAACCCCATGCGCCAGAGGCGACGCCGACCGACACCACCAACAGCGCGGCCGCTACCGCCGCGACCCACAACCAGTGCCAGTGCCGATGCCGACGACGCCAGCTCGCCCGCGGGTGTTTGGACAGCGATGTGGTGCGCGGCTCGAGCGAAGTTGTCACGGAATCACCTATTTCGACGGTGCGCGGCAGGCCGTTCGCGTGCTGCGCGCTTGCAAGTTACTGAACGTTCACGCGCCCGTGCTCGCCCATGCCGATGGGCCGGGCCGCAATTACCGAGGCCGCTATCGCCATCATGCGCACCATCTTGCCGGCGGCTGCGTCCCAGTACTCGACGGTGCCTGGTGTGAATTTCAGCAGCCTCAAATCGGCCGACTCCGGTCCGTCAGGAAACCACGGCCGCAGCATCGGTGACCACAAACGCTGGATGTGCGCGCGGTCGCTTTCCAAATCGCCGTGACCGGACATCGACACATAGGTGCCGCGCTCGCTGTCACTGAAGGCCAGGTTGACCGTGCGCAGCTGTTCGACCTTGGCCGAACGCGCGTCGGTGAAGAACCACAGCGCGCCGTGGCTGTCCATTTCCAGTGGTGCCATCGGGCGGCTGGTCAGCTCGCCATCGGCGGCTTGGGTGGTCAGCATGGCCACCGTATCCATCGGTTGTATGAGCTCGCCGATTTGGGTCAGTTCAGATGAAGGTTGGGTGTGAATTTTCATGATGGCCTCGGGGTGGTGAAGGATTCGTTGCGGTGGCGCGGGTCGTCGTCTTGGTAATCAGTGCGGTGGGCCGCGGGCCAATGCGTTGGCGTTTTTGTCTGTTTGCCGGTTCGACACGTCGATGACTCGGCAGCCGACCGAAGCGCATACCGATCGCTCACGGCAGTCGCGTGCCGGCCGACGGCGGCGGCGTGACCACGACATGCGCCCGGTGCGGCAAGGCGTTCGCACGGCCCACGGCGGTAGCTGGTTTCGGTGCGACCGCTGCCGCTGTGGAGCCGGTGGCCGCCATGGGCGCGTGCACCGCACCAGCACCGAGCGCATCGGCCACCGCCGGTTGCAGCGGTGATGGCAGTTGCCCGCGTGGTGTCGGTGTGAGGGTAGATGTAGCGGGTGGTGTCGGTGTCGGTGTCACCGGCACCACCTGCTGCGACGCGCCACCGGCAGCAGCATGGTCGACCGCGCCAGCACGGGCCGACGCCGCCGCGCCCACGCCGACCAGCACCACCAACGACAGCGCCACCGCCAGCGCAAAGTGCGTACAACGCTGCGCGAGTTGCTGCGCGCCGTGCAGCAACTCGCGCAGCGCGCTGGCCAACGCATCGCGGCGCGCTACCCAATGCCTTGCCGTGTGCAGCTGCTTTTGCGGCTGCGTGCGGGCTTGCATGCGCGGCGGCGTGTGCGGCTGCTCGTGCGGCTGCATACGCAGCGCGGTCCGTGCGCGGTGCGGCTCGTCTGTCCAGCGATGAAAAAGCCCCATGCGAAGTCTCCAATATCGGCCTGGCTAGCGTGGCGTGTGCGGCGCTTGGGTGGTGTCAGCACCGGCTTGCTACCGCTGTAGGAAAAACGCCTGCGTAGTCAGATTTCAGCGTGCGCTGACTGCGGTGCGCAGCGGCTGCGGCGCGGGCAGGAAAACCCGGCGTCAAAGTGAACTTAGGCCGACACAGTGCGGCCGTCTGTGCGCTGGAACACTCATGGCGATGTGCAGCGGGAAGGGTTTTCCGCACAGCCCGCGCACGGTTCGCACCGGGGGGCTGCATCGTAATTCGGCAAGGTGTGTCGAGATGTTCGCTATGTGCGCCAGCCCACAGCCGGCCAGTGCGACACCGCCCACCATCACGCATCGGTGTTGGTGCTGAACAGGTCCCACAGGTCCAACACGCCGCCGCCCATGTGCCGACTGCTACTCGCGCCCCGGTGCCGATGTCGACATCGCGGTCGTTGCGTCTGCCAGCGCGGCTTTTCGCAAGCGCAATTTGCAAGTGCAATTTGCAATCCCATCCTCCAGCCATTTCGAGAAACCGCCATGCACACCAGCTACCCCATTCAACCTGCCCATGCCCATGCCAATGCCCATGCCCACTCCGGCGCGGGCGCCGTACACGCCGCCATTCCAACGCCTACCGGTTTTTACGAACGTTTGAAGCTCACTGCGACGGCCTCCACGCGTGACATCGAATTCGCCTACCGCGCGCTCGCCCGTATGCACTACGCGCAAGACAAACCCTCGGCTGCGGCGCAAATGCAGTTCGATGCGGTGGCGCAGGCGTACGGCGTGCTCAGTAACCCTGAAACGCGGGCGGTGTACGACGACTTCGAGCAACGTGGCCACCAATGCGCGGCCAGCGCCGCCACTCAGCCGATCAACGGCAAGACCACCCACATCGCACCCGCAGCCGACAACGCCTGGGACAGCAACGTCGCCTTCAGCGGCAGCGCGTTCGGGCGCAACCTGAACGAACGCCGCAGCGATTTTTTCGAATCGTTGTGGCGTGGACTGGAGTCCGACAGCGGGGTCTATAGACCTGACACCGTAGCGCGACCCGGCACCCAGCGCAGCACCGATATCGACCAGGCGCGCCACGCCAGGGTGTGCATCAGCCAGCAAGCAGCCCACCGCGGTGGCCGCTGTGTGGTGCGCCTGCGCGTGCCGCAGGTCGACGCGCGCGGCAGTGTCGAGCTGCTGGAGTGCGAACTCGCCGTCACCATTCCGAAAGGTGCGCACAGCGGCGAACGGCTGTGCATAGCGGGCGACCGCCGCAACGCCGTGCGGCCAGTCGAGCCGATGAATAAAACCGCGTCCCGACGCCACACCGCGCCGGCCGCAGTGATCGTCAGCAGCTGGAACTTGCAGCTCGAGGTGCACTGACCCCAGGCACACCCAGCTTGCAAAAAGGTGAATTCCTGGCAGGTCGCAAGCTCTGCGGGGCTCGGTGCAACGCCCGATGCAGCACTTGGTGTGGCGCGTCCTGCAGCACCGTGCGCATCGTCGTCAGCCGACCAGCAAACCGCTGCTTTTTAACGATCTGCTTCAACGCCCGGTAACGCAGGCGGGCCGATTCAAGTCGATGATCCACGCTGGACTTCGGAGACAACATGAAAAATCGGATGTGGATGGCGTGGATCGCAGTGACTCTGGGCATCGCAGGTGCTGTAGGCGCGATGGGTGCGGCCCAAGCGCAGACCCGAGTGGGCGTGTCCATCGGCGTAAGTCGGCCCGGCGTGTACGGTGAAATTCACATCGGCGACGCACCGCGGCCGGTGGTGGTGTACCCGCAGCCGGTGATCATCGTGCCGCCGGTGGTGGTGATCGAACAACCGCCGGTGTACTTGTATGTGCCACCGCTGCACCAGCAAAACTGGCGTCGCTACTGCGGCCGCTACCGCGCCTGCGGCCAACCGGTGTATTTCGTGCAGGACCAATGGGTGCGTGAACGCTATGAAGAACAGCATCCCGGCTGGCAACGCCGCCACGACAACGGTCGCCACCGCGGTTGGGACAAGCACGGCGGCAAGCATGGCGACCGGTACGAAGGTGACGATCGAGGTGACGGCGATCGCGACGATGGCGATGGCGACGAGAAAAAACACCACAAAGAGCGCAAGAAATAAGCGGCGGGAATTAGGTGCTGCCGCTGTGCCGGGTGTTACGCCGGTTGCGGCGGTATTGCGCCGTCAGTTGCGCGTCGGGTCGTAGCCCCAATTCATCAGCGCATGACGCCATGGCGTGTGCGCCACGTCGCCGTCTGGCCGCAGCGCGACACCGCGGCGAATGGCACCCACCGCATCGCGCGCGTGGGCCACATCGGCGTCGGTGTACTCATGGCGGCTTTTTCGCAGCAGCGCGATCGTGCGCAGGCCCGCGCCGACTGCCGCTCGCGCATCGCCGGCGTGGTCTGGTGGCGGCTGCGCCACATCCGCCGCGGCGGGCGCACCCAGCTGATCGACCGCCCTCGACTCGGCGGTATGCAGCCAGGCGCGCAAGGTGTCGGACGACATGTTGATCGCCGTCATGAATTCAGCAATAGCCGAAGCGGCGGTGTCGTTGGTGGTCATGGGGTCGCCTTGTTGCTGGAGTGCCGATGCGGCAGGTGGAGTCTGCGCCATGCCGCAGCAGTTGGGCCCGCGCGGTCGGGTCACTGTGGTGGCGCGGTGGTGGCGCGAGGGTGGTGCGAGGGTGGCGTGTTTGTTGCGCGCTTATTGCGCGGTAATTGCGCATCTGTGGCGCATCTGTGGCGCGTTTGTTGCGCATTCTGTTACGCGTTTGTAGTTCCAGCACACCGAAGGTGTCGACCGCGCGCCGCGCCCGACTCAATCGACTGACGGCACCGGCACTTTCTCTGGCACCGCGGCCAACCGCGCCGCCGCTTGCAGCGCGCGGTACTTGACCCACAGCGATTCATTCGACTCGACATGCAGTGGGTGGATCGGAATGCAGCTCACCGGGCACACCTGCACGCACTGCGGTTCATCGAAGTGGCCTACGCATTCAGTGCATTTGGCGGGGTCGATTTGGTAGATCTCGACGCCCATGCTGATCGCCGCGTTCGGGCACTCGGGCTCGCACACGTCGCAATTGATGCATTCGTCGGTGATAAGCAGGGCCATGGTGGTGTGGCGTATTGGTTTGGTGTCAGGTCTTTAGGACGCGGGACGATTCAGGCTTCGTTTTAAGCTTCGTTTTGAGCTAGGTTTAAGCATCAGTGAACTTGACGCGCGAGCGCAGCCGCTCCAAAACCAACGGTGACACAAATTTGGACACATCACCGCCGAGCGTGGCGATCTCCCTGACGAAGGTGCCGGAAACGAATTGGAACTGGTCACTCGGCGTCAGGAACACGGTTTCGACATCGGGCATGAGTTGTCGGTTCATACCGGCCATCTGAAACTCGTACTCGAAGTCGCTGACCGCGCGCAGGCCACGCACCACCACCTTGCCGCCGATGCCGACCACGAAGTCGCGCAGCAGTCCGCGAAACGCGACCACCTCGACGTTGGGGTACTTGCCGGCCAGCGCCTGCGCCAACTCGAGGCGCTCGTCGATGGTGAACATGGTGCGCTTGTGGTGACCCGCTGCCACGGCCACCACCAGCCGTTCGAACAACCGGCTGGCGCGGCGCATCAGGTCTTCGTGGCCGAGCGTCATCGGGTCGAAGGTGCCGGGGTAGATGGCGGTCAGTTTGGTCACAGAGGTCATGCCACGCTCCCGGAGTTCACACCAACAGGCGTTGCATCAGGCCACCGCGTCCGGCGCCGATAGCGCAAACGAAGGCGCAGTGGCAGTGGCGGTGTCCACGCGTTGCAGCAAATGTGCATGCACGATGCCGGCGACCAGATGGCGGTGCACTTTGAGCTGCAGCAGCGCGACTTCTTCATTCGCGTACGCACGCGCGGCTTCGAGGTAGATGTAGCCATGCGGCACCACCAGACGCGCGGCGGCTTGCAGCGCGGCCTCGTGCAAATCGGTGTCGAACGGCGGGTCGAGGAACACCAGCTCGAACGACTGCGGTGGTCCGCGCCGCATCCACGCGATCGCGTCGGTCGACTCGATGCGCACCATCTCGGCTTTCAGCCGCAGCTTCGATTCACCGAGGCTGCGCGCTTGACGCGCTTCGCGTTCGAGCATCAGCACCGAATCGGCACCGCGCGATGCGGCTTCGAAGCCCAACGCGCCGCTGCCCGCGAACGCATCCAGACAGCGCCAGCCGCTCAAATCGGCACCGAGCCAGTTGAACAAGGTCTCGCGCACCCGGTCGGGCGTGGGTCGCAAACCGGGCAGCAGGCCCACCGGCAATTTGCTGCGCTTCCAGGCGCCGCCGATGATGCGCACCTCGCGCGGCAGCGAGGCGACATCGAGCGCAACCGGTGGTTTGGCGGCCACCACTTTTTTGCGTTGCACCACGTCGGCGAAAGCGCGGCTGCCGAACTTCGGTGCCGCGTTTTTAGTCTTTTTCGCCGCGGCTTTCGGCTTCGGTTTCGGTGCGGGATGAGGGTCTGACTTACTGATGATCGACATGCTCGCCTTCCGTCACAGCCGCACCGCAATGCCGTCACGTGCCATCAATGCTTTGGCTTGGCCGACGGTGAACTCGCCATAGTGAAAGATGCTGGCCGCCAGCACCGCATCAGCGCCGCCGATGCGTATGCCGTCAGACAAATGCGCCAGCGTGCCAACGCCGCCGGAGGCGATCACCGGCACCGCGACGCGGTCGCTGACAGCCCGCGTCAGCTCCAAATCAAAGCCGCTTTTGGTGCCGTCGCGGTCCATGCTGGTGAGCAAAATTTCGCCGGCACCGTGGCGCGTCATCAGCGCGGCCCAGGCCACCGCATCGAGGCCGGTGTTCTTGCGGCCACCGTGGGTGTACACATCCCAACCGGCGCCGCGCGCTGCGAGGTCGTCGCCGACCCGGCGCTTGGCATCGATCGCCACCACGATGCATTGCGCGCCGTAGCGGTTCGACGCATCGCGGATCAGCTGCGGGCTGGCTACCGCGGCCGAGTTGAAGCTGACCTTGTCGGCACCGGCGTTGAGCAAGCGCCGCACGTCGTCCACCGAGCGCACACCGCCGCCCACCGTGAGCGGAATGAATACCTGCGAGGCCACCGCTTCGATCATGTGCAACATCAAATCGCGGCCGTCACTGGTGGCAGTGATGTCGAGAAAGGTCAGCTCGTCGGCACCTTGTTCGTTGTAGCGCGCCGCGATTTCCACCGGGTCACCGGCATCGCGCAGCTCAACGAAGTTGACGCCTTTGACGACACGACCGCCGGTCACGTCAAGGCAGGGAATGATTCGCTTTGCAAGCATTCGCCCATTGTCGCGGTGAAATTTTGGCCTTTCAGATGCGTCGTCGCCCAACGCCACGCGTGCGTTTTCTCACCAAACCAAGCAAACTTGATCGGCGTGTGTTCGCACGCAGGCGAGTTTTTCGCTCCTTCAACCCACGGAGATTCACACCATGAACCGTCAAGTTGCTGCCTCTGTCGGCACCCTTGTTCTCACCGCAGCGGCGACCTTCCCGGTCAGCGCAGCCACCACCAGCACCACTTTTGTCGCGGCCTTGTCCAGCATCGGCGAGAGTGTTCCTACGTCGTCGGCCACTGGCTTTGCAACGGTTTCGTTCGACGACGTTTCGAGCAGCCTGTCGGTGCAGTTGTCGTTTGAAGGCTTGGCCAACAACTCGCCGTTTGGCCACATCCACTGCTGCACAGCCGTGGCCGGCACCGGCAACGGCCCCGTGGCACTGAGTTTCGAGCGCTTCCCTGCGCTGGCCAGCGGCGCGTACTCGGCTTCGTTCGCTCCAGCCAACTTCGCTGCCTTGCTGGCCGGCACCGCGGCCGGCACCGCTTACGTCAACATCCACACACCAGGCACATATGGATCAGGTGAGATTCGCGGCTTTTTGGCCCCGATTCCCGAACCCCAGACTTATGCGTTGATGTTGGCTGGTCTAGGTGCCGTGGCCTGGGCGTCGCGTCGGCGTTCAGCGTGAATGCCAGTTCAAGCAAAAAAGGGCACCGGGGTGCCCTTTTTTTGTTGGTTGACAGTCACACCCTGAGCGCGTCGGCACGCGCCTGGGCGACAGCGAAGTCGAGGTCGCCGGAGTAGATGGCGCGGCCGCAAATGACGCCTTCGATGCCTTCGAATTCAACCGCGCACAAACGTTCGATGTCGGCCAGGTTGCTCAAGCCACCCGAGGCAATGACGGGAATCGTCAATGCCTGCGCCAGCTTCACGGTGGCGTCGATATTGATGCCACTCAGCATGCCGTCACGGCCGATGTCGGTATAGATCACGCCTTCGACGCCGTAGTCCTGGAATTTTTTCGCGAGGTCGATGACTTCGTGGCCGGTGAGCTTGCTCCAGCCGTCGGTGGCCACCTTGCCGTCTTTCGCATCGAGGCCAACGATGATGTGGCCGCCGAATGCGCTGCAGGCGTCTTGCAAGAAGCCGGGGTTTTTTACCGCTGCGGTGCCGACGATGATGAAGCTCAGGCCGTCGTCGAGGTAGCGCTCGATGGTGTCGAGGTCACGGATGCCGCCGCCCAACTGCACCGGTATTTCGTCGCCGACCTCGGCCAGGATGGCCTTGATGGCGACTTCGTTGACCGGCTTGCCGGCAAACGCACCGTTCAAATCGACCAGATGCAGCCGCCTGGCACCGGCATCGACCCAGCGCCGTGCGATGGCGGCCGGATCCTCACCAAAGGTGGTCGATTCATTCATGTCGCCTTGTTTGAGGCGCACACATTTACCGTCTTTCAGGTCTATCGCGGGTATCAGCAGCATGGCCGGGGGCAGCAGTGGAGAAAAGGACCGTCGGTGGTGGGCGACGCGTGGGGTTCAGCAATGCGGTCGATCCCAGTCGTTGAAAAAACAGCGTTCAGGGATTCCAGTGGAGAAAGTTGCGGTACAGGGCCAGCCCGTGCTGGGCGCTTTTTTCTGGATGGAATTGCGTCGCAAAAATGTTATCGCGGCCCAGCGCGCAGGTAAAGCGCTGGCCGTAGTCGGTTTCGCCCAGGCTGTGACGTACGTCAGTCGGGCGCGCATAAAAGCTGTGCACGAAATAGAAGCTCGCGCCATCGGGCACGTCGGCCCACAGCGGGTGGGGCTGCGCGTGAGGCTGCATCTGGTGCACCTGGTTCCAGCCCATTTGCGGCACCTTGTAGCGGCTGCCATCGGGCTGCAACTGGCCGTCGAGCTGGAATCGCATCACCTCACCGGCGATCAACGCCAGGCCGGGCGTGCCGGTATCCAACGCGCCGTTTTCAGTGCTGCCTTCTTCGCTGTGCGACAGCAGCATCTGCATGCCCACGCACACACCCAACAGCGGTTTGTTGGCTGCCGCATGCAGCACCGCGGCTTGCAGCCCCGAGTCGCGCAGCTCACGCATGCAATCGGGCATGGCGCCCTGGCCGGGCAGCACGATGCGTTCGGCGGCCATCACCGCCGCGGGGTCGGCGGTGACCACCACCTCGAACCCGGAACCCTGCGCCACATGCAGCACCGCCTGCGACACCGAGCGCAGGTTGCCCATGCCGTAGTCGACGACAGCGATTGTTTTAGGCATGGTCAGCTGCTAGTCAAACAAAGCGTTCCGGCCAGCCGCCGGGCCGCCCCAAGGCAGGCCGCACCCCCTCGGGGGGCAGGAGCGTAGCGACGTGGGGGCACTATCAAAGCGAACCTTTGGTCGACGGGATCACGTCGGCCATGCGCGGATCGATCTCGACCGCAAAGCGCAGCGCGCGGGCGAATGCTTTGAACACCGTCTCGCATTGGTGGTGCGCATTCACGCCGCGCAGGTTGTCGATGTGCAAGGTGACGCCGGCGTGGTTGACGAAGCCGTGAAAAAACTCGAACACCAGTTGGGTGTCGAGCCCGCCAAGCATGCCGCTGGTGAACGGCACTTCCATCGTCAAGCTGGGCCGGCCGGAAAAATCGATCACGACCCGCGACAGCGCCTCGTCGAGCGGCACATACGCATGGCCATAACGGCGCAGACCGCGCTTGTCGCCGACCGCCTTGGCCACCGCCTGGCCGAGCGTGATACCCACGTCTTCGACCGTATGGTGGCCGTCGATGTGCAAGTCGCCGTGGACTTCGATGTCCAGATCGACCAGGCCGTGGCGTGCGATTTGGTCGAGCATGTGATCGAAAAAACCGATGCCGGTGGCGAGCTTGGAAACGCCGGTGCCATCGAGGCGCAACGCCACGCGGATTTGCGTTTCAGCGGTGCGACGGGTGACCTCGGCATGGCGCGGTGCAGCTGCGTAGGTGGTTGGGGGGACGGTCAATTCAGCGCTCATCGCGGGCTCGTTTCCAGGGTTTCCAGGGCAGATTGCAGTGCCGCCAGCAGCGCACTATTTTCTTCCGGCGTGCCCACCGTCAAGCGCAAACACCGGGCCAGCAGCGGGTGCAAGTTCGACACATTTTTGACCAGCACGCCACGTTGTTTCAAGCCCGCAAACAGCGCCGCGGCGTCGGGCACACGCACCAGAATCATGTTGGCTTCACTCGGGAACGGGCGCACGCCGGGCAGCTCGTGCAGCGCCGACATCAGCCGCGCGCGTTCGCCGCGCAGCACCGCGGCTTGGCGGTCGAATTCGTCGGCGTGCTCCAGCGCAAACAACGCCGCCTCGCAATTGAGCACGCTGACGTTGTACGGCGGGCGCACTTTGTCGATCTCGGCAATCAGCGCTTTCGGCCCCATCAGGTAACCCAGCCGCACGCCGGCCAAACCGAATTTGCTCAGCGTGCGCATGATCAGCACGTGGCCGTGGCGCGCCACGCGGTCGATGTAGCTGCGCGAGGCAAACGGTTGGTAGGCCTCGTCGATCACCACCAGCCCGGGTGCTGCGGCAATCAGCCGTTCGATCACCGCGTCATCGAACAAATTCGCGGTCGGGTTGTTTGGGTACGCCAGGTAGACGATGGCCGGTTGGTGCGCGGCCATCGCGGCGAGCATGGCCGCTTCGTCCAACGCAAACTCGGCCGTTAACGGCACGCTGATCGAGCGCAGCCCTTGCAGCCGCGCCGCCACGTCGTACATCACGAAGCCCGGCACTGGTGCTAAAGAACTGGCACCGGGTTTGGCGCAGGCCAGGCTCAGCATCGAAATCAGCTCATCGGAGCCGTTGCCCAAAATCAAATCGAAGCCCGCAGGCAGGCCGGCGTGTTTCGCCAGTGCGCAGCGCAGCTCGTTGTTGCGGCTGCCCGGATAGCGGTTGATCGCGACCTCGGCCAGCCGCGCGCCGAGTGCGGCGCGCAGCGGCTCGGGCAAGCGAAACGGGTTTTCCATCGCGTCGAGCTTGACCAGCCCTTCACTGCTTTGCACCGAATAGGCGTGCATCGCGCGCACGTCGTCGCGGATGACGGATGGCGACCAATCATTCACCGGCGTTGTCACGAAACAGCATCGAGCATTTCGGGCCCGACGAGAAACGGATTCACGATACGCACGCCGTCGATCAGCTGCTCGTGCTGGAGGTCTTCAATGAGCAGCATGCCGCAGCCTTGCTGCTGCGCCGCCGCCACGATCAACGCGTCCCAGTAACTCAACGGGCAGCGGCTTTCTAAAGCCCAAGCGACTTCGACGGTGTCATGGTCGAGCACCCACGATTGCCATCGCTGGTAGCGGCGAACCTCGCAGTGGGCGTCTGCTGCGGCCATTGGCGGCTTGATCTTTCGCGTGACGTTCACGTAAAACTCGTTCAGCACCTGCGAACTGACGCGCCCGCACCGCTTGATCCACCGCGCGCGCAACCAGCCCAGTGCGGCAGCTTGCTTGTGCTGATCGGCACCGTCTTCGGAATAGATCAAAACGTTGGTGTCAACGAAAACGATCGAATCGTTCGGCATAGATTTCGTCGCGTGTGAAATAGGGCGTGCCGTCAGAGTTCCAACCGCGCGGCTGATTGAGCCACTCGTTCATCGCTCGCTCGTACGCATCGTCGTGCCGCATCTTCTCGGCCAGCATCTCGCCGATCAACGTCGACACGCTGGTGTTGCGCCGCGCGGCTTCGATGCGCGCCCAGTTGGCGACGCTTTCTTCCATGCTCACGGTGACGTTTTTCATGCTGCGCTCCCGACCCGAAAGGGCACAAGTTTCGTGACTTACGAAGTTCGTGTCCACCGTCGCTTTACTTTTTGAGCCGCATTTCAGCCGCTTGCGCATGCGCTTGCAGACCTTCGCCGTAGGCCAATTCGGCCGCAATCACACCCAAGGTTTGCGCGCCAGCTTCGCTGACCTCGATCAGGCTGCTGCGCTTTTGGAAGTCGTAGACGCCCAGCGGCGACGAAAAGCGCGCGGTGCCCGAGGTGGGCAGCACGTGGTTCGGGCCGGCGCAGTAGTCGCCCAAACTTTCGCTGGTGTAGGCACCCAAAAAAATCGCACCCGCGTGGCGCAACCGCGGCTCCCAGCGGTGCGGCTCACGCGAACTCACTTCAAGGTGTTCGGGCGCAATGCGGTTGCTGATTTCGCAGGCTTCTTCCATGCTGCGGGTTTTGATCAGCGCGCCGCGGCCTACCAGTGAGGCGCGAATCACCTCGCGGCGCGGCATGGCGTCGATCAGTCGGTCGATCTCGACTTGCACGCGGGCAATGAAGGCGGCATCCGGACACAACAAGATGCTTTGCGCCAATTCGTCGTGTTCAGCCTGGCTGAACAAATCCATCGCCACCCACTCGGCCGGCGTGCTGCCATCGGCCAGCACCAAAATTTCGCTCGGGCCGGCAATCATGTCGATGCCGACCTTGCCGAACACACGACGTTTGGCGCTCGCAACGTACGCATTGCCGGGGCCGGTGATCTTGTCGACCGCAGGCACGGTCGCGGTGCCATAGGCCAATGCCGCCACCGCCTGCGCGCCGCCGATGGTGAACACGCGGTCCACGCCGGCCACCGCCGCCGCAGCCAGCACTAGCTGGTTTTTATCGACCGTGGCGTGGTCGGCCGATCCATCGCGGCGCGCCGGCGTCGGCACCACCATCACGATCTCGCCCACACCGGCCACCTTGGCGGGCAGCGCATTCATCAACACGCTGGATGGGTAGGCGGCTTTGCCACCGGGCACGTAAATGCCGACCCGGTCGAGCGGCGTGACTTTCTGGCCGAGCAGCGTGCCGTCGGCGTCGCGGTAGCTCCACGAGCGGCCGCAGGCCTCGAGCTGGCGCTGGTGGTAGTCGCGCACCCTGTCGGCTGCCGCATGCAGCGCTGCGCGTTGCGCCGGCGTGATCGCCGCCAGTGCCGCATGCAATTCGGCGTGGCCGATCTCGAGCGCCGCGACCGAGGCGGCTTTGACGCCATCGAAGCGTTCGGTGTACTCGAGCACCGCAGCATCGCCGCGCTGTTGCACGTCGGCCAGGATGGCGGCCACGCGTTCTTCAATCGCACCATCGGTCGCGGCCGACCAGTGCAACACGCGCTCGAACTCGGCGGTGAAGTCGGTGGCAGCGGTATCGAGGTGGCGAATGTGTACGGGTAGGCGAGCGGTCATGGCGGTACTGCGGGGCTGAACGAATGGGGTGGAAAAAACTAGCGGGGAATCGCCGACGCGAACGCATCGATGATGGCGCGGATCGGTTCGCGCTTGAGCTTGAGCGCGGCCTGGTTCACAACCAGCCGGGCCGAGATTTGCATGATCTCTTCAACCTCGACCAAATGGTTGGCCTTGAGCGTGTTGCCGCTCGATACCAGATCGACGATGGCGTCGGCCAGGCCGGTGAGCGGCGCGAGTTCCATCGAGCCGTACAGCTTGATCACATCGACGTGCACGCCCTTGTCGGCGAAATGCTGGCGCGCGGTCAGCGTGTATTTGGTCGCCACGCGGATGCGCGAGCCCAGCTTCACCGCGCTGGCGTAATCGAAGTCGGCGCGGGTGGCCACGCTCATGCGGCACTTGGCGATTTGCAAATCGAGCGGCTGGTACAAGCCCACACCGCCGTGTTCGATCAACGTGTCTTTGCCGGTCACACCCAAATCGGCACCGCCGTATTGCACATACGTAGGCACGTCGCTGGCGCGCACCAGCACCACCCGCACGTCGGGCCGGTTTGTGCCGATGATCAGCTTGCGCGATTGTTCCGGGTCTTCTGCCACCTCGATGCCCGCGGCTTGCAGCAGCGGCAGCGTTTCTTCGAAAATGCGGCCTTTGGACAGCGCCAAGGTAATCACGAAGGCGTCCTCGATTGAACGCGTTCGATGTCGGCACCGATGCCGCGCAGCTTGGTTTCCATCTGGTCGTAGCCGCGGTCGAGGTGGTAGATGCGGTCGACGCAGGTTTTACCCTCGGCCACCAGGCCGGCAATCACCAGGCTGGCCGAGGCGCGCAGGTCGGTAGCCATCACGGTGGCACCCGACAACTTCGGCACGCCGTGCACCACCGCCAAATGGCCATCGACCTCGATGCGCGCGCCCAGCCGCACCATTTCGTTGACGTGCATGAAGCGGTTCTCAAAAATGGTTTCAGTGACGGTGGCGGTGCCATCGGCAATGCAGTTCAGCGCCATGAACTGCGCCTGCATATCGGTCGGGAACAGCGGGTACTCGCTGGTGCGAAACGTCACCGCGCGCGGCCGCTGGTGGCTGCGCACGCGGATCCAGCTGCTGCCCGCATCATTGCCAGGCTCGATGGTCACGCCGGCCTCGCGCAGCTTGTCGATCACCGCATCGAGATGATCGGCCCGCGCACCGCGCAGCACCACATCGCCGCCGGCCGCTGCCACCGCGCATAAAAACGTACCTGCCTCGATGCGGTCCGGCACGATGCGGTGGCTGGCGCTGCCGGCCAGCCCGTGCAGCTGGTCCACGCCGCGGATACGGATGCGCCGGGTGCCATGGCCTTCGATGTGTGCGCCCATCGCGATCAGCATGCAGGCCAAGTCGACCACCTCGGGCTCTTGCGCCGCGTTTTCCAGTACGGTTTCGCCGTCGGCCAGCGTGGCCGCCATCAGCAGGTTTTCGGTGCCGGTGACGGTGACCATGTCGGTGGTGATTTTTGCGCCGCGCAGTCGCTGCGGTCGGCCAGCAGACGGCGCGCCGTCGTACGTGCGCGCCAAGATGTAGCCGTGCTCCACCGTGATGTGCGCGCCCATCGCCTGCAGACCTTTGATGTGCTGATCGACCGGCCGCGAACCAATCGCGCAACCGCCGGGCAGCGATACCCGCGCCACGCCGAACCGCGCCAGCAGCGGGCCCAACACCAAGATGGACGCGCGCATGGTTTTCACCAACTCGTACGGCGCTTCGGGGTTGCCCACCTGCCCGGCATCCAGGCGCACCAACGTCGGATCGATCTCACTGCGCTCGGCCGCCACGCCCATGTTGCGCAACAACTTCAGCGTGGTGCCCACGTCTTGCAAGCGCGGCACGTTGACCAGCGTCACCGGCTCGGCGCTCAGCAGCGCCGCGCACAGCTCAGGCAATGCCGCGTTTTTCGCGCCGGAGATCGCCACCTCACCGTGGAGTGGGCGACCGCCGCGTATCAATAGTTTGTCCATGGGCTGCTGGCTGATGACTGCCGCCGGTGCCGACTGTGGACCTGCCACTGGCAAGCCGTGCAGCCGCGGCACGCGCTGCGGCTCGCGTCAGTGGTGTGAGGGGGCTGACGCGCGGGCTTCGCGGTCGGGGCCGGCGCTCCATTCGGCCGGCGTCAGCGTTTTCATCGACAGCGCGTGGATGTCGGCGCGCATTTTTTTGCCCAGCGCGCGGTAAACCAGCTGGTGGCGGGCCACCCGGCTGGCCCCCTCGAACAGCGGCGACACGATGGTGGCGTAGAAATGGCGACCGTCGCCTTGCACGTCCACATGGTCGCAATGCAGGCCTTGTGCGATGTAGCGTTGCACGTCGTTCGGAGTGGGTTCAGACATGCTGAAATTATGGCTCACGGGGTTCAGCTGCGGATCTTGTAGCCAGTGCGTAGCAGGTGCAAGCAGAGCGCGCACACCGCCACCATCGCGACAGAGGCAACCGCTAAACTGAGCCAAGGCGACACATCGCTCGCGCCGAAAAATCCGTACCGAAAACCATCGACCAGATAGAAAAACGGATTCAGGTGGCTGACCTTTTGCCACAGCGGCGGCAGGCTGTGAATCGAATAAAAAACGCCTGCCAAAAACGTCATCGGCATGATGATGAAGTTTTGGAACGTTGCAATCTGGTCGAACTTTTCGGCCCACAAGCCGGCGATCAAACCCAGCGCACCCATCACCACCGCACCCAGCAGCGTGAACGCAATCACCCACAGCGGCTGCGCCAGCTGCAACGGCGCAAACCACATCGTGACCGCCAACACGCCGATGCCCACCGCCACGCCGCGCACCAGCGATGCACCGACGTAGGCGACAAACCAGGCCCAGTGCGACAGCGGCGCGACCAGCAAGAACACCAGGTTGCCGCTCAACTTGCTTTGGATCAGCGACGAGCTGCCGTTGGCAAACGCGTTTTGCAGCACGCCCATCATCACCAGGCCGGGGATCAAAAAACTGCCGTAGCCGACACCGGCAAACGGCTGCACGTGGTCTTGCAACACCTGGCCAAAAATCAGCAAATACAGCACCGAGGTGAGCACCGGCGCGGCCACCGTTTGAAACGCGACCTTCCAAAAGCGCAGCACTTCTTTCGTGAACAAGGTGCGCGCACCCGACAACCGGTGCATCGCGGGCAGCTCGGCAAGCGCCGCTGGCGCAGACGGCTGCGTCATGCGGCCACCGGTGCGGCGGGCACTGCGGGCTGAACGGCACTCTCAGCGGCCGACGCGCCTTGCATGATTTCCAAAAACACATCTTCCAGGTCAGCGCGGCCGATCTCCAGGTCTTCGATGCGCACCTGTGCCAGGCGCAGCCGCAGCAGCAGCGACTCGACTTCCGCGGCATCGTGTGCGGTGATCTGGGCGGCCCGGCCGGTCACCCGCGCAAGTGCGGCCAAGTCACCGGGCAACACGTCGTCGGTCTTGAAGCGCAGCATCGTGCTGGCGGTGCCGGCCAGCAGCGCCGAGGTGGTGTCGAGTGCGACCACGCGGCCTTGTTTGAGCATCGCAATGCGGCCGCACAGCGCTTCGGCTTCTTCCAAATAGTGGGTCGTCAGCAGCACGGTGTGGCCTTCGCGGTTGAGCTTCGAAATAAACGCCCACAAGGTTTGCCGCAGTTCGACATCGACCCCTGCGGTCGGCTCATCGAGCACGATGACCGGTGGCCGGTGCACCAACGCCAGCGCCACCAGCAAGCGCCGCTTCATGCCGCCCGACAGCGCGCGCGTATTGGCGTTGGCTTTGTCGGTCAGGCCGAGGTGGTGCAGCAGCTCATCGATCCAGGCGTCGTTGGTGCGGCGGCTGGCGCGCTGGCCGCTGCGCACCCCGAAATAGCCGCTTTGAATTTGCAACGATTCACGCACCGTGAAAAACGGGTCGTACACCAGCTCTTGCGGCACGATGCCGAGGCTGCGCCGCGCCGCCGCGTAATCGGTCACCACATCGTGGCCATGCACCGTGACGCGGCCCGAACTGGCGCGCGCGAGACCGGCCAAGATGCTGATCAGCGTGGTTTTGCCGGCACCGTTGGGGCCGAGCAAGCCGAAGAATTCGCCCGGCTGGATGTCGAATGCGACGTGGTCCAGCGCCTGCACATTTTTTGCCTTGCCGGCGTAGGTTTTGCTTAGGTCGACAAATGAAATGGCGGCCAGCGAATGCTCGGTGGCTGATGGAGACACGGCGTTATTCATGCAGCTGCGGATTGTAGGAATCGACCGCCAGGGCCTGCAGTGCGCGCTGGCGTTGCTCGATGGGCAGCGCAGCCAGGCGCAGCACTGCGGCATAAAAACGCGGTAAATCGCCACCCAAAGAAGCCAACAACCGTTCGAACTGCGGCACCAGATCGGTGTACGCCGCCAGCACGCCGAACGAGGCGTTGTTGGCGTGGGCGAACCAGCCGTCGTAACCCGCGTAGCCCTGCCACGCACCGGCTTTCAATGCGGCGTAGTCGGCTTGCAGCTGCGCCATCAACCGTGCTTTGTCGCGCCGCTTTTCAGCCGGCGTGGCGGCGCTGGCGTACAGCGCGTCCAACCGTTCCCGCGTACGGCCGGTCAGCGCGCGAAAGTCGTTGCGCCGCGCATCGAGCGCGACGAATTCGGCGCGCGCGGCCTCATTGCCGACGGCTGCCAACCAACGCGCGCTGCCTGCGCGCTCTACCGTGGTGGCAAACGATTCATTGAACTCGGTGTCGCCACTGGCGTAGGCCATTTGGTGCGACAGCTCATGGAATATCAGCCGCGCCAGTTCGCCCTCCGGATAGTTCACAAAAGTGTTGAGCAACGGATCGGCAAAGTAGGCCCCCGGCAGCTTGCCCAAGGTGGAATACGCCGGCACGCCATACACGCTGACTTCAGCGCCTTGCGCGCGCAACGGCGCGGCATAGGCATCGGCCGCGTCACGCTGGTAATAACCGCGGTAGGCCACACAGCCGACCACCGCGAAGCACCAGGTTTGCAAACGCAGACTCAACTCGGGTGCCGCCACCACGTTCCACACCGCTGCGCTGCGCTGCACATCGGCGTAACGGCGGTAGCTGGCGTTGTCGGGCAGCTTGAGCTCAGTCACCGCATAGTCGCGCAGGCGTTGCGTCAACCGCAACCGCGCTTTCAGTGCATCGGGCGTGGCGGCATCGGCCAGCCAGTCGGGCACCGGCCGCGCAGCGTGCAACAACTGCAGGTGTCCACTGACCGATTGCGCGTAATAAGTCAGACTGCTGCAGCCAGTGGCGGCCACGACGCCGAGACTCAAAAAAAACACCGCGCCGAGGGTTCGCAATCGCATCGAATCATCATGGCACAGGCGCTTGGCTACACTGATTTTCCGACGCCTGCCGAGCCGTTTCCCGCAGCGTCGTTGCAGCCGGATTTTCGCAATGCACCTGATCCAAACCATCGTTGCCAACGCGCCCGCCATCACTGCGCTGCGGCGCGACCTGCATGCACACCCTGAACTGTGCTTTGAAGAGCTGCGCACCTCCGATCTGATTGCGCAGCAGCTCACCGAGTGGGGCATACCGATTCATCGCGGACTGGCGAAAACCGGCGTGGTTGCGGTGTTGAAGAACGGCAACTCGCAGCGCGCGGTGGGTTTGCGCGCCGACATGGACGCACTACCGATGACCGAGCGCAACACCTTCGCGCATGCCAGCCGACATGCCGGCCGCATGCACGCCTGCGGTCACGACGGCCACACCGCGATGTTGCTGGCAGCGGCTAAACACCTGGCACAACACCGCCACTTCGACGGCACGGTGTACCTGGTGTTTCAGCCGGCCGAAGAAGGCGGTGGCGGTGCGCGCGAAATGATCGCCGACGGCTTGTTCGAGCGGTTCCCGATGGAAGCGATCTTCGGGGTGCACAACTGGCCCGGCTTGGCGGTCGGCCAGTTCGCCATCAAGCCCGGTCCGTGCTTTGCCAGCAGCAACGAATTTCGCATCACCGTGCAGGGCAAAGGCACGCACGCAGCGATGCCGGACCTGGGCCTCGACCCGGTGCCGGTGGCTTGCCAACTGGTGCAGGCGCTGCAAACCATCGTCAGCCGCAACCTGCGGCCGATCGATGCCGGCGTGGTGTCGGTGACCATGCTGCGCGCAGGCGTCGCCACCAACGTGGTGCCCGACAGCTGCGAGCTGCAGGGCACGGTGCGCACCTTCACGCTGGCGGTGCTCGACCTGATCGAGCACCGCATGCGTGAGATTGCGCAGCACACCTGCGCCGCATTCGGCATGACCTGCAATGTCGACTTCAAACGCAACTACCCACCGACCATCAACCACCCGCGCGAAACCGCATTTGCACGCCGCGTGATGACCGACCTGGTGGGCACCGACAACGTGCTCGACTTCGAGCCGACGATGGGTGCCGAAGACTTCAGCTATTACCTGCAAAAAATCCCCGGCGCGTATTTCGTGATCGGCAACGGCGATGTCGGCGGCGCGCACCGGCAGTCCGGCCACGGCATGGGCCCGTGCATGCTGCACAACCCGAGCTACGACTTCAATGATGCGTTGATTCCACTGGGTGCCACGCTGTGGGTGCGCATGGCCGAACAGTGGCTGGCCGCGCCGCCACCCGGTTGACCAGCGCGCCCCGTTGGCTCGTGCTTCATCACGGGCGCGGCGCAGTTGGTTGTTGAAACTACCCTGGTCTGATCGGCCCGGGGGTCAGGTCTGCAACGCAGACTGTGTGCGCCGCGCCAGCATGCGCCCGCGGTACGGCATCGCCCGGTCGCGGCACAACCTGCCGCCTGCAGCGCCGATGACGATCAACCGCGCAGCCGCGCGATCAAACCGGCAGTCGACGCGTCGAGGTCGGCGTGTGGTGCGGTCGCGTCGGCCGGATCTGCGGCCAGGCGCGGCAGCAATTCGCCGCACAGCGACTTGCCCAATTCCACGCCCCACTGGTCGAAGCTGTTGATGCCCCAGACCGCGCCGCTGGTGAACACGCGGTGTTCGTACAACGCGATCAGCGCGCCCAGGCTGTGCGGGGTCAGGTGTTGAATCAGCAAGGTGGTGCTGGGGCGGTTGCCGGGAAACGTGCGGTGGCGCGCCAGCGTCTCGGCGTCGATCTCGGCGTCGCTCTCGGCTGAAGCGCTGCGAGGCCGTTCAGCCAGCGCGTGCGCCGTGGTCTTGCCGCGCATCAGCGCTTGCGATTGCGCCAGCCCATTGGCCAACAGCAGCGTGTGCTGGTGCTCAAGCCGCGTCATCACCTCGTCACTCGCACCGACGCTGCCAAAGCTCGGCCGCCGCACCAGGATGAATTCGACCGGAACCACATCGCTGCCCTGGTGCAGCATTTGGAAATACGCATGCTGGCCGTTGGTGCCCGGCTCGCCCCAAATAACCGGGCTGGTGGCGTACGGCAGCAGCTCGCCGGCGCGGTCGACCTGCTTGCCGTTGATTTCCATTTCCAGCTGCTGCAAATACGCTGGAAAGCGGCGCAAACCGTGGTGGTACGGCGCCAGGTTGCGGCTGGCAGCAGCATGGAAGTTGCGGTACCACACGTCGAGCAAGCCGAGCAGCAGCGGCACATTCGATGCAAGTGGCGCGTCGCAAAAGTGGCGGTCCATCGCGTGCGCACCGGCGAGCAACTCGCGGAAGTGATCGGCACCAATGGCGATGGCAATCGGCAACCCGATGGCCGACCACATCGAATAGCGCCCGCCCACCCAATCCCAAAATCCGAAGGTGGTGGTGATGCCGAACGCCGCGGCCGCTTCGACCTGCGTGGTGGTGGCAACGAAATGCTGCGCGATGTGGCTGCCGCCTTCAGCTAAAAACCAGGCCCGCGCGGCTTGCGCATTGGCCATGGTTTCTTGCGTAGTGAAGGTTTTGCTGGCGATGATGAACAGCGTCTCGGCCGGTTTGAGATGCCGCAACACCGACGCGATGTCGTGGCCATCGACATTCGACACGAAGTGAAATTGCAGCCCGGGATGCACAAACGCGTCGAGCGCGGGCACCACCATTTGGGGCCCCAGATCGCTGCCGCCGATGCCGATGTTGACGATGTGGCGGATGCCGCTGGCAGCCGTGTCGCGCACGGTTTCGGCAAACGCCAGCATCGCATCCAGCACGTGGTGGATGTCGGTGCTGTGCGCGCTGCCATCGCGCGGTGCGCGCAACGCGGTGTGCCACGCCGCGCGGCCTTCGGTGGTGTTGATCGCGGCACCTGCAAACATCGCGTCGCGCTGCGCGGGCACGCCGCACTCACGCGCCAGGTCGATTAGGTGACGCAGCGTGGCCGCATCGAGGTGGTTCTTCGACAAATCGGCGAACACCTCGGGCGCATCGAAGCTCAACGCAGCAAAGCGGCCGGCGTCGCGCACGAACGCGTCGCGCAGATCGAAGTCACGGCCATGCGCGCGGTAGTGGCCATGCAGCGCGGCCCATGCCGCAGTGCGGTCGCAGCGGATCATCGCAGCCGTGCCCTCACCCGGCCGACCTCATTTCGCCGCAAGCAAAGTGCCGATGAGGCCGTCGAGCCTGGCCGAATCGGCGGCGAATGCGCGGATGCCTTCGGCCAATTTCTCGGTCGCCATCGCGTCGTCGTTGAGCGCGTAACGAAAGCTGGCCTCGGTGTGGTGGATGGCGGTGGCGCTGTCGCCATATCTGTTGTCAGATCTGTCGCCAGTGCGGTTGTCAGTTCGGTTGTCGATGCCAGCCCCCTGCGCGTCGAGCACCCGCGGCAGCGGTGCACTGCTGGCTTGCAAGCCGGCCAGCAGCTCCGGGCTGATCGTGAGCAAGTCGCAACCGGCCAGCGCGGTGATCTGACCCAGGTTGCGAAAGCTTGCGCCCATGACTTCGGTCGCGATGCCGACGCGCTTGAAATAGCGATAGATCTGCGCCACCGATTGCACGCCTGGATCGTTCGCGCCCGCGTGCGCCGACTCGTCCCACGCCGCACCGGCGGCCTTCTTGTGCCAGTCGTAGATGCGGCCGACGAATGGCGAGATCAGTTGCACCTTCGCTTCGCCACACGCCGCCGCCTGTGCAAACGCAAACAGCAGCGTCAGGTTGCAATGGATGCCTTCGGCTTCGAGCGTGCGCGCGGCCTGGATGCCCTCCCAGGTGGCCGCGATCTTGATCAGCACGCGGTCTCGGCCGACGCCCGCAGCGGAGTACAGCGCGCTGATGCGGCGCGCGCGAGACAGCGTGGCGGCGGTGTCGAAACTCAAGCGCGCATCGACCTCACTCGACACCCGGCCCGGTATGACTTTCAATATCTCGAGGCCAAAGCGCACCAGCGTGCGGTCGACGATGTCGTCCAGCGGCGCGCCGCGGTTGGCGTGAACGGTGTCGGTCAACAGCGGCGCGTAATCGGGCAGCTGCACTGCTTTCAAGATCAGCGACGGGTTGGTGGTCGCGTCGCGCGGCGCGAACGCCGCCAGCTGCAAAAAATTGCCGGTGTCGGCCACCACCGTGGTGAACTGCTTGAGTTGGTCGAGTTGGTTCATGGAGGGCATGCGCTGATCGATCAGGCTGAATTAGAACCCGAGCCCGCGCGCCGCGGCTGTAGGAGATGGCCTGCATCCGGCATTCGTGCGCATGTTGAAATGCTTCACGCAATGCATGCGCCTGCGCGCGGGCGAAAGGGCTCCCACGATGTCTTTCGATTTGGTGTTTTTCGGTGGCACCGGCGACCTCACCTGGCGCAAGCTGATGCCTGCGTTGTTCCAGGCGTTTCGCCACGGCAAGCTGCCACCGGGCGGGCGCATCTTGTCGGTCGCACGCGATGAGCAAACCGACGACCAGTACCGCGCGTGGCTGAAAGAACGCTTTCGCGGCGTCGAAGATTGCAAGCGCCCGACCGACGACGAGTTCGCGCGCTTCGCCGAGCTGCTGCACTACCGCCGCATGGACTTGTCGCAGCCCGCGCACTACGCCGGCCTCAGCCAGTGGATCAACGAACGCAACGCCGACATCGCGGTGCTGTACCTGGCGACCAGCCCGCACCTGTTTCCACAAATTTGCGCGCAGCTCGGCGCAGTGGGCCTGAACGGCGCGAAGGTGCGCGTCGTGCTGGAAAAACCGCTGGGCCACGACCTCGCCAGCGCGCAAGAAATCAACCGCGTGGTGCGCGCGTCGTTCAGTGAAACGCAGGCGTTTCGCATCGACCACTACCTCGGTAAGCCATCGGTGCAAAACCTGATGGCGTTGCGCTTCGGCAATGCGCTGTTCGAGCCGCTGTGGCGGCGCGAAAGCATCGCCAACATCCAAATCACGCTGGCCGAAGACATCGGCGTGGGCACGCGCGGAGAGTTCTACAACCGCACCGGCACGCTGCGCGACATGGTGCAAAACCACGCGCTGCAGTTGCTCAGCATGGTGGCGATGGAGCCGCCGTCGCGCTTCGATGCCGATGCCATTCGGGACGAAAAACTGAAGGTACTGCGCTCGCTCAAACCGTTCACCGACGACAGCGTGGCGCGCGACGTGGTGCGTGGCCAGTACCGCGCAGGCAACGTGGCGGGGCAAATGGTCGCGGCCTACACCGACGAGCTGAAAGTGCCGCCCGACAGCCGCTGCGAAACCTTCGTGGCGCTGCGCACCGAAGTGCAAAACTGGCGCTGGGCGGGGGTGCCGTTTTATCTGCGCACCGGCAAGCGGTTGCCCGCACGCGATGCGCAGATCGTCGTGAACTTTCGACCCGCGCCGCACAGCATTTTTCCGGGCGTGAACCCACCGAACAAGCTGGTCATCAAGCTGCAACCCGGCGATGGACTGGAGCTGCACATGCTGGCCGCCAAAGGCACCGGGCAAAGTGAGGCGCTGACCGCGGTGTCGCTCGACCTCGACTTCGACAAGACGTTTCCCGAAACGCGCATCGGCGCCTACGAACGGTTGCTGCTCGACGCCATCGCGGGCCGGCTGAATTTATTCGTGCGCAGTGATGAGCAAGAGCAGGCCTGGGCCTGGGTCGAGCCGGTGCTGCATGCCTGGCAGCGCGACAACGAAGCCGGTGGCGCGCCCCGCGGCTACACCGCAGGCACCTGGGGCCCGGCAGCGGCCAGCGCCTTGGTGGCCCGCGACGGCTTCACCTGGTCCGAGGAACAGTAACGGGGCCCACATAAGCGCTGTGAGGCAGCGGGAGGGCGGGCAAACGGTCAGGTCGGGCAACCGGACCAGGGGCAGTGTGTTTACGCCGGGGTCAGGTCTACAGCGGCATCATCCGCCGCAATGCCCAACAGCGCGGCCACGCCGTAGACCCGCGCCAACTGGTTCAAGCGCGGCGGCGAGGCACGCAGCGCGAAAGTACGGCCCGACGCTTGCGCCACGCGGCGGCATTCCAACAGCACCGCCAGCGCCGACGAATCAAACTGCTGCAAGCCCGCAGCATCGATCAACAGCTGATCGGCTGGCTCACGTGCCAGCGCTTGATTCAACATGCGCAGCACGTCCTTCGCTTCAGCGAAACCGATGGTGGAAGGCAGCAGCAACATGGGCGGAGGGTGGCAATTCAGCGCGTCAGCTCGGCACGTCGGGTCAGTTACTTGGCAGCCGCCGATTTCATGCCGGCGGTCTTGTTGCGCTCGGTCAGTTTGGCGATCAGGCCGTCGATTCCGTTGGCGGTGATCTCTTGCGCGAAGCTGTTGCGGTAGTTTTCGACCAGCCAGACGCCGAGCACATTGACGTCGTAGATTTTCCAACCGGTGTCGAGCTTTTCCATCCGGTAGTCGAGTTGCACCGGGTCGCCCTTGCCGCGCACTTCACTGCGCACGATGACTTCATTGCCTTCCGGTGCGGTGCGCGATGGCTTGACCTTCACCGTCTGGTCTTTTACCTGCGACAACGAACCGGCATAGGTGCGCATCAACAGCGTTTTGAATTCGGCCTCGAGGCGGGCTTGCTGCTCGGGCGTGGCCTGCCGCCAATAGCGGCCGACGGCCGACGAGGTCATGCGCTGGAAATGCACATGGGGCATCACGCGCTCATTGACCACGGCCATGATTTTTTTGGTGTCACCGGCCTGCAGTGATTTGTCGGCCTTGACCGCTGCCAGCATCTCGTCAGACAGCCGGGTGATCAGGTCGTCGGGCGACAGCGCCGCGGTGCTGGCGGTGTCGATTTTCGGTACGTCGGCTTTGACTGCCTCGGCCTTCGCGGGCTCGGCTTTCACGCCTTCTGCCACGGCGATATCGGCTTTCGCTACTTCTGTTTTCGCGCCCTCGGCCCTGACCGGATCGCCCTTGACCACGGCTGCCGTGGCAGCAGCGGCTGCGCCCACCGCCACCGCGGTTTTTGCCGCACCAGGCTTGGCCGAGGCGGTTTTGCCAACACCCGCTTTAGCGGCTGCGTGCTTTGCCGTGGCGGTGCTCGGTGCTTCGGCGTGCGATGCAGTGGCGGCCACAGCGAGCAAACCGGCGCACACGATGGCAAGGTGATTTGTCTGGGTCATCTCGAAAATTCCTTTGGCAATGACGTGCCTCGCGGCGCGGTCTGGGGACGAACGGTTAGGAGGCTGCACTGGCCCGAAAGTTCGACGGCGTTACGTTGCAACCGTGGCCCGGAAGGCCGCGCGATTACCGCAACACCGACGGTGCGACCGACGGCACCACGGGCTCGGCGGCTTCGGGTACCGGCGGCGGGTTGCCGTCGTACACCAGGCTGCGGCGGCGCTGCAGGTAGCCGTCGCGCACGAAGGTGTACTTGTCGAGCACCACATCGTCGAGCAAGCCGGTGGCGTTCATTACATTGGCGCGCACGTTGATCAAGTTCAATGTCGACACACCCAACGCGGCACCCGTGTCGTTGGTCCACGCACCCGGCGTGGCCGCGATGTCCAACGGCAAGCCGAACGAGTCACGCACGCTCGATGGGCCGAGCAGTGGCCAAACGACATACGGGCCAGCGCCGACGCCCCACGCACCCAAGGTTTGGCCGAAGTCTTCGTTGTAGCGATCCATGCGCAGCTCGGTGGCCCAGTCCATCAACCCGCCGACACCCAGGATCGTGTTCGTGGTCACCCGCATCGCGCCGCTCAGGCCGTCGCCTACCTTGCCTTGCAGCAAACTGTTGACCGCCGACCAGGCATCTTTGAAGTTGTTGAAAAAGTTGGTCACGCCGGTGCGCGCCATCGTGGGCATGACGTTGGCGTAACCGGTGGCGACCGGCTTGATCACCGCCTGGTCCAGGCCTTCGTTGAACGCATATACCTTGCGGTTCCAAGGCTCGATCGGGTCAGCGGCCGACGGTGCCATGCCGGTGGCCGGCGCAGCACAACCCTGTATCGCCACCACCAAGCCGACACCCGCTGCCATGCCCAACCGACTTCGCCAACCCACCACCCGGAACTGCAACTTCATTTTTTTGCTCCTGCCGCGGCACCGGCCGCCGGCGCCCCTTCGGACGCCTTGTTGAATAAAAACTGACTGATCAAATTTTCCAGCACCACCGCCGATTGGGTCGAGGTAATGACGTCACCGGCTGCCAGATTTTTCTCGTTACCGCCGGGTTCGATACCGATGTATTGCTCACCCAACAGTCCGGCCGTCAAAATTTTGGCCGAGCTGTCTTTCGGAAACAGAAAACCCTGCTGCAGCTGCAGCGTGACGTCGGCCTGGAATGTTTTGTCGTTGAAGGCGATGGCGTCGACCCTGCCAACCACCACGCCTGCACTTTTGACCGCTGCACGCGGCTTCAGGCCGCCGATGTTGTCGAAGCGCGCGACCACGCCGTAGGTGGTGTCGAAATTCAGGGTCAGCAAGTTGCCCGCCTTCAGCGCTAAAAACAGCAGCGCGGCCGCACCGACCATGACGAACAAACCGACCCACACATCGTGACGAGATTGCTGCATGGTCATTCCCCTGGCGTGTTGAGAGCGGCGTCGCGGTGCGCACGCATCAGATTGAAAACATCATGGCGGTGAGTACGAAGTCGAGTGCCAGCACCGACAACGACGACACCACCACCGTGCGGGTGGTGGCCTGCGACACGCCTTCAGGCGTCGGCTTGCAGTTGTACCCCTGCCACAAAGCGATGAACGTCACGGTGACGCCGAAGACGAAACTTTTGATCGCGCCGTTGCCCACGTCCGACCACCAGTTGACGCCGCCTTGCATTTGCGACCAGAACGCACCCGCGTCGATGCCCAGCAACAACACCGCCACCAGCCAGCCGCCGAACACCCCGACCGCGCTGAACACCGCGGCAAGCAACGGCATCGAAATGACACCGGCCAAAAACCGCGGTGCCAGCACGCGCTGCACCGGGTCGACCGCCATCATTTCCATCGCGGTGAGTTGCTCGCCGGCTTTCATCAAACCGATCTCGGCCGTCAACGAGGTGCCGGCGCGCCCGGCGAACAACAACGCGGTGGTCACCGGGCCGAGTTCACGCACTAGCGACAACGCGACCAACAGGCCCACCGCTTCGGCCGCACCGTAGCGCTGCAAGGTGTAGTAGCCCTGCAGCGCCAGCACGAAGCCGACGAACAGGCCCGACACCGTGATGATCGACATCGACCGGTTGCCGACGAAAAAAGTTTGCTCGATGACCAATGAAAAGCGCTTCAGCCCGGCCGGGATCAACACCAGCAAGCGGCCGAACAACCGTGCCGACGCACCAAAGCTGGCCAGCTGTCCCAAGGTGGCCCGCCCCACCGCGGCGGGGTGGAACCAGTTCATGGCTTGCTCACCACGCCGTAATCCTCGGCCACCGACACGCCCGGGTAATGGAAGCGCACCGGGCCGTCGGGCGACGCGGTGAAAAACTGGCGCACCAGCGGGTCGGTGCTGGCGCGGATTTGCGCCGGGGTGCCTTGCGCCGCCACGCGGCCGTTGGCCATAAAGATGACATGGTGCGCAATCGCGAAGGTTTCTTCCACGTCGTGCGACACCACGAGGCTGGTCACGCCCAGCGCCTGGCTCAAGTCACGGATCAGGCGCGATGCGCTGCCGAGCGAGATCGGGTCGAGGCCGGCAAACGGCTCGTCGTACATGATCAAGTCGGGGTCGAGCGCAATCGCGCGTGCCAGCGCGACCCGCCGCGCCATGCCGCCCGACACCTCCGACGGCATCAAGTCGCGCGCCCCGCGCAGGCCCACCGCGTCGAGCTTCATCAGCACCACGTCGCGGATCATCGCGGCGCTCAAGTTGGTGTGTTCACGCAGCGGAAACGCCACGTTCTCGAACACCGTCAAATCAGTGAACAGCGCGCCGAACTGAAACAACATGCCCATGCGGCGGCGCATTTTGTAGAGCCCGTCGTGGTCCAGCGTGGCGAGGTCGGTACCGTCGAACAAAACCTGCCCGCCCATCGGGTCGAGCTGCCGACCGATCAAGCGCAACAGCGTGGTTTTGCCGCCGCCCGACGTGCCCATCAACCCGATGACCTTGCCGCGCGGCAACTCGACGTTGATGTCGCTCAGGATCACCTTGTCGCCGTAACCACAGCTCACGCCGCGCATCGACACCAGCGCTGGGGCGGCGTTGGCGGCTGCGGCGGGCGGTGCAGAAATGGAGGTGTCGGGCGCGGTGGTCATAAGGCAGCAGGCCGCCAGCGCACGGGTGCGCATGACGGCCGCGGATCATAGGCGATGCACCCCGCAGGTCGAGCCACGCACTGGCAGGCCCACCTGCCAGTGCGTGCGCGCGGTTTCGGGTCAGCGCGGCAAGTCGCTGTGACCCATCAAGTGGGTGTCAACTGCCCTGGCGGCTTGCCGACCTTCGCGGATCGCCCACACCACCAGCGACTGGCCGCGCCGCATGTCGCCGGCCGCAAACACATTGGCCACGTTGGTGGCGTAACCGGCGGTGGCCTCGGTGCCCGCGCGGGCGTTGCCACGCGCATCTTTGTCGATGCCGAACGCATCGAGCACGCTGCCCACCGGGCTGGTGAAACCCATCGCCAGCAGCACCAGATCGGCGGCCAAAATTTGCTCGCTGCCCGGCACCTCGACCATCTTGCCGCCCTGCCATTCAACCCGCACCGCTTTCAGCGCCTTGACCTGGCCTTTGTCTTTGCCGGTGCCCGCGATGAATTCCTTGGTCGCGATGGCGAACTCACGCTCGCAACCTTCTTCGTGGCTCGACGAGGTGCGCAGCTTGGTCGGCCAATACGGCCACACCAGCGGCTTGTTTTCGTGCTCCGGCGGAATAGGCATCAGCTCGAACTGGGTCACGCTGGCTGCACCATGGCGGTTGCTGGTGCCGACGCAGTCGCTGCCGGTATCGCCGCCGCCGATCACGATGACGTTTTTGCCATCGGCTCGAATTTGATGGATGCCTTCGGTTTTCAGCGCATCACCGGCGACCAATTTATTTTGCTGCGGCAAAAACTCCATCGCGAAATGGATGCCGCCCAGGTCCCGGCCCGGCACCGGCAGGTCGCGTGACTGTTCTGCACCACCGGCCAGCAACACCGCATCGAACTGCGACTGCAACTGCGCCGGGGTGATGACTTCGGTGGCCCAGTTGGTGACTTTGCTGTCGGCCGGCAAATCGCCGATCAGCACGCTGGTGCGAAACACCACGCCCTCGGCTTCCAGCTGCGTGACGCGGCGCTCGATATGAATCTTCTCCATCTTGAAGTCGGGGATGCCGTAGCGCAGCAAGCCGCCGACGCGGTCGTTTTTCTCGAACACCGTGACCGCATGGCCGACCCGCGCCAGCTGCTGGGCCGCCGCCAAACCGGCCGGTCCGGAGCCGACGATGGCCACGGTTTTGCCGGTTTTATGCAGCGCCGGGCGTGGCACCACCCAGCCTTCGGCCCAGGCGCGGTCGATGATCGCGTGCTCTATGCTTTTGATGCCGACCGCCTCGTCGTTCACCGCCAAGGTGCAGGCGGCTTCGCACGGCGCGGGGCAAATGCGGCCGGTGAATTCGGGGAAGTTGTTGGTCGAGTGCAGCACCTCGATCGCGTTTTTCCAGTCGCCGCGAAACACCAACTCGTTGAAGTCGGGAATGATGTTGTTGACCGGGCAGCCGTTGTTGCAAAACGGCGTGCCGCAATCCATGCAGCGCGCGCTTTGGGTTTTCGCTTCGTCTTCTTTCAACCCGATCACGACTTCTTTGTAATTCTTCAGCCGCAACTCCACCGGGTGGTAGGCCTCTTCCAGGCGCTGGTGTTCCATGAAGCCGGTGATTTTTCCCATGACGATTTACTTCCTGATGGCTGAATAACGGGTTGATGCGGACGCTGCGGCTTTTGACGCGCTCAGTGCGCCGACGATGGCTTGGCTTTCGATGCCTGCGCTTTTGGTTTGGCTGCCACCACACGCGTGACCGGAGGCGCCGCTGTTGCGGCAACCGGGGCCGCCGCCTTGGCTGCCAGCTCGCCCAACGCGCGCTTGTATTCGTTCGGGAACACCTTGACGAACTTGGCGCGCGACGCATCCCATTGGTCGAGCAGGTGGCGCGCTTGCAGCGAGCCGGTCCACTTGTGGTGGTCGGCGATCAGCTTTTTCAAAATCGCGTCGTCGGTGGCTTTGACGCCATCGGCACCGTGGTGCCAGATGGCACGGTCGATGCCCGCGGTTTGCTCAGCCGGTGGCAGCACGCGCTCCAGGCTGACCATCGCGGTGTTGCAGCGCGACGCAAACTGGCCATCGGCGTCGTACACGTATGCCACGCCGCCGCTCATGCCGGCGGCAAAGTTGCGGCCGGTCTCGCCCAACACCGCCACCGTCCCGCCGGTCATGTATTCGCAGCCGTGGTCGCCGGTGCCTTCGACCACCGCGGTGGCACCCGACAAGCGCACCGCAAACCGCTCACCGGCCACGCCGCGGAAGAACGCTTCGCCACTGGTCGCGCCATACAACACGGTGTTGCCGACGATGATGTTTTTGATCGCGTCGCCGCGAAACTCGATGCTCGGACGAATCGCGATGCGGCCGCCGCTCATGCCTTTGCCGGTGTAGTCGTTGGCGTCACCAATCAGACTGAAAGTGATGCCCTTGGCAAGGAACGCGCCGAAGCTCTGGCCGCCAGTGCCCTCCATTTGAATGAAGATGCTCTGGTCTGGCAGGCCTTCGGGATGGTGCTTGACCAACTCGCCCGACAACATCGCGCCCACGGTGCGGTTCACGTTGCGCACCGCCTGCATGAACTGCACTTTCTCGCCGCGCTCGAGGGCCGGTTTGCACTTCTCGATCAAGCCCACATCGAGCGCACGCGACAGGCCGTGGTCTTGCGTCTCGACCTGGCGGCGCGCCACCTCGACCGGCACCGCCGGCATGTGGAAGATGCGCGAAAAATCGAGGCCTTTCGCTTTCCAGTGGTCGATGCCTTTTTTGGTGTCGAGCAAATCGGCGCGGCCGATCAAATCATCGAACTTGCGGATGCCCAACTGCGCCATCAACAGGCGCGCTTCTTCGGCAATAAAGAAGAAGAAATTCACCACGTGTTCGGGCTTGCCTTGAAACTTGGCGCGCAGTGCCGGGTCTTGCGTGGCGACGCCGACCGGGCAGGTATTCAGGTGGCACTTGCGCATCATGATGCAGCCCTCGACCACCAGCGGCGCGGTCGCAAAACCGAATTCATCGGCACCGAGCAGCGCACCGATCACCACATCGCGGCCGGTCTTCATTTGGCCGTCGGCCTGCACCCGAATGCGGCTGCGCAGGCGGTTCAACACCAGCGTTTGCTGGGTTTCGGCGAGGCCCAATTCCCAGGGCGATCCTGCATGCTTGATCGAGCTCCAGGGCGAGGCACCGGTGCCGCCGTCGTGGCCGGCAATCACCACGTGGTCGGCTTTGGCTTTGGCCACCCCAGCCGCCACCGTGCCCACGCCGACTTCGCTCACCAGCTTGACGCTGATGTCGGCACGCGCGTTGACGTTTTTCAAGTCGTGGATCAGCTGCGCTAGGTCTTCGATCGAATAAATATCATGGTGCGGCGGCGGCGAAATCAAGCCCACGCCGGGCACCGAATAACGCAGCATGCCGATGTATTCACTGACCTTGCCGCCGGGCAACTGGCCGCCCTCGCCCGGCTTCGCGCCTTGCGCCATCTTGATTTGAATCTGGTCGGCACTCGCCAGGTATTCAGTGGTCACACCGAAGCGGCCCGAAGCCACTTGCTTGATCTTGCTGCGCAGCGAATCGCCGGCATTCAATTCGAAGTCGGCAACGATGACTTTGGGGCCGAGCACATCGCTGATCCGGGTGCCCTGCTTGATCGGTATGCCTTTGAGTTCGTTGCGGTAACGCGCCGGGTCTTCGCCGCCCTCACCGGTGTTGCTTTTGCCGCCGATGCGGTTCATCGCAATGGCCAGCGTGCTGTGCGCTTCGGTGCTGATCGAGCCGAGCGACATCGCGCCGGTGGCGAAGCGCTTGACGATTTCTGCGGCGGGTTCCACCTCGCTCAGCGGCACCGCGTTGCTCGGTTCGAACTTGAATTCGAACAACCCGCGCAGTGTCATGTGGCGCGCCGATTGGTCGTTGATCAGCTGCGCATATTCCTTGTAGGTATCGAACTGGTTGGCGCGCGTGCTGTGCTGCAGTTTGGCGATCGCGTCGGGCGTCCACATGTGCTCTTCGCCGCGCACGCGCCAGGCGTATTCGCCACCGGCTTCGAGCATGTTGGCCAGCACCGGGTCGTCGCTGAACGCGGCCTGGTGCATGCGCAGCGCTTCTTCGGCGACCTCGAACACGCCGATGCCGCCGACCTGCGTGGCGGTGCCGCGAAAGTACACATCGACCATCGCTTTCTCGAGCCCGATGGCTTCGAACAACTGCGCGCCGCAATAGCTCATGTAGGTGCTCACGCCCATCTTCGACATGATTTTCGACAAGCCCTTGCCGACCGCCTTGATGTAGTTGGCGGTGGCTTTGGCGGTCGATAAATCGGCCGGCATGTTGCGGTGCAAATCGGCCAGGGTTTCGAGCGCCAGGTACGGGTGCACCGCCTCGGCACCGTAGCCCGCCAGCACCGCGAAGTGGTGCACCTCGCGCGCTGAGCCGGTCTCGACCACCAGGCCTGCGGTGGTGCGCAAGCCTTCACGCACCAGATGCTGGTGAATTGCCGACAGCGCCAGCACGGCGGGTATCGCCACATGACCGCGGTCGACCAGGCGGTCGCTGATGATCAACACGTTGTGGTGGCTGCGGATCGCATCGACCGATTCAGCACAAAGCGACGCCAGCTTGGCTTCCACGCCCTCGTCGCCCCAGGCCACCGGGTAGGTGATGTCGAGCTCGTAACTTTTGAATTTCGCGTTGGTGTGTTTTTCAATGCTGCGCAGCCGCGCCATGTCGTTGAAATCAAGCACCGGCTGCGGCACTTCGAGGCGCATCGGCGGGTTCACCGCGTTGATATCGAGCAGGTTCGGTTTGGGGCCGATGAAGCTGACCAGCGACATCACGATGTTTTCGCGGATCGGGTCGATCGGCGGGTTGGTGACTTGCGCAAACAGCTGCTTGAAGTAGTTGTAGAGCGACTTGTTTTTGTCGGACAACACCGCCAGCGGCGAGTCGTTGCCCATCGAGCCGGTGGCTTCTTCGCCAGCCTGCGCCATCGGGCTCATCAGGAACTTGATGTCTTCCTGGCTGTAGCCAAACGCTTGTTGCCGGTCCAGCAAGTTCTCAGCGAACACCGGCACCTCGGCCACTGCGGGCACGTCTTCCAGCTTGATGCGCACGCTTTCGATCCACTGCCGGTACGGCTTGGCCGAGGCGAACTGATTCTTCAGTTCTTCGTCGTCGACGATGCGGCCCTGGTCGAGATCGATCAGGAACATTTTGCCTGGCTGCAAGCGCCACTTTTTGATGATTTTGTTTTCCGGAAACGGCAGCACGCCGGTCTCGGAGGCCATCACCACCAGGTCGTCATCGGTCACCACATAGCGCGCGGGGCGCAGGCCGTTGCGGTCGAGCGTGGCACCGATTTGGCGGCCATCGGTGAACACCATCGCGGCCGGGCCGTCCCACGGCTCGAGCATGGCCGCGTGGTATTCGTAGAACGCGCGGCGGCGCTCGTCCATCGTGGTGTGCTGCTCCCACGCCTCGGGAATCATGATCATCGCGGCATGCGCCAGCGAATAGCCGCTCATCGTCAGCAGCTCGAGCGCGTTGTCGAAGGTGGCGGTGTCCGACTGGCCTTCAAAGCTGATCGGGTAGAGCTTTTGCAGGTCATCACCCAGCACCGGCGACTTCATCACGCCTTCGCGGGCGCGCATCCAGTTGAAGTTGCCTTTGACGGTGTTGATTTCGCCGTTGTGCGCGACCATGCGGTACGGGTGCGCCAGCGGCCACTCGGGAAAGGTGTTGGTGCTGAAACGCTGGTGCACCAACGCCAATGCCGAAGTGGTGCGCGTATCCGACAAGTCTTTGTAGTAATGGCCGACCTGGTTGGCCAGCAGCAGCCCTTTGTAGATGATGGTGCGGCAGCTCATGCTGGGCACGTAGTACTCGCGGCTGTGCGTCAGGTTCAAACGCTGGATGGCGCTGGAGGCGGTTTTACGGATCACGTATAGCTTGCGTTCCAGCGCATCCGGCACGATGACGTCAGGCCCGCGGCCGATGAATATCTGCCGAATCACCGGTTCTTTTTCGCGCACGGTGGGCGACATCGGCATCTCGGCATCGACCGCCACATCGCGCCAACCCAGCACCACCTGGCCTTCGGCACGCACTGCGCGCACCAGTTCTTGCTCGCACGCCAGCCGCGAGGCGTGTTCCTTCGGCAGAAAAATCATGCCGACGCCGTATTCGCCTGGCGCAGGCAATTCGATGCCTTGCAGCGCCATCTCGGCCCGGTACAGCTCATCGGGAATCTGAATCAGGATGCCTGCGCCGTCGCCCATCAGTTTGTCGGCCCCGACCGCGCCGCGGTGGTCGAGGTTTTCCAGAATCTTCAGTCCCATCTCGACGATGGAATGCGCCTTCACGCCTTTGATATGGGCCACGAAGCCGACGCCGCAGGCATCGTGCTCGTGCGCCGGGTTGTAAAGACCCGATTCGAACGCCGCGCTCCGTTCGGCGGCGCTGGCATGCGCTGCGGTGGTTGCGGCGTTAGTCGGAGCATTCGCTGCCGAGCTGGTTGCGGCGTCGACTGCCTTGGTGGCAGGCGCAGTGGTCACGCCGTATGACAAGTGAGCGGCTGGCGGGTGTGCTGGTGTCATGGCGAGCTCCGGGTAAAAAGCAACCGCCGGAGCCTAAAGCACCGAGGGTTTCGCCTCAAGACTTTTTAAGTGGGGTCAGACACTTTTACAGCCACCGCGGCCCAGTGCGCTATTTAAATGGGGCCATACCAAAGCGCCGGCCTCCCCAAAATCGGGCGTGAACCCCGTGCCGTGGAGGCAGTAGCCGTGCGCAGTTGGCACCGCCGCCGCCCATTGGCACCCATTCGCACCGCGCGGTGCGGCTAGCGCACCAGCGCAGGTCGCCCACGCCGCGCCGGTGCGGGTCGGCGACCAGACCGCGCACCGATATCGGCCATGAATGCGGCCGATCCCAGCGCCCAACCCTTGCCCACCGTAGCCTCGATTTTTTGAATTTCCGCCGCGGTGAGGGGACATTCCAGTCGCCGCCGATAGGCCGCCTCGCGCTCGAACGGCGTGTTGCCCAGCGCCCAATAGGCTGAGCCGGTCGGCATCGGTGCCAGCCAGCCGTCGCCTGCGACCGGCTCGCTGCCGCTGTGGTCACCGCTGCCACTGCTGGTTCGGGTGCCGGTTGCGTTGCGCAGCCCCGCGTGGTGGCGCGCACTCGACCATGGGTGGTCGGTGGCGGCGACGTGCAGCCCGGCGCGCACCGGCGCTTGCTCCAGGTACACCACGCAGTCCATGAGGTGCGTGACTGCCTCGACCGGAGCGGCCGTGAACCGGCCTTGCCACAGCGCGCCCGATCGGCCGTGCTTGCGATTGAACGGCCCCACGTACTGCCGCGCCAGCGCCTGCATCAGCGGCCCCAGCGCGTCGGCCTGCTCGGGCAGCACCACCAACTGCACCTGCTGATCGAGCAACGCATACGCCACCACCGCCACCCGCTGCGCCGCGCTGCAAGTGCGCAGCGCAGCCATGAAAGCGCGCCGGTCGGCCGCATCGGCAAACGCCGACCCGCCCGACACCACCTGCTGCGACAGGTAATGCGCCACTCCAGGCACCACCAACCGCTTAAGCCGCGCCATGCCATGCCGATAAGCCGACGATGCAGCGCTGCAATTCAATTTCAACGGTGACTTCAACGTCAACCACGGCCGACCTGGGTTTGCGCGTGGGCCCCGGCCTGCGCGCCGCCGGCGGCATGCACCTCGACGCCCGCGTGGCGCAGCGCGACGTGTGCACCGTCCGCGCACCGACCAGCCCGGGCTGCTGGTTCAACCGCATCTGACCTGAGTAGTAACTGCCATGCATCTGCACACCCACTGGTTGTCATCCGATTTTTCACCGTTTCGAGCGCCGTCGCGGCGCAACGGCAGCCGCATCAGCGACGGCTTCACTTTGATCGAAGTGATGATCGCGGTGGCCATCATCGGCATCTTGGCGGCGGTGGCGCTGCCGAGCTACAGCGATTACGTATTGCGCGGCAAACTGGTCGACGCGCCGACGCTGCTGGCCGCCGGCCGCGACGACATGGAGCGGTTCTACCAAGACAACCGCACCTACGCGAACCTGAGCCCCAGCCCCGGCTTTGGCGCCTCCGTCGAAGCACCGCCCTGCGCCACCACCGCCGCCACCCGCCAGGGCGACTTCACGCTGACCTGCACCGTCGGCGGCATTCCCTTCGGCAGCACCTACACCCTGACCGCCACCGGCTCGAACACCACCGCCAGCTTTGCCTACACGGTCAATCAGTTCAATGCCCGCACCACCACCATCAGCAGCGGGCCAGCGGGTTGGGCCACACCGAGCCCCAACACCTGCTGGCTGCTGAAAAAAGGCCAGCCGTGTTGAGCTGCATCGGGTGCGCGCAAGCCATGCAGCCGTGGGTTGCAGTGCGCTGGCAGCGGCCCGCCCGGGCCTGGGCCGCGGGCTGCACGTACGGCAATTCGAGAACTATGCACGCCGCGCGCACCGCCGGTCGCGGCAGTTGAACCGCCCGCCGGATGCCCATGGTGCGTTGCGCAGCGGCGCGGCTAGCCTGCGCGGCATGGTCGAAAACCGCAGGTGTTTTTGACACCCTCCAGCTCGATCACCACGCCCAACCCACTGCTTGTTCATGAATGCCCCCACCATATCCGCCGACGCTGCTGTATTCACCGTCATGTCTACCGCCGCCGACACCGAGCCCAATGACCGCGCCCAGCGCGCCTTGGTCGATGCCAAGCGCGCGCGGTTGGTGGCCAGCGTGGCGGTGGCGGTGTCGCTGAACCTGGCCGCTATCGGCGTGCTGGCCGGGGTCGTATCCGATTGGCAATCGTCTCCACGCAAAGCGCCAGCACACCCGCGTGTCACCGTCGTGCGGGCACTGGCCGCGCCCACGGCGAGCACTGCGGCGCGGTCGATTCCGGTGTCATCACCGCCGCTGCCATTTCCCCCACCGGCTGACGCGACGCCCGCACCAGCGGTGCCGCCAGCCGAAGCCGTGCCAGCGCCGATGGCCGCGGGCGAAAGCGATGCGAGTCAACCGAACACCCAGCAAGGCGCCGCGAAGCAAACCGCCGACACCGACACGCTCGGTGCCGCCGACCACGCGGTGCGCTTTTACCGAACCGCCGAGGTCGACCACCCGGCCGAGCCCGAAGGCGACTCGGACTGGAACCTCGACACCGCCGCGCTCGACTCGGCCGGCCTGCACCGCCTGGTGTTCGAAGTGCAAGTCAGCCGCGACGGCGACATCATCGACTGCACGATTGTTGAACCGCAGCCGTTGGCGCGCGACATCAAACTGCGGCTGGAAACCCGCATGCGCACCGGCAAGCTCAAGCCCGCCATGCGCCAAGGCGTAGCAGTAGCCAGCACGCGAAAAATTGAGCTGTCGGTGGAGGGGCCGTGAATTTACCACACCTCGACATCGCGGGCACCACACGCCGCACCGCCCATCAGCCACAGCGCGCCGCCCATCGAACGCCGGCCGAAAAGCGTGCAGTTTTCCTGGTGTCTACACACCTGACCCTCGAAACTCATTTCAAACCACACCAGCAATCGGCAGCGAACCCCATGTACCCACACCCCCATTTGTCGCCACCGCAGCCATCGCCCACGCAGCGCCAAACGCGTGGCTTCACGCTGATCGAAGTCATGATCACCGTCGCCATCATCGGCATCCTGGCGGCGATCGCGCTGCCGAGCTACACCGAATACATACGGCGCGGTCGGCTGGTTGATGCCACCAATTTGTTGGCAGGTGGGCGCGCCAACATGGAGCGGTACTTCCAAGACAACCGCACCTACGCAAGCGTCGTTGTCGGCGCCACCACCATCAACCCGCCGTGCAACGCAGCGATACCGGTTGCCCAGCGAACGCAGGGCGACTTCGTTCTCAGCTGCGCACCGGTCGTGGTCACCGACCCTGCCGCACCAACGGCCACCACCTACACGCTCACCGCAACCGGCTCGAACACTACCGCCGCGTTCGCATACCGCGTCGACCAGTTCGACCAGCGCAGCACCAAGCTGACCAGCCCACCGGCCGGTTACGTCGAGCCGATTGCGAGCCTGAACACCTGCTGGATTTTGAAAAAGGGGCAAGTGTGTTGAGTCGACCGCATCGCCCTGCGACGACGACTGTGACGGCGACTGCCCCAGCGTTGGCGCAGCGTGGCTTCACGTTGCTCGAACTGATGATCACGGTGACGCTGATCGGCCTGCTGGTCGCCCTCGGCCTGCCGTCGTTCACCGCCTGGATCCGCAACTCGCAGGTGCGCACCGTGGCCGACGCATTGCAAACCGGCATTCGCACCGCGCAAGCCGAAGCCGTGCGCCGCAACCGGCCGGTGGTGTTGTCGTTCACCAATGCCACGCCGAACCCCTCCACCGCAGTCACTGCGGTTGCAGGCGGCACCCGGTGGGCATTGCAAACGCTGCCACGGGTCGGTGAAACAGGAGCTTCGGCATTGACGCTGGAGGAACGCTACGTAGGCAGCGGCAAACTGACCGACGTGGCAGCAGGTGTCGCGATCGCCAGCACCGTTCCCGACAACACCGTCAAGGCAATTTGTTTCAACTCCAGCGGCCGCATGATGACCAACGCAGCTGCCGAATGCGTTGCGGCCGCCACCACCTTTGCCATCAGCCAAACCAGCGCAGATCGAAATCTGAATGTGCTCGTCGCCCTCGGCGGCCAGATGCGCATGTGCGACCCCCTGCGCCCGGCCTTGTCTGCAAGTTCACCTGACGGATGCCCTCCATGACACAGCGCTCACGCAAACACGCTGGCGGCTTCACGCTGATTGAAGTGCTGGTGTCCATCTTGATTTTTTCGTTCGGCATCTTGGGTTTCGTTGGCCTGCAGGCCCGCGCCACCCAGGTGTCGGTAAGCGCGGAGGACAGCAACCGTGCCGCACTGATGGCCAATGAAATCGCCTCGACGCTGCTGATCGGCGAAGGCAGTCCGACGCCTTCCGAGGCGGCGTCGGGTGCCGGCACATGGAACGTCACCGACCCAACCACCTCGGCGGCGATTGAGGCTTGGAAATTGCGCGTTCGCGGTGTCACCGCCAGTGGAGTTGAGGATGGCAGCGGTCTGCCCAACGGCGTGGGCACGGTGACCGTCGTGAGCGACGCAGTGACCGGCAGCACCGCAACCATCTCGATAAGCTGGCGTGCCACCACTGCGCCTGAGGTGGCGTCAGGCGTGCGGCCTGCTGACCGCTACGACAACCGCTTCGTTACCCAGGTGATCCTGCCATGACGCGCCACTCCACCAGCCAGTCGCGCACGGCGGGCTTCACGCTGATCGAGATGATGGTCGCCATCGTTATCAGCCTGGTGCTCACGCTGGCCATCACCAATGTGCTGATGCGCACCGAAGGCAGCAAACGCAACACCACCTCGGTGAACGAGGTCAACGCCACCGGTGCCTACTCGGCGTTTGTGCTCGATCGCGCGATTCGCAGCGCAGGATCTGGCTTTTCGCAACGTTGGCAAGACGTCTACGGCTGCCGGGTTAGCGCTAGCAGCGACGGCGTCGACGTGATGCCGATGCCGGCCGCATTCCCAGCAACGTCCGCATTTGCCCGCGTACCGCAACAGCTGCGTTTGGCACCGTTACTTATAGGCAAAGGGCTGGCCGACCGAACCACCGGCACGCCTGAAGTGCGTGGTGACGTGTTGGTCGTGATGGGCGGCATGTCGGGTTCAGGCGAATCACCGCTGGATGTGTTGGCCCCGCCGGGTGGTGTGTTGACTCAAAGTAATTTGCGGGTGCCCAACACGTTGGGCTACGCGGACAACGACATGCTGTTGCTTGCCAACACTGCAAGCCCTGGTGCTGGCTGCCTGATGGAGCAGGTGGGCACACACAACCCAGCGGTTTCTGACCAGGCGTTGCCACTGTCGGGACAGTTCTTCACTACGTCGGCCAGCGGCGTGTCGTTGAGCGACTTCGGCGGTGCTTCTATCGCCGTGCAAATGGGCAACGCTGTTGGCAATTTGCCGGTGTTCCAGTTGTACGGCGTCGGCAACAACGCGTCTTTGATGGGCTACGACTTGTTGCGCCCCGCGGCTGCTGCGGCCAGTGGCGGCGTGGCCGCTGTCAACCCCGAGGTCGCGGTTGCCGAGGGCGTGGTGGAAATGCGTGCGCTCTACCGCATCGACCGGTCACTCGCTCTCGACGGCTCCGACCTGGCCTGGATCGATCCTGTAGCCGACTACAGCGCTGCGAACTTGTCGGACGGCAGCCCGGCTGCGCAGACCAGGGTTCGGCGCATCGTCGCAGTCCGTGTCGGCATGATTTTGCGCACCACGGTGTCTGAGCGGCCGCAAGACTTCGCACAACCCGCCGGCAAAACGTTCACCTTGTTCGCCGACGCGATTCCGCAAGCGCGAACGCTGGTCGGCGACGAGCTGACTTACCGCTACCGCACCGTCGACGTCACCATCCCGCTGCGCAATGTTTTGTTGGCACCGCAACTATGAAACACGTCCGCTCAAGTCGATTCACCGCGCACGCGAAACCCCGCCAACGCGGGGTGGTGTTGATTTACACCTTGATCGCGCTGGTCATCATGTTGATCGCTGCTGCGGCGCTGGTGCGCTCCTTCAACAGCACCTTGTTTACCTCGGGCAACATTGCTTTCAAACGTGATTTGCAAAACCAGAGCGAACGCGCGACCAACGTGGTGCTCACCGCGTTTCGTCCGACCGGCACCCTGGCATCTTCGGTTGCGCGCAGCGCAGATATTCCGACCAGCAACTACAGCTCACTCAGGTTGCCGACGAACGCGCAGGGCATTCCCACCGACCTGTTGTTGAAGAACACCGCCTTTGCGGCGAAGTGGACCGCTGCCGACCTGGCGTCGACAGACGGCAGTGTGCAAATTCGCTATGTCATCGACCGGTTGTGCGCGGCAACGGGTGACGAGGCGGCCTTCGGTTCGGCCGATTGCATCGTCGCCGAGGACAAAACCGCTGCGGGTACCAGTTCGTCGAACCGCAAAGGGCCGGACCGCAAATTGGGCACCAGCGGCACGCCAGTGTCGCTGCGCGCCATCGTGTACCGGCTGAGTGTGCGCGCCACCGGACCACGCAATACGCAATCGTTTTTCCAATCGACATTCACCGTGCCTACGCCACCGAGCTGAGGCCCAAGTTGCCAACGACTGTCGTTTTTTATTACGCGCCGATTTACCAGCTGCTTCAGCCACTGCGCCCCCGCGCAGCATGACCCGAGAGTCCGCAATGAACCTTTTGTCCAAATCAATTTTCTGCAGCGGTATTGATCGCAACCGACTTCACGCGTGTGCGCGCTGGCGCGTTGCAACCTGGGGCGCATGCCTGGTCGCGTTGGTGGGTTCAACCCAAGCTGCCACACCACTGGCCGATTTGCCCATTTTTGCCAGCAGCAACGTGCCCGGCAATCTGGCACTGGTGCTGTCGACCGAATTTCCGACGGTGGTGGGTGCGGCTTACGCACGCACGCCGTATGACGTGACGAAAGATTACCTCGGCTACTTCGATCCCGCCAGGTGCTACGTCTACACGTACACCAACGGAACCGATGTCAACAACTACTTCTCACCATCGAGCGCTGCCACAGCGCACGTGTGCAGCGGTAAATGGAGCGGTAACTTCTTGAACTGGGCGGCCACACAAACCATCGACCCGTTCCGCTGGACGCTGACCGGCGGCTACCGCGTGATCGACACCACCACCACCACCGTCGTGGAAAAAGGCCACCACAGTGGCCAGGGCGGCACGTACAACTACCCCGACCCCAGCATTACGGATGGCGCATTGATTGCCGGTGCGACGCCGTTTCCGGCGACCACCACTGCGCTCAACATGCGTATCCAAGGCCTCGGCAACAAGATGCGCTTTACCGTGCCGGGCGTGGCGACAGTGCCCGTCGCACTGGCCAGCTTCACCGGCAAGTACTACAACAACCAGACTCGATCCGGCGGCGCGGTACTCACGCGCCCAGCCGAACCCACCATTTTTTACAACTGGAACAGCGTGGTGCCCGGGCCAGGCGTGAACCGGGAGAACATGTCGGTCCGTTGGGACGGGTCGATCAAAGCACCAACCGCTGGAACGTATGAATTCCGTGTTCGGGCGGACGACACGGTGCAACTGCGAATACAAAAGGGCGGCGGTGCGCTGACCCAGGTGGTCAACCAAACCAGCTACGCCGGCATGGTTGACCAAGTCGTGGCCCCGTACACCGGCGTTGCAGCCAATACGGTGTTCACCATCCAGCTCGATTTCAGCCAAGGGCCTGGCGCATCAGAGATTTACCTCGAATGGAAAACACCAGGCTCAGCCGATTGGGTGCCGGTAGGTGGCAGCGCCCCGAACACCGTATCGGTCAACGCGGCCAGCCCAACGCCTACGCAGTACAACGGGATTGCAACCGCAGGCGGAGTGGTCTACGAGGCGTTTGTGCGCGCCAAAGTTTGTGCCTCATCGGCGCTAAAAGAAGCCAACTGCGTTGCCTACGGAACCAACTTCAAGCCCGAAGGCTTGATGCAAAAGTACGCCAACAAAATTCGCTACAGCGCGTTTGGTTACCTGAACGACAGCCGCAACACTGACCCTGGCGCAATTGAACGCGACGGTGGTGTGCTGCGTGCGCGGCAAAAGTTCATCGGCCCAACCCAACCGGTGCCTGGCTCCTCCGACGTTACCAACGCAAAAGCGCCCACTGGTCCCGCAGGCCAAGTCACCGGCGGCGAATGGAGTGCGGTCGACGGCACGATGACCATCAACCCAGATAAATACGACGCTGACAACACCAGTGCGGTGATGGGGTTGCCCGCCAGCGCTATAGCGAACAGCGGCGTGTTGAACTATTTGAATAAATTCGGGCAAATTACCCCGGGCAACTACAAGAGTTACGACAGCGTCAGCGAGCTGTACTACGCAGCGATTCGCTACTTCCGCAACCTATCGCCCGTGGCGGCCTATTCCAGCGTGCCGGGCGGCACGTCCAACGCCACCAAACTGGCGTGGGCCGACGGTTTTCCTGTCATCACCGAACAGGTCGATCCGATTCTGTACACCTGCCAATCCAACTTCATTCTGGGCATTGGTGACACGAATACGCACTCCGACAAAAACGTGCCGGGTTACACCCACGTGAACGGCGACAAAGAACCGGCGACACCCGCAGAGGTCACCGCCGACACCACCTGGAATGCCATCACTTCGACCAACAAGGTCGGTGTGCTGCAGGGCTTGGGTGCGTCGCTAGGTGCAACTTATCCATGGACCGGCGGAAACAACTTCAACTCGGCATTGATGGCCGGGCTTGCCTACGACGCGCACATCCGAGACATTCGCGGCCGAACGTCTTTGCAAATCAAAGAACCCCAAACCATCGAAACCTACTGGGTCGATGTGATGGAAAGCGGGGAGCAAGCAAACAACCAGTTTTACCTGGCGGCCAAGTACGGCGGCTTCACCGTGCCGACGGACTACGACGTGGCCAACACCACGCCGTTGTCGCAAGCGTCGTGGGCCTCGACCGCCGACACGCTGGGCGGGCAACCGCGTCCGGACAACTATTTTTCAGGTGCGCAACCCGACCTGATGAAGGCCGCGCTGGACGCAGCGTTCGCAGATATTGCGAAGAAGATCACCAAATACACCACGTCGTTTTCAACCTCGCTGCCACAAGTCGCCGTAGCTGGTAACAGCAGCTTCAGCAGCAAGTACGACGCCGTGAACTGGACCGGTGAAGTGACCGCCAGCGAGCTCAAGTTCGATACCAACAACAAGCCCACGTTGGTTGAAAAGTGGAACTTCAGCGCCAAGCTCAGCACGCAGCTAGCCGAGGTAGGGGCCGTCAAGGGTTGGGACACCGACCGCCGCGTTGTGACCTGGAATGGCAGCGCCGGCGTGCCGTTTCGTGCGGCTTCGCTGACCGCCGATCTGGCGAACTTGAACACCTCTTATGTGCCGGGTGATGACAGCGCGAACTACATCAATTACCTACGCGGCGAGGCCGTCAACGAAGTCAAGCTCGGCAGCGCCGATGCAAATCGCGTGTATCGAACCAGAGAAAAATTGTTTGGCGATGTGGTGGGTTCGAAAGCCAGGCCAGTGGGTCCGCCGGCTGATCCATTCAGCGAGGCCGCGAACCCGGGTTACACCGCCTTCCGAACCACCTGGAAGAACCGCTTGACGGTGGTTTACGTTGGCGCGAACGACGGCATGTTGCACGCAATCAACGGTGCGCTGGTTTCTAGCTCTACGCCGGCAACCCTAACGCAGGCCGCACTGGAAGGCGATGCGTCGTTTGGCCAAGAAATGTTCGCCTACGTGCCACGCGCTTTGATCGCCGGCCCCAGCACACCCGCGACGCCGAACGTTGACGGCTTGGCTTCGCTAGGCAAGCCGGCGGGGTTCTCGCACCACTACATGGTCAACGCTACGCCTAGCGTGCATGACATTGACTTCGGCAAAGCTGGCGGCGCCACCGGCGCGCCGAACTGGAAGTCGGTACTGATCGGCGGTCTCGGCAAAGGTGGTAGGAGCTATTACGCGATCGATGTCACCGACCCGAAAGGCATGATTGCTGGCGCGACCGCTGCGGCCAGCGAATTGAACGTTGCCTCCAAGGTATTGTGGGAAATAAAGAGCTCACAAATTGGTTTTACTTTCGGTGAACCGGTGGTCACGAAAACCAAAAAGTACGGCTGGACGGTCATCTTTCCGTCTGGCTACAACAACGCCGACGGCAAAGGCTATTTTGTCTTCGTCGATCCACGCAATGGCAACGTCTTGGAGACCATCTCGACGACTGCTGGATCAGTGGCTAACGATGCCGGCTTAGCGCACGTGAATGCGTTTGAGCCAGATGCCACTGACGGTACCGCCGACGCGTTGTACGCCGGCGACTTGCTGGGCAATCTGTGGCGGCTCGACATCACAGGGACCGGCACCTACCCGGCGCCGACGTTGATGGCCACACTGACCAGCCCCCTCCCGAACGACACCGTGGCGCAACCGCTTACCAGCCGGCCCGTCATCGAAGTGCATCCGAATACGAAAAAACGGTTTGTTTTATTCGGCACTGGCAGATTGCTCGAGGTGTCTGACGCGGGCACTACCGCGGAGCAAACGTTCTATGCCGTCGCAGATGGCACGAACGCAGCTTTCAAGCCCGCTGCCGCCACACCCGGTTCGGTGGCATTCCCGTACACCCGATCCAATTTAGCGAAAAGCGCCAACGGGTTGGTTGGCGTGGAGTTCAACCCAGTAACCCAGGTCGGTTGGTACGAAGATCTTGGAACGGATGATCAAGACGTCGCTGCCGACACCAGCGCAACACCGCCCGTTGTCGCCCGCGCTAAAACCGGCATTGCGTATCGAGTCACGCTCGACGCGACGACACTGGCTGGCAAAGTGGCCTACGCCACCACACTGGCCATAGGGACCGCGTGCAGCCCATCCGGCACGAGTCGTCTGTATGCAAAAGACTTTGCCAAAGCCACCACGTTTTTGAAAACATACAAAAACGGTGCGCTGGTTCCAGCCGAGTTTCAAGCGGTGTCTGGCAGCGTGACCGACCTGCGTTTCATCAGCGTGAACGGCAAGGGAACGCTGATCAGCGGCACCGACAGCGGTGGCGTAGACAAGGTCGAAACCTTCCCGTTTGAAGCGGTGTCGCTGCGCCGCATCAACTGGCGCGAATTGCCAGAAGTTCAGTGATCGCGTGGAGCAGGGTTGGAACCTTGGGCCGCGAGCACATCAGTCGAATAACCGCTCGCCGGTGAGCCGGTGGTGTTCGCGCAGGGCGCAGCGGTCGGTCATGGCGGCGATGTGATCGGCGATGGCTCGGGGGGTCGGGTCTTTAGAACGGCCGGTCGACGCCTCGGTCACGGTGTCTAAAAATGCGGGGGGCTCAACGGCCTCCTGCATTTTTTTTGGGTTTTCCTGGTACTGCGCAAACAGACTCTGCACTACCGCGCGGGCCTGGTCGGTGTTGGCTTGCACCTTTGGGTGGCGGTACAGGTTGCGGCTTAAAAAGTGTTTGAGCTCGGCGCTGCCTGCGCCCATGTCAGCGCTGAAGCGCACCAGCGGCGGCATGGCGCGGGCCGCGTCGGCGCTGGTTGGCTGGTGCTGGTGCAACATGCGTTGCGTGCTGGCGATCACATCGTGAATTTGCGCGCTGAGCATGCGGCGTATCGATTCGAACAGCAGCCGCTGCCCGGTGAGCTGCGGATGCGCTCGCAGGCATTCACGGCGGTGCTGGTTGAACACGCCGGCTTGTTCGAGCTGCTCCATCGTGAGCAAACCCGAACGCACGCCGTCGTCGATGTCGTGCGCGTTGTAGGCGATCTCGTCGGCCAGGTTGCACAGCTGCGCTTCCAGGCTGGGCTGCGTGCGCGCAATGAAACGGTGGCCCACACCGAGCGGCTCTATCGCTTCGAGCCGCCGCGCGTTGGCTTGTGAGCAATGCTTGAGCACGCCTTCGCGGGTCTCGAACGTCAGGTTCAAGCCGTCGAATTGCGGGTAGCGCAGCTCGAGTAAATCGATCACCCGCAGGCTTTGAAAGTTGTGCTCGAAGCCTTCGCGGCCGGGGTGCAGTCGCTGCAAGCATTCATTGAGCGCGTCTTGCCCCGCGTGGCCGAATGGCGTGTGACCGACGTCGTGCGCCAGGCAAATGGCTTCGACCAAATCTTCATGCAAACCCAGCGGCCGCGCGATCGAGCGGGCGATTTGCGCCACTTCGAGCGAGTGCGTCATGCGGGTGCGAAACAGGTCGCCTTCGTGGTTCAGGAACACCTGGGTTTTGTAGACCAGCCGCCGAAAGGCGGTGCTGTGCACGATGCGGTCGCGGTCGCGCTGGAAGTCGTTGCGGCCGATAGATGCGGGCTCGGCGTGGCGGCGGCCGCGGCTTTGATTCGGGTTGCTGGCGTAGGTGGCATACCCGGCGTGCGCGGCATACCCGACATGCGCGGCATGCGCGTCGGCCAGTGCGGCACCGTCGCCGGCGTTGAACACTTGGCTCACGCAGTGTGTGCCGCGATCACCTCAGCCACCAATGCGTCGGGCACCACATGCAAGCTGGCGCGGCCGGGTGCGTCGATCAGTACGAAGCGGATTTGACCGGCCTCGGATTTTTTGTCGACGCGCATCAGTTCCAGGTAGGTCGCAGCCCCGAGCTTCGGGCCCACGGTGGGCAGCCCGGCACGTGCGATCAACGCGGTCAGGCGCTGCACATACGCGGCGTCGACCAGCCCGCAGCGCGCCGACAAATCAGCTGCCATCACCATGCCGCAACCTACCGCTTCGCCGTGCAACCAGACTCCGTAGCCCATGCCGGCTTCGATCGCGTGACCGAAGGTGTGGCCGAAATTCAATATGGCGCGCACGCCCGCTTCGCGCTCGTCTTGCCCCACCACCCAGGCCTTGATTTCGCACGAGCGTTGCACCGCGTGCGCCAGCGCGGCGGGTTCGCGCGCACGCAGCGCATCGATGTGGTCTTCGATCCAGCCGAGGAATGCGTCGTCGGCAATCGGGCCGTACTTGATGACTTCGGCCAGGCCGGCCGAAATTTCGCGGTCGGGCAAGGTGTTCAACGTGTCCAGATCGGCAATGACTTTGAGCGGCTGGTAGAACGCGCCGATCATGTTTTTGCCCGCCGGGTGGTTGATCGCGGTTTTGCCGCCGACCGATGAGTCGACCTGCGCCAGCAACGTGGTCGGCACCTGCACGTAGGCCACGCCGCGCAGGTAGCAGGCTGCCGCAAAGCCGGTCATGTCGCCGATCACGCCGCCGCCCAGTGCGTAGAGCACCGTTTTGCGGTCGCAGGCGTCGGCCAGCAACCGGTCGAACACCCGGTTCAGCGTGGGCCAGTCTTTGTAGGCCTCGCCGTCGGGCAGGGCGATGGTGGCAACGCGCGCATGGTGCGTGCCCAACGCCGCGTGCAACCGCTGCGCGTAAAGCGGTGCCACGGTGGTGTTGGTGACGATCAGCGCATCGGACGTGCGTGGGCCGCAAGCGATTTCGGTGGCGCGGTCGAATAGGCCGCTGCCTATGACGATGTCGTAGCTGCGGTCGGCCAGCGCGATGCTGACTCGGGTGGCGGCAGGCCCATCGGCCGCAGTGGTATTCGGTGAATTTGCCATGCGGCTATTTTGCCGCGGCAGCGTGGGCCCAGCGTGCTGCCACGCCGCCTACCGGAAGGCCGATTCAGTGCACGCTTGATTCGCTGGGATCGACCGGCGAAGGCACCGTGTCCATCGGCAACACGCCGGCCAGCTCGAGTTGCATCAACAGCATGTTGACCAGGTTTTGCACCGACGGCCGGCCGGTTTCGATCACGTAGTGCGCGGTGCTTTGGTACAGCGGGTCACGGGTGTGAAACAACGCGCGCAGCCGCGCCAGCGGGTTTTGCACCTGCAGCAACGGGCGGTGGGTGTCGTGGCGCAATCGGCGAAACAACTCTTCGGGCGATGAGCGCAAATACACCGCAGTGGTGTGGCGGTGCAGCGCGTGGCGGTTGGCGTCACGCAACACCACCCCGCCGCCGGTGGCCAGCACGCCGCGATCAGCGCGCACCAGCTCGGCAATCACGCCTTGCTCGACATCTCGAAACCGTTCTTCGCCAGCCGCATCGAAGTATTCGCGGATGCTGCAGCCGAGCTGGCGTTCGATGACGGTGTCGCTGTCACTGAACGGCACACCCAGCCTGCGCGCCAGGTGGCGGCCGACGGTCGATTTACCGCCGCCGGGCATGCCGATCAAGCTGACGAACATGGCGGGCGAAACCCCTCAAAGGTGAGTCGACGCTCAGCGGGTGGCGGTGCGCTCGCTGACGATTTTCGGCGTCAAGAAAATCAGCAATTCGGTTTTGCGCGATGAATCGGTTTTGGTTTTGAACAGGTTGCCGACACCTGGCAGGTCACCGAAGAACGGCACCTTGGTGGTGTCGGTACGCTCGATTTGTTCGAAGATGCCGCCGATCACTACCGTGCCGCCGTTTTCCACCAGCACCTGGGTTTTGACCGATTTGGTGTTGATCGAAAACACACCCGCGGTTTGCGCGCCGATACTGTCTTTGTTGACCGCCACATCCAGAATCACGCTGCCCTCGGGCGTGATTTGCGGCGTGACTTCGAGCTTCAGCGTGGCGTCGACAAAGTCGATGGCGGTCGCACCGCTGGATGTCGAACGCTGGTACGGCACACGGGTACCTTGCTGGATGATTGCTTTGATCTGGTCGGCAGTGACCAGCCGCGGGCTCGACACCACCTTGCCTCGGCCGTCGGCTTCCAGCGCCGACAGTTCCAGGTTCAGGAAGCGATTCAGGCCGGCTCCAAATAAAGAGAATGCAAACGTTGCCGGGTTGTAGCCGCCGAGCGAGGTGGCGGGCAAGCTCACGAAGTTGGTTTGGTCGACGGTGATGGTTTTATCCACCGACGTGCCGTTCGAGAAGTTGAGCGCATTCAGGTTGGCACCGATCGTGATGCGGTTGTCGCCGACCGAGCCATAGCCCGGCACACCACTGCGCCCACGGAAGTCGATGCCGTTCAACTTCACGCCCAACGATTTGCCGAACGAGTCATCGGCCTCGACGATGCGTGCTTCGATCAGCACCTGGCGCACTGGAATGTCGATTTTCGAGATCAGGCTTTGAATTTCTTCCAGCTTCGACGGGATGTCGTTGACGAACAGCTGGTTGGTGCGGGTTTCCGAAATCACGCTGCCACGCGGCGACAAGATGCGGCTGCTGTTGCCGCCACCGCCACCACCACCGCCGCCGCCTTCGCCACGGCCGCTCAAGCCTTTGGCAATGTCTTCTGCCTTGGCGTAGTTGATTTGAAACGCCTGGGTGCGCAATGGCTCCAGTGCCGCAATTTGCGCCTTCGATTCCAAGTCGATTTTTTCTTTCGACGCCAACTCATCCTTCGGTGCAATCAAGATCACGTTGCCCGACTTGCGCAACCCCAAACCTTTCGACTGCAAGATGATGTCGAGTGCCTGGTCCCACGGCACGTCTTTCAAACGCAAGGTGACGTTGCCGGTGACGGTGTCGCTGGTCACGATGTTGAAGTTGGTGAAGTCGGCGATGACTTGCAGCAGCGCGCGCACTTCGATGTTTTGAAAATTCAGCGACAGTTTTTCGCCAGCAAAGCCAGGGCCCTGCGTTAGCTTGTTCGGGTCGACTTTTTGCTGCCGAATTTCGACCACGAACTGGCTGTCGCTTTGGTAGGCACTGTGCTCCCACGCACCGCGTGGCTCGATCACCAGGCGAACCCGGTCGCCGGCTTGCGAGGTGGAGACGGTTTGCACCGGTGTGCCGAAGTCGGTCACATCGAGTCGGCGGCGCAGGCTGTCGGGCAGGCTCGACTTCAAAAATTCGACCACCAGCGTCGCACCTTGCTGCTTGATGTCGACGCCGACCTGGTTGTTCGCCAGGTTGACGATGATGCGGCCCGCACCGTCGCTGCCGCGGCGGAAATCCACGTCTTTCAGCGGCAGTTGTTGGGTGTTTTGTGCTTCAGCAAATTTCACCGGCGCGGCACTGCCGCGCGTGGCCAGTGGCGCGGCGGTGGCGGTGGCGTCGAGCACCAACACCAACGCCTTGCCTTGAATTTCAGCCCGGTAGGTACCCGGCTGGCGCAAGTTCAACACCAGTCGGCTGCGTTCATCGGTTTCAGCCACGGTGGCTGACCGCAGGTTGCCCTGGTTGATTTCTACTGTCGACTTGCCGAGCGCGTTTTTCACGCCGGGCAAATCGATGGCAATGCGCGCTGGCGTTTGCACCACGAAGCCCTTCGGCACCGACGCCAGCGGCACCGCCATTTCAATGCGTACCACCTCCGAGCCGCCTTGCAGCGTCGTGTTGATCGATTGAATGGCGTTTTGCGCCATGGCTGACAGCGTGGCACTGCACAACAACGAGAGCGTCAACAGACGCGCCGACCAGTGACTACCCATGGTGCATTTTTCCTGTCTGGCGTTCATTTGACTTTCTCCTGGAGCTGGATCTGGCTGACCCGCTCCGTCCATTCGCCGGTGGCGTCCTGCACGATTTCGCGCAGTGACACATCGGTCTCGGTGATCTTGATGATCTTTCCGTAGTTCTGGCCAAGGTAGTCGCCGAGCTTGGCTTGGTACAGCAAGTTGTCGACCCGCAGCAGCGCGAACGGCTTGCTTTGCTTGGTCACCGTGCCGACCATCGACACGCTGTCGAGCGGGTACGCCTCGAGCGGTTCGCGGCGCCGGTTGATCTCGGCGGTCAACGCCGAATTCGGCTGACGCGCTTCTTGCTTGACGGCCACCGTCAGCTTTTGCAGGCTGAACGGCTCAACCGAATCGGCTGCCTTGTACGGCTGCGGGTTGAATTTTTTCGGCGGCAAGATCGGCTGCACATCGGGCTTGACTTCTTTGCGCTGCTGCTCGGTCCACTGGGACAACTCTTGCTGGTCGGCGCTGCAGGCAGTCAGCGCAAGCAATGCGCCGGTGCAAGCAAACCAACGCAGGGAGTGCGGTCGGGTCGTCATTTAGGTGCTCCCGCCTTGGCTTTTTTGGCCGCGTTTTCTTTGCTGATTTGCGCCAGCTCGTCGGCGTCCAGATAACGGTAGGTTCGGGCAGTCGCGTCCATCGACAACAAGTCGCTGCCGGGCTTGACGCCGCCGATCGATACGTCGTGCAGCGTCACGATGCGTGACAGGTTGGCCACGTCGGCAGCGAAGGAGCCGATGTCGTGAAAGCGGCCCGATACCCGCAAAGTGATAGGCAGCTCGGCGTAGTAATCCTTGACCGCGACCTGGCCGGGTTTGAACAGCTCGAACTGCAAGCCGCGACCCAAACCAGCTTGGTTGATGTCGGACAACAGCGCGTCCATTTCAGCCTTGCCGGGCAGCTGTTTTTCCAGCTGCACGACGTATTCCTCAACTTGCAGCTTTTGTTTGCGCAGCTCGCTCAGGTTGACCGCCTGGCCGAGCTTCGAGCGGTAATCGGTTTTCAGCCCGGGTTCTTTGGCGCGTTCTGCATCGAGTTCTTCGTGTGAGGTCGACAACACCGCGAACCAGCCGACCACCACCAGCGCCAGTGCCACCGCCAGCCACGCGGCCAGTTTGGGCAACAGCGGCCATTGGCCGGGTTGGCCGAAGTTCAAGCCTTTGAATTGCGCTGCGGCGCCTTGGAAGGCCGAGTTCATGTCGGCGCTGCCTGGGTTGGATGTGTTGGCCATCGGGTCAACCTTTCTTCACAACAGGGGGCGCGGGCGGCTTCGCACCCGACGCGGCCGAGGCTGCAGCGGCTACCGCGGCGGCAGGGTCTTGCGGCCGCTTGACGTCGACGCGCATCGAGAAATCGAACAAGCGCTTTTGCGTTCGATCGGCGGCCTGGGTGCCCGACACCTTGATTTCGATCAGCTCGGGCTTCATCAGCCAGTCGGAGTTGTTTGCGGTGTTGCGCAGCAGCTCCGAGACCCGCTCGTTGGTTTGCGCGACACCGGCAATGCTGAGCACCTGGTTGGTTTGCTTGACCGCGGTGAAGTACACGCCTTCCGGCGTTTGCTTGACCAGTTCGTTGAGGATGTGCACCGGCACGTTGCGGTCGGTTTGCAAATCTTCGACCGCTTTTTGGCGCGATTTCAGCGACTCGATTTCAGCCTTCAGCGCCGCGATGTCCTTGATTTGAATATCGAGCTTGCCGATTTCTGCGGTGAGGTAGGCGTTGCGGTCTTTCTGGCCCGAGGTCAGTTGTCCGACCACGCCGAACCACACGCCCACGGCAACCAGCCCGGCGACTGCCGCGGCCACCATGCCGGCGAAAAACGCCAGCTTCTTGCGCTTGCGGGTGGCTTCGCGGTGCGGGAGTAGGTTGATCAATATCACTGGGCGAACCTCCGCATCGCCAATCCACAGGCAGTCAGGTACGAGGGTGCCTCGCGGCGCAGTTTGCTTTCGCGTACCGCGCTGCCCAGCTTCATGTTGTCAAACGGGTTGACCACCATCGAGGCGAAACCGGTCAGCTCGGTGACGCGGTCTTTCAGCCCGGGCAAGGTAGCGGTGCCGCCCGCCAGCATCACGTAATGCACTTTGTGGTGCGGCGTGCTGGTGAAAAAGTACTGCAGCGCGCGGCCGATTTCTTGCGACAAGCTGTCGACAAACGGCACCAGGATCTGGTTTTCGTAGTCGTCGGGCAAATCAGCGGAGAGTTTTTTCTGTTCGGCTTCTTCAAACGAAAAGCCGTACTGGCGCGAAATCAATTGGGTCAGCTGCGAGCCGCCGAACGCCTGGTCGCGGTCGTACAGCATTTCGTCGTCTTGCAACACTTTCAAGCTGGTGGTGTCGGCACCGATTTCGAACAACGCCACCAGTGCGTCGCGGCCCTCGTTGGGCAGCGCGCCCACGATGCGGCTCATGGCCAGGCGCGACGCGTGCGATTCGATATCGAGCACCACCGGGCGCAGGCCGGCGGCTTCGGCCAGCCCTTGGCGGTCTTGCACGCGGTCTTTGCGCGATGCGGCGATCAATACCTCGACGTCGCCGACCGAGGTCGGGCTGGGTCCGATGACGCAGAAATCGAGGCTGACTTCGTCGAGCGAAAACGGGATGTATTGGTTGGCTTCGGTTTCGACCTGAATTTCCAACTCTTCGTCGCGCAGGCCGGCTGGCAACATGATTTTTTTGGTGATGACCGCCGATTGCGGCATCGCCATCACTACGTCTTTGGTTTTGCTGCCGCTTTTCGAAATAACCCGCCGCACGGCGTCGGCCACTTCGTCGAATTTCTCGATTTGGCCGTCGGTAATCCAGCCTTTCTCAAAACTCTCTGCCGCGAAACGTTCCAATATGTATCCGCCAGATACGTCTTGACCCAATTCAACCAGCTTGACGCTGGAAGAACTGATGTCGAGCCCGATCATCGGGGCATTTTTTCGGCCTAAAAGGGTGTCAAGTAAGCTCACAAACCCATCCTTCCAACTCGCAAAAAATAACGCCGAATTGTTAACAAATCACATCAATCCTAGCAGCAAAGTCGTTGTGCCTCATAGGAAAAACGGGGCTTCAGCGGCATCGCCGTTGTGACATTTACACGTGCCAGAAATCTATTTATCGGTGCTTTTTCCGCATTCCTGAGGAGTTTGCCGACGGCCGGTTCAATGGTTCCAGTTTGAAAGGGGGTGATGCACCCTCACTTCCTATAATTCGGGTTGGATTTCTGGGAGTGGTATGGGTGAATCAACGCGCGAGACGGGTGGTATGTCCGCCAACTCGCCCGCCTCGTCGTCGGCCGGACGGTCGAATTCATGGGTTTATCGGCTCGGCAAATCGATTACTGGTGCATTCGGTTTGCTGGCGGGCGCTGTATTGGCGCTTTTCTTGCTGGTGGCGCTGGCGCTGGCGGTGGCCTACCCCAACCTGCCCGAGCTGAGCGGGCTGGCCGATTACCGGCCCAAGCAGCCGATGCGGGTGTATGCCGCAGACGGCGTGCTGTTGGGCGAATTCGGCGAAGAGCGGCGCAGCTTCGTGGCCTCTGCCGACATGCCCAAAACATTGAAAAACGCGGTGCTGTCGATTGAAGACGCGCGCTTTTACGAGCACAGCGGCGTCGACTACCTGGGCGTGCTGCGCGCCGGGTTGGCCAACTTCGGTGAGTCGCGCAGCCAGGGCGCGTCGACCATCACGATGCAGGTGGCGCGCAACTTCTACCTGCCGACCAAGAAGACCTTCACCCGCAAGATTTACGAGATCCTGCTCGCGCTGAAGATCGAGAACCAGCTGACGAAGGACCAGATCCTCGAGATCTACATGAACCAGATCTATCTGGGGCAACGCGCTTATGGCTTCGCTGCCGCCAGCGAGACCTACTTCGGCAAACCGCTGAAAGACGTGACGATTGCCGAAGCCGCGATGCTGGC